>JAZUHO010000125.1:0-20974 GCA_045641745.1 Agathobacter sp. | reverse complement strand
GCTTCATCCTAGAGACTTTTCGATTGAGGCTCTTGCCCAGATTACAGACCATGATATCAGTGATTTCCTATCGCATGTACAGACATATACCAAGAATGATAAGAACTATATGAACGGAGATGCGGGCAAAAAGCGTAAATATGCTAGTATTAGTTCGCTTTTTCATTACATGGTAAAGCACAAATACTTGTCCCTTAATCCCTGTACCCTTCTCGATGCGCCAAAGGTCCACGAAAAGCCTATCACAGTGCTCGAAAAGCAAGAAAAGAAGAAGGTTCTTCAGGAATTAACTCTTTGTGACAATATGAGTGAGAAATCCAAGGCAATTAAAGAAAATTATACCAAATATCGCGATATTGCCATCTGCTACCTGTTTCTAGGAACTGGACTCCGTGTGTCTGAGCTCGTAGGAATCAACGTATCCGATATCGACTTTGATACCAATTCCGTTCTTGTCACGAGAAAAGGCGGAGCAAATGTTCAGATTTTCTTCAACGATGAAGTTGCCGACGAACTAGGATTCTACATGGAATATTCACGTCCAAAACTTTTGCCACCAGAGGGCGATTCTGATTATGATGCTCTATTTCTGTCTCTACACCGGCGCCGCATTTCTGTCCGCCAAGTTGAAAATGTGGTGAAAGCAGCGGCATCTGTTGTAAAGAACAAGAATATATCCTGTCATAAGCTTCGTAGCACCTTCGGCACGGATTTATACAATGCAACCGGGGATATCTATATGACCGCAGAAGCGTTAGGTCACAAAGATGTCAACACAACTCGAAAGCATTACGCCAAAAACGAGCGTATGCGCGAGGTTCCAGACTATATAAAAATTGATGAATAATTGATGGCGTAGCAACATAAAATGGTAGCAGTTCCATCTCATAAACCTAGTTTATGAGACGAAGCTGCTACCATCTCTTATTCTTAATTCCATTTACAGCTATGGAGCACAAATTTTTCGATTATTGTTCCCTCTTTTTCGCCATCTTCTTCAGATAGCTGTTTTTCAACTCATTTTCTTCTTTTAATCGGTTGATTTCATCTTTTAAATACTGCATATATTGGCGAGTGAGTTTAACACCGCCACGTACCGCAACATCTTCATGTTTCTCCATTTCCTCAAGCCATTGGTTTAGCGATTTTTCTCTTATATCGTTGAATGAGTTGTCTTCCTGATAAAACATTGCCTATATTTCCTCCTAGTTGCCCTGAATTTGGTAGTTTTTTCATTCTAATCCTTATTTAGTTGCCAATGCCGGCATATCCTGTCTCTCTAATGATTTTCTGTCCATCTTCAGATAGAATAAAGTCTGTCATTTTCTGAATATATGGATTTGCATCGTTTTTCCGGGTAATTAAGCATACATTAGTTACAAGTGGATACGTTCCGCTTTCAATATTCTCTAGGGAAGGAGTTACCCCATTAATTGAAAGCATTTTCACGCCTTTTTCCTGATTAAGTGCATCTACAAAATAGCGAAAAGAGTATCCGATGGCACCACTTTCATTGTTATATTGGGCAACCTCCTTAATAACTCCTAGCATTGCATCTGCGGTCTCAAAGGACTGCGGCTCTTTCAGAGAAATATCCCCCATAAAATACTCCATCATCGTCTGAGAGCCCGAGTTCTTTGGCCGTTGAAAGGCAACAATATCCTGATTCTTTCCCCCAAGCGCAAGCCAATTGGTGATATCGCCATGATATATGGCCTTAAGCTGCTCCTCTGTAAGATCATTGACGGGATTATCCTCCTCCACAAAGAAAACAAATGCTTCTCTAGCTATTGGTGTGATTTCTAATTCAATCCTCATGTCTTTCGCCATCTGAAGCTGAGAAGCAGATGGCTTAGCGCCAAAAAACATATCAATGCCTTCGTCGCCTTTTCCTGCTTCCTCTGCGCCAGCTAGCAAACGTTCAAATCCTCGAACTGAGTTTGTAAAGGTTACTATCTTTCCATTACAATACGGTGCATCGGATTCCTGCAACCATTTTTCTTCTATTGTATCAATGTCTTTGTATGTGGCTTTCGCAAATGCAGCATATAGCGGATAGCAAGCCTCGGCTCCGTCCAATATTGGCATATCTTCTACGTTTTCAATGGCTAAAGTTGCTTTGGTATCTAGCGTAACAAGTTTCGAATTCTTGCTATAGACCATATAGTCTTCAAAATCTGTGCTGGAGAAGCCATGCATATAATCAAATCCATGTCCTCCATATTTTGCGGCAGGTCTGTTGCAATATGAGGCGTAGCTCGTTATGACGCAGGCCATAGCAACTACCAATAGAACATCAACCTTTTTTCTCTTACTTTTCCCAATATATGCAGAAACCATAAATGCCATAAAATAAGAACCTAATGCAGTCACATAAAGAACCACACTTCTTCCCATCATGATTTGAATCCACATAATTGGCGCGAAAGGAAGAATTAGCCAGCAGAATTTGGACATTAAAATGCTTTCTATGTTTCCTGAAGCCCACAACATCATGATGGTAAAGCACACAATAAGAAAAAGCGTCAAAACTCCATTCACTTTTGCTGCAAACGACACATCTATCTTATTTCGAAGCAATAGATACGCGATTCCCACGCAAATGGGAATCATATAGATATTGACTTCTGATAGTCCCCCAAGTTCAAATATAAGTCCAAGTAAACTTGCGATAAATGGAATCAGTGCGTAGTATAACAAAACTTTCCATATATTTTTCATTGGTTTCTCCTCCTAACTTCAATTATACCGCAACATTTACTTTTACAGCAATATCTCAATCTTTATTCAAGTACAACTCTCTTTAAGCAAGTATCCCTTCGTAGAACTCTACTGCCTCTTGTAATTCTTGCTTGTCTGGATGTGACTTATTCATTCCCCCGATTATTTTCCATGGTCCGTAGGTATTGTACCCTTTGCACCCATATTCACCCACGACGGTAGCATTTCTTTCTTGGCACACCTCTAGAATGCTCTTTGTAAAGCCTTCTCTCTTCATCGCACACGTATAGAGAAAGCAGACTTTTTTATTTTCTGGTAGGTTCTCTTTGGCAAAGTCTTCCACTTCCTGATAGAATTTGCCAAAGTCAATTCCAGAAGCAAAGCAAATCAAGTCATACTCAGACAGATCTTTTTCTTTGATTTCAGCTGCATTCACTGTTTCTACCTGATGTTTGGTGGAAATGGTTTCCACAAGTTTGTATGTATTTCCATGATGTTTTGATGAATATACAATAATTGATTTCATGGTTCGTTCCTCCAAAATAACTTCTTTTACATATTTATCTTTTTTGAAAAAGTGAATTTGTCTTTTTCGTGTAATCTCTCATTTTATGAATGAATATCATTCATTTCCGGTTTATAATTTTACCCCAGACTAACTATCTGGGGAGATTTTATAAGTGTAGTATTTCTAACAGACACTCCTGTATTTTCTGTTTACATTCTGGCGTATCGCCCTCTGCTAATAGCAGACCAACTTGTCCATATACAAAGAAGTAGGCTAATGTATCAACATTTTCAAATTGAAGCTCGCCACGCTCTTTTGCTTGGGTCAACACCTCTTTGATATGTGAAACCAGTTTTTCCGCCGTTTTCAGGATTAATTGATCATGCATCTTTTTACTATTCTCTCCATGAAACAATCCATACATTAAGGAGTCTTCCATTTCTGACTGTTTATACTCTTTCAAATCACCTGAAAATGTGAGAATCTGTTCTTTTAATGTAGCTCCATTCGTAGAAAAGCGTTTTATCTTCTCTGAAACAATGCGTTCGGCGTACTGGTCAAGGGCAGTGTCGTAAATCGCCTCTTTGGACTCATAATATCGATAACATAATCCTTGTGAAATGCCAAGTTCTTTTGCAATGTCTGTAATTGTTGTCTTATCATAGCCTTTACGAGCAAATACCTTTAATGCGCCAATAAGGATTTCTTCTTTACGGGTATCTGGATCTTTCACTATTCGCATACGAATTCCTCCTGACAAACGTATCCTAGCACATCACCCTGTAAATGTCAATGAATAATGTTCATTCATTTTATAAATCACCAAAAGCTATACTCATCTAATTTCAATGCGTCTTATTACTTTCGTTTTTATAGTGCTCTTTCACAAATGCATTCGCTTTTTCAGCTAGTTCACTCATATTTTCGTGGATATAAATTTCATCTAGTAATCCATTTTCAATGCATTCATTAATATAGGAAGAAGATGCATTTGTTTCCTCTTCAATACCATAGCTTAATAGAATGCATTCAATATTTACATCGTTCAATGGTTTACGTCGGTAGCTATTGGCACGTTTTATTATGCTATCATCAACTGTTACGGTTGTTTTGTTATTAAAAATGTGATATTTCATAGCTTTTCGCCCCCTCCTTCGACAATGCTTAGCGCCTATTCTTCATAATCATGTTCTCTTCTTGCTCAAACATTCTTCTTGTTTCCATTATTTCCTCTTCACTACATGAGAACGAATCGGTAAAATCATCTCTTTCAAAATAGCGCAAAAATATGTCTGGACAATTCTCTGGTGAAAATCCATTACAGTCAGCAAACCCTCCATATAGGTCGCCTTTTCCATTGTCTTCTCCATTTTTTAACCATTTGATTGCTTCGTGAATGTCCTCATTAAATCCATAGCTATCGTTATTATAAATGTCACAGTCTACATTGATTTCCAATGTTGGTAAGCCTGCTGGTCTGTCACGAAACCCTATAATTCCATAAATGCAGCTGTTATTTTGATATCTTTTTCCAAGGTTAACACCAATCCAGGCTTTGTTCTCGTAATACTTTTTTCCAATAATATATAGTCCAGATGCAGTCCTTTCATCAATTACCAAAGGAATTACTGCCTCACATTTATTGGTCTTTTTCATAATTTCGTATAACTGCTCACATTGGGAAAGATACGCCTCATCATCCATTCTACTTACTGTTGTATTTGAGTTCGGCACCGTCAATGTCAGGTGCTTTTCTGTCAGAAAACCATCTATTATGTTGATCGTACGGTCTCTTTTTCTGGAAGGCTTCAAGGTTTTGCTGAGAGGATACCCTACGTCATAAAAGAAGGTTCCAATATCAATAAGTATCATTTTTTCCATCGCCATCTGACAGAAATCACTCAGTTGTTCTGGTGAAAAGGCGATGTCCCCAGAATAATTCTTTAGTAATTCTGCAAGTTTTGCATACTTTTGTATATTCTTTCTAACACCTTTGAAAGCTTCTTCCCCACCAAGTGTGCAACCATATTGAGATACAAATTCTTGAAATGTATGATCCATTTTAATTTTACTATTGCTTGAAAGAACTTCTAATAGACCAATTAAGCATGATTTGTCGTTTTTATTTTCCTTTAGTTCTTCATCGATGGATAATAATATGCTGTATCCATCTCTCTTAATATTCGCCTTTTCTTTCTTTTCTTGGGCTATATACTTGTAGATATAGGCGTTTGAAACAGGAGAACTACTATGAAAGTCGTCTTGCAGCATTAGGTAGAAATCATCCTTGAATGCCATATCTACTCACCTCTCTTTTCCCCATGTTTCGCTTCTTTCACGATTTTATTCAACAGCGTGTAAATTTTGAAGAATTCCTCGTCATCGCTAAATATGGATTGATTATTGATGTAGAAGAATACAGTTAAAAGCGCATCAATGGTCTCGACAAAGTTACTACGAATGTATGTATTAAAGAATACCGCGCGAAACAGTTGATACTGTTTGCATATTTCTTCCTTATGTGGTAAAGCTGCGATGTCCTCTTCCATTTGATGCTCGCGCTCGCTTTCATACAGATACTCTTCTGCTCCCTCTTGCATTTCTTCCTCTGTATGGTAGTTCTGTTCTAAATACAGTTCTCTCATCTCTTCTTGCTCGGCGCACTGCTCCACTGCCATTTCATAATCCATATAAATAGAAGTCTTCTTCGCCTTTTCCTTCTGCAAGCTCGTAAATGAAGTAGATATTTCTTCCCCCGTAATTCTTCGATACAAATCATCCATACAGCCAAGAAATCCGTCCATAGTTTCTTCCATGCATATCTCTGTAGCATATAAATCGTCTTCTAGATAATAAAAATTTTTCTCCAATTCACGGGCCATTCTGTTAATGTCCTCAAAGGTTCCCGACGTTGCCCAATACCACCATGGATTCAGATTCGCAATTCGAATTGCACAGTACAAAAAGCTGCGATAAAACTGATATTCCGCTTCGGATAGTATTTCCTCATCTTCCTGGTATAGTGTCTCCTCTACTTCCTCGTATTGGCTTTTACGGTAGCGCTCTAAGCAACCAATCAACTGATCCACGAGTTTCCAGGTCTTTGCCTCTGAGTACTTGCCGTCTATTTCAATCCAATCGCTCAACTTGAGCATACTCCCCGAAAGAATACTCTCGATTTCTCGCACCTTTTGCTTTACTTTATTTTTTCTAAAATCTAATACCGCTAATTCACGGTCTGTTACATTTTCTATTGTCATGTGAACACCTCATAAAAAGATAGTTTTCTATCAAACTTTAGTCTTTTTCCTTCTTTTCATTCTATTATACATCCTCCATATCCGCAAATATTTTGACGAACAAGTTATAAAAACTCTCTTTTTCTACCCCCTCTTCGTCTTGTATTTCGCAGCATACAATTTGGCTCTTTCTATTGTCTTCACTCATTTTTTCAATAAGCCAATGATAGTATTTCTTTTTACTATAATGTGCCGCGAGGTTTAAAAACTCTTGCGCTTCCATACCAAAAATGCGATTATAAAAAATAGAGTCAGCATCTATCCCTTTTTCTTTTAGTTTTTCCTTTTGTATTTCCTCCTTTTTTATGGTTGCTTTCTGGATTCTTTCTTCCAATCCTTCATTTGGCATTTTTTTCATGCTTAACCTCCCAACGGTTCCTATAAAAAATAATTGTTAATCGGTATTTCAAGCAAAGAAATATAAAAATATACCTCATCTACGTGGTTATCTACAGCAATCTTAAATTTCTTTGCAGTTTCCACAAATGTGATTTCTTGCAGCTGCTCCTCCATTAATCCCAGGAATTTCTGAATTTGTTCCAATTCCGTGGGGTTCTCGCTCATATAATCAACCAATTTTATTGCGGCAAATTTTTCAAAGTCTTTAATGGTTTCTCTGCCTTTGCACGCTATCAAATTTTCTGCATTTTCAATTCGCTGATTCAAGGATAACTTCTTATTCGTCCTTAACCATAGGCCTTTTTGCTCTGACCATTCCACGATTTCTTTTACTTTATCGAGACTTTTTTCGAGGAAAAACAGCTTTTCAATTATTCTATTTTTGTTTTTGTCATATTCATAAGCTTTAAGAATTCCTATATCTGTCCCATAGGCAGTCGGATAGTATCTTGTTTTTACATTTTCTTCAACTCCTTTATAAGCTTCTACTGCATACTGTTCAGTCAAAAAATCATAGAATTCTTCTTCCTTGTGGAATTTTTTTCCTTGTACAAATGGGTGCATGGAAGTCTCCAAAATAGGGTAATGGCTAAAATCTGCTGATGAATTCAGGATTCCTTTTAAAAGCGTAATTACCGTGTAGGGTTCCATACTTTTGCTGTTGAAATCAAAGTATGTATTGATAACCCCTTTTAATGGAAAGCGCGAATGTAATTGATGTTTTTCTTCATCGCCTTTTTCACTAATTGTAAATATGATCTTGTTTCCTTTACATACAAGCAGAGGAACAATCAATTTTCTCCGTCCATATGGAATATATTTCTGCTCCTTCTTATTCCACAGCAAGAAATTCTGAGCATTAACGTTTTCATATATCCGTAGATCATCTGTATTGATTTCCGGACTGGATAAGATGTTTGTAACGGTCTGGTATAATTGGTATCTATCTACTGTTCTCATTGTATTCATTGTTCTCATTTCTTGTTTGCTCTCCTTTCATTAACAGCTCATATTTTTCGTGTTTCGTAATATCAAATTTTTGGACTTTACGATATTTTTGGCCTCTGCAAAAAAGCAATGCATCGGATAATGGCATTTCCAGAATTCGGTTGGATGGAAGGTTCGCCTTTTCTCCAATATACATTGCAGTATCTGGGTCTTGTCCTCCCAAATATAGACAATTATCACAATTGTTGATGATTGTCTTTGCACATGCATTACTGTACATGCTCTCTAGTTGTGTAATGCTTTGTAAAATAACGCTTACATATATTTCACGGGAACGAATAACAGAAATAATCTTGTCAAACTGAGGAATATAGGCATTTGCCGCAAAATCATCCAAGATAATTCTTACCGGAACGTCCAATCTGTGCGTAGCATAATCCTTATCTGCACTCTCACATAGCACCTGAAGTGCTTGCGTATAAAACACATTTACCAAAGCATCCAGAGAGCGGTCAGTATCTGATATTTCAAGAAAAACTGCTGTCTTTTCTTTTCCCAACCTTTGAAATTCTATTGTATGCTTTTTTCGATACACTTGTATTGCATCATAAAAAGAAAGTGGATCCAAATAGGTTGAAAGGACCGCTACAATGGAACTGTTCGTTTTTTCTGAGATTCGATTGCTCTTTATTGTGCGATATTGCTTTGCAACCATACCATCTGGATGGAGTTCTAAAACTTCTTCCATCAGTATGTCAAACTCAGGACTATTTACCTTTAACAGCTCAAACATCTTTAAAACATATTCCAAAGTGTGCTCTTTTGCTGGAAGATAATTCATCACATACGCGATAAAACATGTTAAATACTGTCTTGCTGCTAAATTCCAATAAGGATCTGCATAGGTTGCTTCTGGTATAATACAGCTTGAAATTGTCAGAATGTCTTTCTCGCTATAGCTTTTGGTCTTCTTATCGTACCGGATATAATTCAAAGGATTGTATCCGTCCGATTTCTTCATATCCTTGAAGCTTATACAAATTACATGATAACCTTCCTGCTTCAGCAAGGGAGACATTTCCTCGCACAGAGTGCCCTTTGTATCAGCGACGATTATGCTTTCGTTGCACTGCATAATGTTGGGTTTTACATAGTTTCTTGTCTTACCGGAGCCAGACGGTCCGATAATCAAATCATTATTGTTAATGCCTGTATTCCAGGTATTATTGTCCATATATATATTCTCTGCAAGAATGCGAAATGTAGATGCCATATACTTACCGTCCTTTCAAACTATCAATTATGTTATCTGCCAGCCCATATTTAATTGCTTCTTCTGCATAGAAATAGGAGTCGGTGGCAGTCTTTTCAAAAATTTCTTCCAAGGTCTTTCCGGTATGCTTTGCCAAAATTTTTCCGGTGATTTCCCTCGTTCGAAGTAAATTGTCACTAATCGTTTTAATGTTTAGCGCACTTCCTCCCAAACCATTCGTTATTAATGGATCATGTATCATTATTTTGCCATGTGGAAAGATTTCTCTTTTATCACCTGCCACAAAGAGCAACGCGCCCATACTCGCCGCAATTCCTAAGCACACAGTCCGAATAGGGCAATCTGTTGCCTGCATTACATCATACAGTGCGAGTCCACTGTCCACCTCCCCACCGCGGCTGTTGATATACATGGTGATTTCGCCTTGCGGATCTTGTGCTGACAAGTACAAAATTTGGGATATTAAGGAATTTACTGACTCTTGATCAATATCACCAATGCAGTGAATTTCTCTATTGGCGAACATCTCGTCCTGTATGGTGCAAGAAAGAAATCCTCTTGCATTTTCTTTTATGACATTAGGAGTACGTATTATCATAATTCTTTTTCTCCTTTCAAAAAGCGATGCTTTGTTTTCGTTGTAACTATATTTTAAAACGTCCGTTATCCCACTCGTAAATTTTACGGTGCATCTTCTTCAGGTATAAAAAAAACCCTATGACAATATGTTTGCCATAAGGGTTTATAAGCCAATCTTTTATTTTGTTTCACTTAATGAAGTACCTGTATTAGCAGGTTTATTCTTTATCTTTTTGGGATTAGCAGTTTATTTGATTGACCAATTCTCTTAATTCCTGTTCCCAATTACTTTTATCAGAATAATGGATTGCTCCTAATATGTCTGGGATTCGATATTGTATCGAAGAGCAGATAATAATTGGAATATTTAGTTCATGTTTCTTCGCAAACGTAATCAACTCATGTCCAGATTCCTCATCAGGAGTTCCACTTTCCTTCGGAAACCACATATCTGAAATGATGAGATCATAAGTGTTATCTTCTAATGTCAATTTATGAATTCCGTCATTCAGAGTTCTAACCCATTCGATTTCTTGAATCCCACAAGATTGCAACTCTCTTGCAATTTTGCTATGTTTCATGGAATCGTCTTCAAAATGTATCACTCGCATATTTTTTCCTCTCTCTCGTGGTTTTATTTCTTACAGTAAAATCATACCATACAGGATATGTCGGTCGTAAAATCCACGATTGTTTTTCTCATTCCCCTTTCTTTCATATCGATAAACTGGTATTTAATTCCTCGCACTTTGAAAAAGCGCTCTGCTTTCTTTGTTTCGTTGCACTTCTTTGTGCCAAATATCTGTATGTTCACTATCTATGTCTTCTCACTTTCTGCTTTTAGCGCCGCTAAACTGTGCAGCCCCAAATGCATCATGCCTTTAATACCTTGGACTACTTCCATAAACTATTTAGGAAGTTTTATTTTTGATAAGAAAGTTCTCGTATTCCTCTTTTGTAATTGGTTTTGAATAATAATACCCTTGAATATAGTCTGCGCCCAATAAACGGATTCGCTTTACATGCTCCTCCGTTTCGATTCCTTCTGCAACTGTTTTTAGATTCATCATTTTTGCAAGCTGCATTGCAAATTCTAGCGCATTTATCTTTGCATATGGGTCGTCACTTATAATTAAACTCATATCCAACTTTAACACATCTAGTTTTATCTTACTAAGAACAGACATAGAAGAATATCCTGTTCCAAAATCGTCTAACGCAATGATAAATCCCGCATCGTGCAATCGGGTTATGGTTGTTTGCACCATATCCATGTTCCCTAAGCACGCAAACTCTGTTATTTCTATTTCAAAAAGCGAATGTTCAATATTATAACTATCTACTAAGTGTATTATTTTTTCTGACAAGTCTGGATCCTCAAAGCTCGCCTTGGATACATTAACAGATACTGGAACAAGTGGTATGTCCCTTTTTCTCCATTCATATATGCTCTTACAAACCTCCTCCCATATATATAAATCCAGCTTTCGCATAAATCCCGTTTGTTCAAAAATATTAATGAACAATCCTGGAGATAAAAAACCCAACTCTGGATGATTCCATCTTACCAACGCCTCTGCTCCTGCGACTTCTTGATTTCCCACACTAATTTTTGGTTGAAAATATACCAAAAAATCGTTTCTGGCAAGTGCCATGTCAGCATCTTCTTCGATTTGTCTTGAAACAAGCAGTTCTTCTCTCATTTGCTCATCATATTCCTTAATTACGTTCTCATAGGAATTTTTGATGCTTTGTAAAGCTAATACTGCTCGCACATACATGGCCTTCGCGTCTAAATCTTCGCCTTTTCTAATTCGATATATTCCAATCCTAATTCTTACATTGTCAATTGGAAATTGGCTTTGATATTTCTCGCGCAGTAGCTGGCTTTTACTATTGTAATCCTCCTGTGTATCTAGCATAAGCGCACAAAAATTATCTCCATCAATTCTTCCGCCTAAAATGTAATTTTTGAACCTACTACCGACAGTCGCTAATGCTTGCAGTACCTTATCTCCAATATCCATTCCATGCTTTTCATTGATAAAACGAAGACCTTGTATATCGCAGGCCCACAGCAACAGTTTTTCTGTCGGATGCGTTTCTATATATTGGTTGACTTTTTTAAAAAAGACTTCCTTTACATATAAGCCTGTTAAATAGTCACGTTGCAAACTAGCTTCTGTCCCTACACTAATGGAATTATCTATGGTTGCATGTTTTTTCTTTTCAATGTGTTCACTAAGTTCGGCGTGGACAATCAATTCTGCAACCCTTTTATAGTGAAGCTCCACTGCAGCGTCGCATCTTGCATTGCTTCCGCTCTCCAAAGCCTCTAATATTTTATTGTGAGCATCTACAAACCCCTTTTTTCGCTCTTTATCCGCTACCATAAGAACAGAGTCTATCACATCACGAGAAAGTTCTGATACAATGTTCATAATTGAGATTAGTAACGGGTTTTGTGTTGCTTTTAAAAGAAGCATATGAAATTTGCTATCAATTTCAATTTCATCCTCTGGCGTTTTTGCTTTTGTGTTTAGCAATTTCTGTGCCTTTAATAAAAGGGGTGTTAAATCTTCATCCTTTTCCAACAACATGGAACACACCATCTTATCCATACCTTTTCGAAAGGCATTTAGTTCTCCTATCGTAATTTTATTAAAGCTAAATAATACTTTTACCATTGCAGCTACTTCTTTAGTAACTTCATATGTAGGCAAGTTCTCTTCTGTACTTGCATTGATAAGTAAACCAAGTTTTTCAAGATGATCTAAAGCCATCGTTACGATTTCACGGTTAATTTCCAACTCTTCAGCAATAATCACCTCAGATGGCAAAATGTTTCCTATAATTAATTCGTCATTTCGAATTTTATTAACGATATATTTGGTTATCTCACGACACTCTTTTGTAAATTCAGCCATATTATTTGCACCTTCCGAATCGTAACTTTACAAAATATTGCAAAAAAATTCTCGCCAGCTCCATAGTACCATTTTACTATCCATTTTTGACTTTTTCAATATTTACAATTAAGAAAATCGTTCTACGCTTTTACTACATAACCATAAAAAGTGTTCCAATCGTTATCAATATGCATCCTACAAGTGATTTTATGGTAAATTGCTCATGCAAAAAGATAAATGCTAATACGAGAGTGATTACAACACTTAATTTGTCTATCGGTGCTACCTTTGATACTTCACCTATTTGTATTGCTTTGTAGTAGCAAAGCCAAGAGGCGCCTGTTGCAAGTCCAGATAAAATTAGAAATATCCAACTTCGTTTACTTATTTCCGTTAATCCATTCTGTGCATTTGTTAAAAATACCATTCCCCACGCCATTATTACGACCACCACGGTTCGAATCGCAGTTGCCAGATTAGAATTGACACCATCTATCCCTATTTTTGCTAAGATAGATGTCAGCGCAGCAAAAATAGCGGACAAAATCGCAAATACGAGCCACATCATTTTTTCTTCCTCCTTATTGCTTTCGGTATCCTGTTAAATTGAATACGAATTTTCATTACTTTTATTTACTTCTTATATTCAATCTGCGTATATTTTAAATTATCATCCACAACCCCAACTTTATCCGCATTTTGAAAAAGGCGTAGCATATATACATTCTGAAGATTTTTTTTGATCACTTCGACTTTACCGTTAAAATCTTTCCTAATAATATTTCCATCCTGATAGTAAAGAATTGCATTCTTATCCACATCATATTGCTCACTATATACGCCAAGTCCTTTTACACTATTGTCGGCAAATGAATAAAAGGAAAGCTCTAGTTTATTTCGCATGTCGTTAAAATAAACGCCCTTCTCACAAATCACAAAATCTTTTGCCACGACATCCTTATACTCTATAATTTGGTTGTTCCCATCAATCTTACAAAGTATATTATTACTGCGCAGGAAAAAAATGTTGTCTCCATCAACAGAAAAGTAGGCACTTCCAAAGCCCTGCTCATCCACCCAGTTTTTTTCCTTTGTTATCAAATTGTATTTACATACACCCTTGTGGGTTAAAAAGAATGCTTCATGACCTCTACAAGCAATTGCTACAATTGTGTCTCTCCCTTCGCTTTGTAAAGAAGCTCCACTTGATTTCCCTTTCATTATTTCATTAAAAAAAGGCGCCCGATTCCACAAGGATCGAAAATCCAACAGCTTGTGCTGATTCATTTGCTTATCATAATAATATAAAATATCATCATCCACCATCCCTGTCCAAAAAACTAGTTTATCACCACATGGATAGCATATAGGAAATGCATCTTCCATTCCTTCAGAAAGAGGAAATTTTTCCTCTATATCTATATTATTTTCAATCCTTATGCATTCTCCATCTTGTGTTTTGGAAATAACAAAGCCTTCCCAATCAAGTAATATGTTTCCCGAGAAACCGTTATATATTTCATGGCCATATAAGCCAGTTCGCTCCTTATACCAGTCCTTCATTTTCCATCCGCCTGTCCCCAAAAGAAGACAACCGATTAGTATTATGCTTATTCTCTTTCCTATCTTTTTTCCCACAATGTCCTACCTACTCCATACATTATTCCACATATTAGTCCAGCGACTACCAGAGCGCTTATTCCTGCCCCCTTATACAACTCAACATAGGATGTCCCTGACATAAACACTCCACCGATAATTCCCAGTCCCAATAGTAGGCTCATCCTCTTATCATTTATTCCTACCATCAATACGGAAAAGAATAATCCTGCCCCTATTGCAACTAATAATTTAAATATTTCAAATATCCAAATAAACCTTCCTATTGTCCATGTCTCATTCAGTTCGCTAAAGATATAAACAGTTTGTATGCTGGCGTTTATTCCATGCCTTCCAAATTTGTTCTGAATGTACCAGAGGAAAATGGCTTGCTCCAATAAATACATCACAAGAATGCTTAAAGTAATACAAACTGTCTTTGCACGAAAAAGCGTTTTCCCACCTCTTTTTGTAATCTTTAAGGACTTCTTTACTCCTTTATCCACCTCATTTTTCCATACAAAATACACATATAATAAGATGATGAGTATACGTATCCACTCTTGATGTTGTACAAATACATTTCCCCATCCATTGACATACGAAATATATAGCTTTTTATTCTCCTTCGCAAAAGTTACTTGTTTTCGCACTTCTCGCAGTGCGTTTTTCTCTTCGTTTTGCTTTTCGCTTTCAACTCGCATTGCTGAATACGTCTCAAAATCGATTTCTCCACGTTCAAATTCTCGCCAGATTTTTTTGCTTTCACTTAATGCTTCTTCATTCTTCTCTTCCAGTGCCTCTAACACCTTTTCTTTTTCACTGGTATAGGTTCCTTCCAAATCATTCGCGTATAAAATCTCTAAATATCTATCCTTAACTCTTTCGATATTTAGGTTCTCCACCGTTATATTACTAATCGCTATCACTAAAAGAAATACTATTACTACAATTCCTTTTAGCCAAAATCGATTATTCACTATAATTCTTTTCAATTCAATTCGAAACATATTTATCCCCAAAGAAATGCTTGCCACGAATATAGGCGCAAGCCTTACATAAACCAATTCCTAAACACATCACAGCAGTAGAAACACATATTTGTCTTATCAAATTACCATCTCCTGAATTTTGAAAAAGGCGTCGCACCGATAAGCCATTCAAAGGATTCACTTCGATTATTTTTTCCATTCCAGAATATGGCAATAAGAGAGTTCCACTCCAGAGTATCCCAACACACAATCCCATGGATCCAATATCTGTTTTCATTCTATTAGAGATCCAGAAAAAAACATCTCCCACAACAAGAACCGAAATGCACCGAATTACCCCCGTCAAAATCATGTAACTTAAAATAGTTCCATTAAAAAAGGTAAATTCAAAACCTTGTATATAATACAAAGGATCAAATACTTTTCTTCCCAAAGAAATCAATACATAACACATTGGAATAAATTCTAGCACCACGTATAAAATAAGTTCTGCCGTAAGAACCGCCTGATTTTGAAAAATAGCATTCCATCTTTCACCTAGAACAGTTGCTTGTTCCACTTCTTTATATCGCACATGCTGGGCCCAAAAGCAAGAAACAAAGCAAACCAGTATTCCTCCCAAGACACCGGTCCACCGAAAGGAATTCCATAACAAAAAGATACTGTCATCTTGTAAAACATCTATTTCCCTTTGCGAGATTAATTCCTTATAATCCTCCATTTCCCTTGCTTTTTTAGTATTCCCAGCGTGCATATAGATTCTTTTTTGATGATCAAATTGATCTATCTTTCCACAAATCTTATCCCTAAACTCCTGAATGTCATCCATTCGTTGTTTCAACTGTTGCATAACACAATAATCCGTAAACTCATAGCCACTATAGTAATAGGAGTTCTCACTTATATCCAAATTTCCCGAAGATATATCCCCCGCCAGCTTCTCATAATACTGGTCAACAAAAGCCATATTTGCATCCGTAATTGTTCCACCATATTGCTGAAGAATTTTTGTTTTCGTTTTGTAATGCAAGTCTGTTTTAATATCGAATATTTCTTTGCCAAAAAGAAGTGTATTTGCTAATATCACAAAGAAACAAATGCAAATAACTTTGCGGTTTCTAAGAATCCTTTTTATCTCATATACTGTCATCCCAATTCTCTCTCTTCTCCAAACAAATCCACATAAACGCTCTCTATTTCCGAAAAGCCTTCTTTTACATTTTTCCCCTTTTTAAAGGTCTCAAGGGAGCCTTCTTCAATTATTTCTCCAGAATTTATGAAATAGATATAATCCGCAATCATTTCTACGTCTGACACAATGTGTGTAGATATAATTACAATTCTCTCTTTAGAATGTTTCACTAACATGTTTCGAAAACGAATTCTCTCCATGGGATCTAGTCCGACTGTCGGTTCGTCGAGGATAAGCAATTTCGGATCATTTAACATACTTTGTGCTATTCCCAATCGCTGCTTCATTCCGCCAGAATAATGTCTGATTTTCTTTGTTCTTTGATTTTCCAGATTAAGATTTTTACATAGCTCATCTATTCTTTCTTCCAGAATCTCCTTCGGCACAGCTTTCAAATTTCCCATGTATCTTAAGTATTCTTCTCCGGAGAACTCTTCTATAAATTTTATGTCTTGAGGTAGATATCCAATGCAGTCAAGATACTTCTCATATTGGGCTTTTACTTCTTGTCCATCAAAATAAACCTTCCCCGCATCTGCATTCCTAATTCCAAGGATTACTTCCATAAGCGTAGACTTCCCCGCTCCATTTGGGCCAAGAAGTGCATAAATTCCATTTTCCAAATTTACACTTATTCCATCAAGTGCTGGTTTACCATTATATAGTTTTCGAATATCTTCTATCCTTAATTTCATTTTTCACCTTACACATAATGTTCTACATTTTTTCCAATCTCCATCTCCCCCGACAGAAATTGACATTACATACACATTATCCCCACTTTTAAATTCATTCTTTGGAATCACAATATCTGTATACGACTCCTTATCTGAAACAATGTCAAAATACGATTTCTGGTCTATTGCGCATACTTTAAAGTTCTGATGCACAGAAACGCGATAATCTCCTTTCCTGCCTCCAAGTATTCGAATGGTTAGAGGTTTCGTAGAATCGATTATTCCATTACTGATTTCAGAATCATCTTGAAAAAACTTTATCTCTTGCACATCTAAGTGATTCCTTGTATTTCCAAAGTTGTCCTTATCCATATAAGCTTGTTTTTCTTCCTCCGACAGCTTGGTGCTTGGAAGCTTCTCAAATATATTTGACTCTGCCTTTATGCCATCACTTTCCATTCTTACGTACCACAACATTGGCGATGATATACTTTGTTGATGACCAAATTTAAGAAATCCTTCTTCTGAAATTTTTAAAATTTTTGGCTCGAATACATTCGCAAACAATACTTCGAGGTTTTCGCCTTTTTCCCCCACATTAGGTGTGAATTCTAGCTCAAACTCCTTTGTGTTGCTATCCATATCCTCCACATGCATATTGGTCTCTGTTCCATTCACGCTGTATCTTTGCTCAATTCCATTGAGGTATACTTTTAATCCCATCTGGAACTTTCCCTCTGCGTCCCATCTATATTTTATTTTAATAGGGGCTCCGTCATATACAAATGTACTATCCGGATACTCTCCTACAATTCCTGAATTAAGTGTAAAAGTCTCTTCCTGTTTCAATTCTGCCTGTTCTGTCCCCACTTCACTCACAGCCTCAAAATGTTTCTGTTCCGAATTCTTACTGCATGCAGAAAGCTGAAATAACAATACCACCCACAATACAAAGCATATTTTACGTTTCATGTTTTAACTCCTTCATCCTATATCGATCGATTCCTGTATCAAAATCGTATTGCTGAACAAACATTCTCTTTTCTTTCATATTGTAAAAATAATAGATAATACTCGGATACTGATCTCCATATTTCAATTCAAATTCATCACACTTTGTTCCATTGTGATATACCCTATATATTTCTTTGTCTTCCATTACTAGAGTTAATTTGGAAACAAACGTATCTGCATCAAGAACCTGTATCCATTGATTTTCATTTACATCCTCTGTATGAAACACCTTTTTTTCACCTGTTGTTATATCAACATAAATTACTTTTCCATCGGAGTTCTTTCCATAAGGTAAAGAATGAGAAAACATAATAATGTAATTTCCCCAATACGCTATTTCTCCGTCATTTTTATAAAAAATATGAATTACATCGGACTGTTCCTCAATCCAACCATAGCATTCCTTCGCATCTTCATTTTCTTTTTCGCAAACATCACCACTAAACATAAGCATTGTGCCATCGGTGCTCCATCTCATAGAGTATATCGTAACTCCACTCAAACCAATTTTCTTTGTAGAAGTGAGTTCCTTTTCTTCACTTGTATCTATATTTCGTATAATTGTTTTCTCTTTTTCGCTATCGTAATATGCTAGTTTTTTCATATTACTTGAAATGCTAATTGCCTGACTCGTTGAATTGCAAGGAAACGACTTTATAAGATTTTGTTTCCAGTCTATAAAGTAGCAATTCAGTGCTACACGGTCAAAGATACTCATACAATTGTCGTATACTTCAATTTGTGCCATCCCATTTGCTGGTATCTTATATTTTTCCATTTGGATTTCCAACTGTCCTGCAACTACAATCCTACAAACAATTCGTATTCCGTCTTTCACATCGGAGTAAATATCTATTATTTCTCCCTTTTCAGATATTCCCTCATAAAATAAGACCTCTTCACCTGCACTTACAATTTCTGTGCTTTCAGCTTCTGTGCTTATCTCTAATTCTGTTTGTGCTGTTTCTGTAGGAATCCCAACTATCCCCTTATTAACAATGTTCACAAGTTTTAATACAAATACGCAAAAGAGTATCAATAAGCCGGTAATACCTATACTCCCAAATACATATATCCATTTTTTCATCCCCTATTCCTCTTTCTTTTCCCACCAAGAACTTTAAGTCGACTCTTATATATTCTCCCCTTCTTTGTTTACAAAATCAACCCCATTGGCATGAACGGCATAAAAATGAGCATGAACGGCATCTTTTTGTACCTATCAATTGGGAATTGAACGAGATAAAAACCAGAAACTAATGGAAGAAATTGCCTTCGTACAATCCGAGCAAGCCAAAAATGAAGAAATTATAGCATCCGTAAACCAGCTTCGTGCCATAAAACATGATATCAAAACCCACTTATCCGTATTATACGAACTAATCAGCGACAATCATATGGAAGACTCTAAGAACTATATTCAAAGTATGAATGCTTCCATAGAAAAAGCAAACTACACCATTTCCACTGGTATTCTTTCACTTGACTGTATACTTTCTTCCAAGTTTACAATTGCATATAAAGTGGATATCTCCGTAGAACACGCGCTATTTCTTCCGAAAGAAGTTCCAATTTCGCCAATGGATTTTTGTTCTATTATCGGAAATATTCTTGATAATGCCATCGAGGCAAACCAAAAAGTAGTCAAACAAAATCGAAAAATTTTTCTTGAAATTAAACCTTTTCATTCTATGCTTTCAATTATGCTAATAAACAGTTCCTGTGAAAAATACCATTATTCCTCCTCTGGCTCTCTCAAAAGTACACACGAAGCAGAGTTCTCCGAGCACGGAATTGGAATCAATCGAATACAATTTTTAGTTAAAAAATACAATGGCCTAATTAAACTTGAACCTAAAGAAACAGAATTTAAAGTACATATTTTAATCCCATTAGAAATGTACAATGAGGACTACCATGAACATAAATATCACAATACTTGAAGATAACCAGACGGATTTTGAAGTGCTATCCCAAATTCTACATGCTTGGGAAGCAGAAAATAATCATACCATTTCCATTCAATGGATTCCCTCTATTGATGATTTTAAAAAAGAAATAACTCACTTAGATTGTAATATTCTTTTTTCTGATATCTCATTAAATGATAAGGATACTTTTTCTGGCATAGATGCTTGCAAGTTGCTACGGAAAAATGGATTTTCCGGTACAATTATCATAACCACAGCCTTTTCTGATTACGTCTTTGAAGGGTATGATGTCCAAGCACTTCAGTACCTTCTTAAGCCGATTTCAAAAGAGAAATTGTTCGTCTGCCTCAATCGATATACATCTCTATACGAAGAAAAATGGTATTTCCATCAAAAAGGAAAAATGCTTAAAAAAATACAATATTATGACATCGTTTATATGGAAAAAAACTTGCATGATATGAATATTTATACACAGTCGGATCGATTTTCTGAACGGATCTCATTGAATGAAATAGAAAAGAAGCTCCCTTCCTACTTTGTTCGTATCCACAAATCATTCATTGTAAATGTTCACCATATTCAAACGCTGAATGGAACTGAGCTTTTACTTGATAATGGCCAGAAGCTTTCCATTGGAAGAACTTATCTACACCAAATAAAGGATGCATTATTCGCTACAGTGCTATAGCCAAAATTGTTACAAATACTCAGCGAATAAAACATCTAATTCGCCGATCTGATATCTGGTACAAATATACAATGACATATTCAGTGCAAATTTGTCCCTCTTGTTGATAGGGTTGCTATCGTGTATAATATGGAAGTAAATTTTAATATGGAGTGTAATACTATAATGAAATATGAAAAACCTACAATTCTTGTAAATAGCACAGTTGCTGAAGGCGTATTCATGGCAAGTGGTTCTGTAGT
>JAZUHO010000124.1:0-10627 GCA_045641745.1 Agathobacter sp. | reverse complement strand
AGGTAGATTCCTTGCGATGGATTCGCCGGTTGAGGCTGATATTGTAACGGGTGTTCCAGAATCTGGTAATGCAGCAGCCTTGGGATATTCTTTAGAGTCAGGAATTCCATATTGTGCAGCCTTTGTGAAGAACGGATATGTAGGAAGAACCTTCATTAAGCCAAAGCAGAGCAGCCGTGAATCCAGTGTTCAGATTAAGCTAAATGTATTAAAAGAAGCGGTTGCAGGAAAACGCGTTATTATGATCGATGATTCGATTGTGCGCGGAACTACCTCGGACCGTATTGTCCGTATGCTAAGAGAGGCCGGAGCGACGGAGGTACATGTGCGTATTTCATCGCCACCATTCTTGTGGCCATGTTACTTTGGAACCGATATCCCTGAGCGTGAGCAGCTGATTGCATACAAACATTCGGTTGCGGAAATTTGTAAGATTATCGGGGCAGATTCTTTGGGATATTTGAATATTGATAGACTCTCTGAAATGGTAGATGGACTTCCAATTTGTAAGGGATGTTTTACAGGTTGTTATCCAATGGAACCACCGAAGGAAGATATTCGCGGAGAATACTTTGATAAAGAAAACGATTTAGCAAAGAAATTAGATAGACATATGTAAGGAGATTATAAGATATGAGTACAGATCGCTACAGTAGCCCACTTTCAGAGAGATATGCAAGTAAGGAAATGCAGTATATTTTCTCACAGGATATGAAATTCTCTACCTGGAGAAAATTATGGATTGCATTGGCTGAGACAGAGATGGAGCTTGGTCTTTCTGAGAATGGAAAGCCTGTTATTACACAGGAGCAGATTGACGAGATGAAGGAGCACATTTATGACATCAACTATGAGGATGCAATTGCTCGTGAGAAATTGGTTCGTCATGATGTTATGAGTCATGTATATGCTTATGGTCTTCAATGTCCTAAGGCAGCAGGAATTATTCATCTTGGTGCTACCTCTTGCTATGTAGGAGATAATACAGACATTATCGTAATGAATGAAGCATTAAAGCTTGTACATAAAAAGCTGGTTTGCGTAATCGACGAGTTGGCAAAATTTGCAGATAAATACAAAAATCAGCCAACACTTGCATTTACACACTTCCAGCCAGCACAGCCAACAACAGTTGGAAAGCGTGCTACACTTTGGACACAGGAATTCTTAATGGACCTTGAGGATTTAGAGTATGTTATGAGTACACTCAAGCTATTAGGATCAAAGGGGACAACAGGAACACAGGCAAGCTTCTTGGAATTGTTTAATGGAGACCATGACACAATTGATAAGATTGATCCTACCATTGCAAAGAAGATGGGATTTGAGAATTGCTACGCTGTTTCTGGACAGACCTATTCAAGAAAAGTGGATACTCGTGTTATCAATGTTCTTGCTGGTATTGCGGCAAGTGCGCACAAGATGTCAAATGATATTCGTCTCCTTCAGCATTTGAAAGAGGTAGAGGAGCCATTTGAAAAGAATCAGATTGGATCTTCTGCTATGGCATATAAGAGAAACCCTATGAGAAGTGAGCGTATTGCATCCCTCTCTAGATATGTAATGGTAGACGCATTAAATCCAGCAATTACATCTGCAACACAGTGGTTTGAGAGAACCTTAGATGACTCTGCAAACAAGAGACTTTCCATTCCAGAAGGTTTCCTTGCAATCGATGGAATTCTTGATTTGTGCTTAAATGTTGTCGATGGACTTGTTGTATATCCAAAGGTAATTGAGAAACACTTTATGGCAGAGATTCCATTTATGGCAACAGAGAACATCATGATGGATGCCGTGAAGAATGGTGGAAATAGACAGGAGCTCCATGAGAGAATTCGTACACTTTCTATGGAAGCTGGAAAGACTGTAAAAGAAGAGGGAAAAGAGAATAATCTTGTAGATTTAATTGCTGCAGATCCTTCCTTCGGTCTTAAAAAAGAAGATATTGAAAAGACATTGAAACCAGAATTATATGTAGGACGTGCACCTCGTCAGGTAGAAGTATTCCTTCGCGATGTGGTAAATCCAGTACTTGAGGCAAACAAAGAAGTACTTGGTGTAAAGGCTGAAATTAACGTATAAGAAAGCTGAAATTAGCGTATAAGAAAGTCTGGAATTAGCGTATAAGAAGGGCTGGAATTAATGCATAAGAAATACAGAAATTAATACATAAGAAATTGCTTGAATTGTGGTAGTTACTATGCTATAATTTTCTGAGTTATTGAGAAAACTATTAGGAGGTGGAATCGTGGGCGTATTGAAGACGATTTTGACTGTAGTATTTATTATAATTAGTATCGCTATCACAGTTGTAATCTTGATGCAGGAAGGAAAGTCAGCTGGTCTTGGAGCAATCGCAGGAGCTGCTGATACATACTGGGGAAAGAATAAAGGACGTTCAATGGAAGGTATGCTGATTAAGCTTACAAGAATTGCAGTAATCCTTTTTATCTTACTTGCAGTAGTTTTAGATTTAGGTATCTGGTAGAATTGATTAAGAGGCTGTCGCATACGCGATGGTCTCTTTTTTTCTCTAAATTATCATAGGAGGTGAAGTGGTAGAAATGAAGCAGGATAAATTCGAATATCGCAAGAAAATGATTTATGATTTTATTTGTGACGATATGTATGTACCTATGAAAATAAAAGAAATGGCGATTGTACTTGGGGTTCCAAGGGATCAGCGTGAAGAACTAGCAAGTGTATTAAATGCACTTGTGGAAGAAGGAAAGATTGGAATTTCCAAGCGTGGAAAATACGCCAAGGCAGAGAATACGGCAATTACAGGAACATTTACGGCACATCCAAGAGGCTTTGGCTTTGTTACCATAGAGGGAGAGACAGAAGATGTTTTCATCCCAATGGATAAGGTTAATGGAGCAAAGCATCAGGACACAGTAGCGATTACCATATCGGGTGCACAGTCTGGAAAACGAAAAGAGGGTGTGGTAATTAAGGTACTCGCCCGCGGAATGAATCAAATCGTAGGAACCTATGAGTCGAGCAAGACCTTTGGGTTTGTTGTGCCAGATAATCCAAGATTTGGCAGTGATATCTTTATTCCGCTAGAGCGTTCCAAAGGTGCTGTGGCAGGGCATAAGGTAGTTGTAGAGCTGACAAGCTATGGGGATAAGGTGAAAAAACCAGAGGGAAAGGTTATTGAGATTTTAGGACACATCAATGATCCTGGAACGGATATTCTTTCCATCGTGCGCTCCTATGATTTGCCAGTGGAATTTTCCGAAAAGATTATGAATCAAGTGGAACGCGTAGGAAAAGAAGTTTCCGATGCAGATATGGCCGGAAGAATGGATTTAAGAGATTGGCAGATGGTTACCATTGATGGGGAAGATGCTAAGGATTTGGACGATGCGGTGTCGCTTACCATGGATGGAGAGAATTACAAGCTCGGTGTTCATATTGCGGATGTATCGAATTATGTGCAGGAATATTCCGCATTAGATGTGGAGGCCTTGAATCGAGGTACCTCCGTATATCTGGTAGACCGTGTGATTCCGATGTTACCGCACGCTCTTTCTAATGGAATCTGTTCCCTGAATGCTGGCGTCAACCGTCTGGCGTTAAGCTGTATCATGACCATCAATGCCAAGGGCGAGGTCATCGATCATAAAATTGCAGAAACCGTAATATGTGTGGATCGAAGAATGAGCTACACGGAGGTAAAGAAGATTCTAGAAGAGCAGGATGCAGCTTTGCGGGAAGAGTGTAAGGATTTGGTTCCGATGTTTGAACGCATGCGTGAACTTGCAGACATCCTTAGGAAAAAGCGATTAAAGAGAGGCTCTATCGATTTTGATTTCCCAGAGACCAAGGTGATTTTGGATAAGGAGGGAAATCCGATTGACATCAAGCCATATGATCGAAATGTGGCAACAAAGATTATTGAGGATTTTATGCTAATCGCAAATGAAACCGTTGCACAGGACTTTTTCTGGCAGGAAATCCCATTCGTCTATCGTACCCATGAGAATCCAGATTCGGAAAAGATTCAAAAGCTATCGACCTTTATCAATAACTTTGGATATAGCCTACACATTGGGCAGGATGAGATTCATCCAAAGGAATTGCAGAAGCTTTTGATGAAAATTGATGGCACGGACGAGGAACCATTGATTAGCAGATTAACCCTGCGCTCGATGAAGCAGGCGAAATATACTGTGGACTGTACTGGCCATTTTGGTTTGGCAACAAACTATTACTGTCATTTCACATCACCAATTCGCCGTTATCCGGATTTACAGATTCATAGAATCATTAAGGAGACCTTGCGTGGCCGTATGAATGCCAAGAGAATTGAGCATTACGATAAAATTCTTCCAGAGGTTACGAAGCGTTCCAGTGAAATGGAACGAAGGGCAGAGGAAGCCGAGCGCGAGACCATTAAGCTTAAGAAAGTGGAGTACATGGAGGATCGCGAGGGTGAAGTATTCGATGGCGTAATATCTGGGGTGACCGAGTGGGGCTTTTATGTGGAGCTTCCAAATACCGTAGAAGGTCTCGTTCATATTACAAACCTGAAGGATGACTATTATCAATTCTATGAGAGTACGTATGAATTGGTGGGAGAAGCAACCAATAAACGCTATAAACTTGGACAGAAAGTACAAGTGGAACTTATCGGGACAGATAAGGTGATGCGTACCATTGATTTTGCAGTACTGTCAAACCAAGACAATTTATAATCTGAAACTTACAAAAAACCGACCATAGATTATGGCCGGTTTTTTATAGTTAACCCAATCAGACAGGGCGCCCGCTAGTTTGCTTCGGTGATGCTTTTGCGATATTGAGAAGGTGAGATTCCGATTTGCTTTTTGAAGAGCTTAGAGAAGTACTGTAAGTCTGGAATACCACAATATTGTGCAATAGTGGATATCTGAAGGGAGGTAGAATGGAGTAAGTATACTGCATGCTCAATTCGTTTTCGCGTAACATAATCGGTTAGTGTACTGCCGGTCTCTTTTCGGAAAAGGCTAGACAGATAGCTGGCATTCACGTTCAGATGCTTTGCCAAGGTGTTTAATGTGAGGTCACTTGTAAGGTCTGAGGTAATGCGTGTTAAGGTTTGACGAATTAGCTCAGAGTATTCTTTTAGTGAATAGTTCTTGACCAGGAGACAATACTGGCGCACCATTTCCTTGGAAAGCGCATCAAGGGCAATGAGATTGTCCGTTGCTTCGATTTTTCTAGCAAATTGTGAGGAAAGCTGGTCGATGTGCAGGGGATGAACCATTCCCTGCTCTGCGGCTTTTCGAAACAAGGTATTGGAAATTACAATGTAGTTTTTTAAGTTGCGAATAGGATCCAGGTGGCGCGGCTCTGAATTTAGAGAAGAAATAAAGCGTGCATGGGCAAGCTCTGCAAGGTGAACCTGACCAATGGAGATTGCATGCAGGAGTTCATTTTCCAATTCATAACGTTGCTCAATATTTTTGATGAGGATTTGCGGATCCTCAAATTCGCTGGTAGGATGCAAAGAAAGTCCTTGCTCCGTGATGTGGATGATAAAAGGATCCTGATCAATGAGAGAAAAATTATCTCGACTGCCCCACATACATTCCCCAAGTGATGAAAGGAGGGCAAGGAGGTAGCGTTCATTGTTAACAAGAGTCAGACTTTCATAAAATGACGTAAGCTCAGGAAACAAGTGTGGAGCAAGTGAAGACTGCTCTGCAATTGCATGAATTTGTGAAGTGGAGACCTCTGTTTGAATGTAGGGGCCGATGACCAGAATCGAGGGGATAGATCCTTGCGGTAAAATCAAGGATATGTAATTGCAATATAGCTGGTCATATACGCGGTATATGGTATTGGGCTGATAGGTGTTTGCATACGCAAAGAACACATCCTTTAATGGAAGGGATGGATATAAAAGGGAATGAATTCCTAAATCCAAAGAAGGAAAGGAATCCGTTGCATGGATGGGTACAAGATGTACAGGAATCCGCAGTTGCTTAAGACTGCTAATTACAAGCGAGAGCTCGCGTTCATAAGGATAATCTTTTATACACATAGGGTTCTCCTGTTTACAAAAACTAAAACTGAATATGCTATTAGTATAGCAAAGTAGGAAAGTAAATTCCATGCCTTATGTGCAGTGTTTTTTTGGAAAAGCGTATAAAATCCAAAAATATTACAAATATGCACTAAAATTTTCCTCGCGATGGAAGGAAAGTCGTTAGTACAATACGAGTATAGTGTGAAAATATGTCAGGAGGAAAAGCTATGGTAGATTTGAAAGCAAAACCATTTTATTTAAATGAGGAGCAAATCCAGTGGGTGGAGAATACCCTGAAAGAAATGTCGTATGAGGAAAAGATTGGGCAGTTGTTCATTAATTTAACGGTCAATCGAGATCCAAACTACATTACGGAATTGTGTGAGAAGTATCACATTGGTGGAGTACGCTGGCAGGGAGGCACGTTGGAAGAGGTTTACGAGCAGAATCGCCTTTTCCAGGAAAAGAGTAAGGTGCCGGTATTAATTGCTGCAAATTGTGAAGCTGGTGGGAATGGTGCTGTTGCTGAGGGAACTTTTATTGCTTCCGGTGCAGCTTGCGGTGCAAGTACTACTTTAGATACTGTTCGTGACATGGCACGTGTGGGTGGCGTAGAGGCAAGTACGATTGGATGTAATTGGACCTTTGCTCCTGTTTGTGATGTGGTATCCAATCCAAAGAATACCATTGTGAATACACGAGCATTTGGAGATGATCCAGATAAAGTTTTGGAGCGTTCTATTGCGTATATGGAAGAAATGAACCGTGTGGGAATTGCATGTGCTGCAAAGCATTTCCCAGGAGATGGATCCGAGGAGCGTGATCAGCATTTGGTAATGGGATGCAACGATTTATCTGTGGAGGAATGGGATGCGTCCTTTGGAAAAGTATACAAGGGATTAATTGATGCTGGATTACAGAGTATTATGGTAGGGCACATTTGCCAGCCGGCATACTCGAGAAAGCTTCGCCCTGGAATTAAGGATGAGGAGATTATGCCAGGAACGATGGCACCAGAGCTCTTGCAGGATTTATTGCGTGAACAGCTGGGCTTTAATGGACTTATTGTAACGGATGCGAGCCACATGGCAGGATTGAATGCGGCAGGATCACGCAAAGAAGTGATTCCAGGAGTAATTGCAGCCGGTTGTGATATGGTACTCTTCTTCAACGATCCAGCGGAAGATATTCAGTATATGAAGGATGGAATTGAGAGTGGCTTGATTTCCCAGGAGCGTTTCGAGGATGCACTCCGTAGAATTTTAGGCTTGAAGGCTTGCATGGGACTCCATAAATTGCAGTTTCCAGCCAAAGAGAAGCTTTCTGTTGTAGGTAGTGCGGAGCATCATAAGCTTGCCGCTAAAGCCGCAGATGCTAGTATTACATTGGTAAAAGATACACAGAACCTTCTTCCAATTAAGCCAGAGGAGAAAAAGAGATGTCTTCTTTACTTTATCCAGAATGCGCCAACAGGTCGTAATTATAAGACAGACCCTGCAAAGGCAAAGCTCATGAAAGAATTAGAGGATGCAGGCTTTGAAGTAACAGCACCAAAGGATTTCTATGAATTGGAACTTGAGAATTCATCGCCTTTTAACAAGTTTAAAATGATGGATAAAAAGCCTATGGAGGTTATGAAAGAAAGCTATGATTTTGTACTAGTTGCATTGAACATGCAAGGCTATGCACAGACAAACAATGTTCGCGTAAATTATTCTATCGGACATTCTGTAGAAATACCATGGTATGTTCGTGAGATTCCAACGATTTGCGTATCGCTTTCTTATACCAATCATTTGTTTGATGTACCGATGATGAAGACGTTTGTTAATGCATACTCTGCAAATGATGAGTACTTACACGCATTTGTGGAGAAGATGACTGGAAAGAGTCCATTTCGTGGAGAAGCAAATGAACTGGTTTGGGGCGGAAGATGGGAAAGTCGTCTCTAAGTCGAACAGCTAAAATAAGACGAGGTAATAGCGTATGAATAAAGTGTTATTTTGTGTAGATAGTGATGGATGTGCAATGGACACCATGACAATTAAGCACGTAGAGTGTTTTGGACCATGTCTGGTAAAAGAGTGGGATTTAGAGGCTTGGGAAGCGCCAATCTTAACGAGATGGAATGCAATAAATTTGTACACCATGACGCGAGGTGTGAATCGTTTTCAAGGCCTTTTACAGATGCTTCAGGAAGTGGATGCACAGTATACCAAAATTGACGGAATTATGGATTTGGAAGAGTGGGTGGACACAACGAACGCCTTTTCAGAAGCAAATCTAAAGGAAGCAATTGCAGAGGCACCAGAGAAAGCGATTCTGGCGAAGGCTCTGTCCTGGTCACAGGCCGTGAACTGTGGTATTGTAGCTCTTTCGGATGACAAGAAGGTAGCATTTTCAGGCGTAAAGGAAGCCCTTGCTCAAATTAAAGAACAGGCGGATCTTGCAATTGTTTCGAGCGCAAATAAAGAAGCTTTAGAGGAAGAATGGGAGCGTTGCGAAATTATGCAATATGTGGACTACCCAATGGCACAGGATGTGGGAACAAAGACAGTATGCATTCAAAAAATGCAGGAGCTTGGATACGAACCAGAGAAGATTCTTATGATTGGAGATGCACAAGGCGATTATAAAGCTGCTGTAGCTGCAGGTGTAAGCTTTTATCCTATTTTGGCTGGAAAAGAGGAAGAAAGCTGGAAACGATTCTTGGAGGTGATTCTAGAGGAACATATGCAGGGAAATTATAATGCACAAAGGCAGAAGGAAGAATTAGATCGCTTTTTTGAGAATTTGAAATAGAACGAGAATGAGAAAGGAGACCGCAATTGTGGTCTCCTTTCTCGTTGAAGCGCATCTGGTTTTCTGATGCAGCTTAGTATTTTTTGTTATAGAGTATCTGTTTTTCAGCATAACATAGGTTATTTGCGTTACAACATATCGTATTTCGGATAAAGCACAGTTTATTTCAGATTGAATTTGCTGAGCAAATCACCAAGACTTGTGGATGCTGTCTCATCGGAAATATATTCCTCTACCTCGCCGGCCGTTTCTGTATCAATCATTTCTTCTTCTAACGCCTTCATGCTAAGGCTAATCTTATGGTCATTGGTGTTTAGAATCTTACATTTTACTTTTTCCCCTTCTTTGAGTACTTCATGTGGGGAAGCGATACGCTTTTGACAAATTTGTGAGATATGAACCAAACCGCTAAGCCCATTTCCGAGGGAAATGAATGCACCATATGGTTGGATGGTTTCTACAATACCTTCCACAACACTTCCTGGTACTAGCATGGAAATACGATGGTTGCGCTCTTCGGTTTCACGTTCACGCACTACGCTTTTTCCAGAGAGGACGAGTTTTTCCTTTGCGGCATCTACGGTGATAATTTTAACCTCCAATTCTTTTCCAACCCAGGCTGAGGTATCCTCAACATAGTCAGAGGAAATCTGAGATGCAGGGATAAATGCGCGAATACCTTGCAGATATGCAATCACACCAGCTGGTACGGCTTCCTTCACGCGAACCTTTACAATGGTATCCTGCTCCATCATGGTTTTGAACTCTTCCCAAGCGAGTATGTCATTTGCCTCTTTTTTGGATAGTTCAATATTTCCGGCACCATCGTCCATGCGGATAACAGTAGCTTCTAGCTCATCGCCTACATGTACTTCCTCCATAATCGCAAAGTCAGGATCATTACTGAGATTCTCAACCTTGATAATACCTTGTGTGTAGTATTTTAAATCCAAGATGACTTCTTCTTCTGATACGGCAATGACAGTTCCAGAGATAATGTCTCCTTCCTTTATCTTGCGAAAAGAAGCCTCTAGTTCCTTTTCAAAATCTTTCATTGATTCCATAGTGTTCCTCCTAACCCTAATTCCCAATAGTAATACTATTGTATGAAATGCATTATTAGTGTATATTTCGCTCGAATTTGAGCAATAGATAATACATAAATTAATTATAACAAAAATTAAACCATAAGTTTAGTTGCTTTTTTTAGAAAAATCGTATATTCTATATTTCGGACTTAAATTTCGCTTTTTCGCACGAGGGAAAGGAGATGCCACATGGCGCAGCAGGCAAAGAAGTTAATTGCAAACAATAAAAAAGTGTATCATGACTACTTCTTGGAAGAGACCTACGAAGCAGGCATCAGTCTTCACGGTACGGAAGTAAAGTCATTACGTATGGGCAAGGGAAGTATCAAGGAGTCTTTTATTCGCATTGAGAATGGTGAGGTTATTCTCTATGGAATGCATATTAGCCCTTATGAGAAGGGAAATATCTTTAATAAGGATCCGCTTCGTATCCGGAAACTTTTGCTTCATAAAAAGGAGATCTACAAGCTGGTGGGAAAATCCGCCGAAAAAGGATATACCATTGTTCCGCTAGAGATCTATTTCGATCACGGTCTTGTAAAGATCACGATTGCTCTGGCTCGCGGTAAAAAATTGTACGATAAACGTGAGGCGATTGCGAAAAAGGATGCGAATCGCGATATCGAGCGTCATTTTGCTGAAAGTGCAAACAAACGTTCGAATTATTAACAAAAACAGATTGCCAAGTAACAATAGATGTGTTATAGTATTTTAG
>JAZUHO010000123.1:0-19824 GCA_045641745.1 Agathobacter sp. | reverse complement strand
GCTGACTGTTACTAATCGGTCGAAGGCTTGACCAATTGTCTAATATTTGCAAAGCAAATGTTAGACCAAGTAAGTACGAAGTACTTACAGAACGAATTTAGATTTACTAGGATATATTCAGTATGAAATTTTGAAGGTATTACCTAATGAATCTCAACGGGGTGTGGCTCAGCTTGGCTAGAGCGCCTGGTTTGGGACCAGGAGGTCGCAGGTTCGAATCCTGTCACCCCGATTTAATAAATACATAATCCTTATGCGGGTGTAGTTCAATGGTAGAACACCAGCCTTCCAAGCTGGATACGTGGGTTCGATTCCCATCACCCGCTTTTTTTTATGCCCAAAAATCAGGAAACAATTGTAGTTTTTGGATTTATAAGGTATAATAATTATTACGTGAAAAGTGTCTAATAAGTAGACGCTTTTTCTTAAGACATATTGATAAGGGAGGTAACACAATGCCAACACCACATAATGAGGCCGCAAAAGGTCAGATTGCAAAGACAGTATTAATGCCAGGAGATCCACTTCGTGCACAGTTTATTGCAGAGACATTCTTAGAGGATGCAGTTCTTGTAAACAATGTGCGTGGTATGCTTGCATATACAGGAAAATATAATGGAAAACCTATTACAGTAATGGGTGGCGGAATGGGTATGCCAAGTATCGGAATTTATTCTTACGAATTATATTCTCAGTATGACGTAGAGAAGATTATCCGTATTGGTAGCGCAGGAAGCTATAGTGAGAATGCAAAATTGTACGATGTTATTCTTGCAACATCTGCAGTTAGCGAATCTACTTATGCCAAGACACAGTCAGGTTTTGAGGGAGATGAGACTTTCCCAAGTGCAGAGTTGAACGATGCGCTTCGCAAGGCTGCAAAGGATCTTGGAATTGAAATTCATGAGGGTGCAATTCACTCTAGTGATGTATTCTATCGTGAAGCAAGTGATGAATCTCCAAGCTACTGGGAGAAGCTTCGTGATGAGAGAGGATGCTTAGCTGTTGAGATGGAGAGCTTTGCGTTATTCCATAATGCAAATGTAACAGGAAAGAAAGCAGCATGTTTACTTACTATTTCTGATAGTTTTGTAAGCCCTGAGATTACATCGGCAGAGGAAAGACAGAAATGCTTTACTAATATGATGAAAATTGCATTAGAGATGGCTGAATAAGAGAGTTCAAACCCCGTCAATCTTTTGGCGGGGTTTTATTATATGTTATAATGATCAAGAGAAATACGAAATTTATTGGGTAGGAGGAAAAATGGGACATTATAGAGCAGCACAAGCAGTTGTGGTGGGAAATGTAGAGATGGGAAAAAACAGTAGTGTATTTTATCATGCTACAGTTCGAGCTAATGATGGAAGAATTACGGTCGGGGAGAATTCAAATATACAAGATAATTGTGTATTACATGCAGATTATGGAAATACATTAACAATTGGTAACTATGTAACAATTGGTCACAGTGCAATTGTACATGGGAAAAGTGTTGGGGACAATACGCTCATAGGAATGGGGGCGATTATACTGAATGGCGCAGAAATAGGAAAAAACTGTATTATTGGTGCGGGGGCACTGGTGACACAAAATGCGGTAATTCCAGATAACTCCGTGGTAATAGGACAGCCAGGGAAGGTGGTTCGAGAGGTGAATGCGGCAGAAGTGGAAGCAAATCACCGTAATGCTATGCACTATGTGAAGGCGGCCCAGGAATTACTAGATTTTTTATCATAATTTTAAGATTCCCTTAATAGACAATTGCTGAAAAGCATGATAGGGTATTAGAAGGAAGTCTGAAAGGAACTTGATTTTATGATGGATAAAAAGAAGAGTATCTTGAATACTCTGTTCTTGATATTAATATTTGGAATCACGCTTTATTACATTTTTCATGGGCAGGATATGGAAGAACTTTCTCACTATATTGCAATGTCTGATGTGAGATTTTGGTTCGTAGCGATGGTTTTTGTGATTTTATTTATTTTAAGTGAGTCTGTAATCATTTACTATATGATGAAGAGTGTAGGACAAAAGGCGAAATTGTCGCATTGCTTCCTGTACTCCTTTGTTGGATTCTTTTTTAGCTGTATTACGCCATCTGCAACAGGTGGGCAGCCGGCACAGATATATTTTATGCACAAGGATAAACTTTCTATCCCGATTTCTACATTGATTCTTATGCTTGTAACAATTACTTATAAATTTGTGTTAGTGGTATTGGGAGTGGCAATTCTTATCCTTCGTCCGGCTTCCATCATGCCGTATTTGGCGCCCGTAATGGGCTGGATGTATTTGGGTGTGGGGCTGAATGTGTTCTGTGTGAGTTTTATGATGCTCATTGTGTTTCATCCTACGATGGCACGCACATTTTTGATTGGAATGGTGCAAGGTTTACATAAAATTCACCTGCTAAAACATCCAGAGCGTAAGATCTCGAAGATAGAAAAGGCGATGGAGCAATACGAAGGTGTAGCAGCATATTTTGCAACTCATAAGCGGGTTGTCTTTAATGTACTTCTTATCACCATGGTACAAAGGTTTCTTCTTTTCTTTGTGACAGCCTTAGTATTCTGGTCATTTGGATTGAAAGGATTGGATTGGTTTTCAATTACCTCTTTACAAGGCATGATATCGGTTGCAGTCGATATGTTACCACTTCCAGGAGGCATGGGAATCAGCGAAAGTTTATTCCTTAGAATATTTGAAACATTGTTCCGTGAATTAACCTTGGCTGGAATGGTTGTTAGTAGAGGCTTAAGTTACTACACCGAATTGATTTTTAGCGCGATATTTACAGTAGTTGCCTTCTTGACGATTGGACGAAAGAAGGAATAAATGAGAGAATCCCCCTTGTTTTGCAAAGTTGCAGAAGTAAGGGGTTTTTCTATAGGTTGGAGATGAGAGTTATGAATCAGAAAGAGAAGTTTGGAAAGTTAATTGGCGTAGGAGTAGGCCCAGGTGATCCAGAATTATTGACTTTGAAAGCAGTAAGAATGCTGAGAGAGGCAGATGTTCTATTTCTTCCTGTTGCACAAAGAGAAAAGTGCATTGCGTATGAAATCGCAAGGGCAGGCGTAGATGGGTTAGACGAGAAACCATGGATAGGGATGGATTTTCCTATGACAAAGGATAAGACAGAGTTGGAAAACGCCTTTTCGCATATTTCTAGTAGAATTAAGGAAGAATTAGAAATGGGGAAGCAAGTTTGCTTTTTGACGATTGGAGATCCGACCATATACTCTACATTTGTTTATGTGGCTGAGAGAATAAAGCAAGCGGGCTATGAGATAGAGTACGTCAGTGGAGTTCCAAGTTTTGCTGCAGCTTGTGGAAAACTAGGGATTTCCATGGGAGAAAGACAGGAACAAATTCATATTATTCCGGGCTCTTACGATGTCTGTGAGAGTATGAAGCTTCCGGGAACAAAAATATACATGAAATCGGGGAAAAAACTAAAAGAGTTACTCTTGATTTTAAATCAGGAAACTAAGAGACGGCAGGCAAAAGGCGAGGAGCCTTGGCAAATATATGGGGTGTCCAATTGTGGTATGCCAAATGAGCAATGCTTTATAGGAATAGAAGCATTGCAGGCGGCCGATGCATATTTAACAGTTGTAATCGTGAAAGGAAATTAGTATGTGGGCATATGAAAGTGTATTTTATCAAATTTATCCACTAGGAATGTGTGGAGCACCATTCGAAAATGATGGAAAAGTGGTGCCGAGAATACGCAAGGTAATGGATTGGGTGGAGCATATAGAAAGCTTAGGCATTCAAGCGGTGTATTTTTCTCCTGTTTTTGAATCGGATAGTCATGGATACAATACACGGGATTATACCCAAATAGATTGTCGCCTTGGAACCAATGCAGACTTTGCCGAGGTGTGTGAGGCATTGCATACCCATGGAATCCGCGTGGTTCTAGATGGTGTGTTTAACCATGTGGGGCGAGGCTTTTGGGCATTTCAGGATGTTTTGAAGAACCGGGAGCAATCCCCATATGTGGATTGGTTTGCGCGCATTGATTTCTCTGGAAATTCCAACTATGGAGATGGATTGTGGTATGAAGGCTGGGAAGGAAACTATGATTTGGTGAAACTGAATCTTAAGAATCCTAAGGTGGTGGAGCACATTTTTGAAGCGATTGATGGTTGGATAAATGAATTTGACATCGATGGCTTACGCTTGGATGTGGCTTACTGTTTAGAGGAATCATTTCTGAAGCAACTTCGCGCACACTGTGAACAAAAGAAAGAGGATTTCTTTTTACTGGGAGAGGCGATTCATGGAGATTACAACAGACTTATAGGTGAGGATAAGTTACATTCGGCAACGAACTACGAGTGTTACAAAGGTCTGTATAGTAGCTTTAATAGTATGAACATGTTTGAAATCAATCATTCTCTTATTCGTCAGTTTGGACAGAATGGAGGAGGAATTTATCGAGGAAAACATTTGCTTTCTTTCGTGGATAACCACGATGTATCAAGAATCGCAACGGCACTAGAAAATAAGGAACACCTACCGCTTATTTATGCACTGGCGTTTGCAATGCCTGGAATTCCTTGTGTGTATTATGGTAGCGAATGGGGAATGTCAGGGGACAAAAAGCAAGGGGATTCAGCCCTTAGACCAAAGATAGAAGCTCCAGAATGGAATGCACTTACCACATGGATTTCGCGTTTGGCAGAGATTAAGAGAAATTCGCCAACACTTTGCTATGGAGATTTTAAGTCTATTATTTTGACAAATGAACAATGTCTTTTTGAACGTGAGTGGCAGGGAAAGAAAACCTGGTGTGCAATCAATGCCTCAGACAGAGAATATACAATGAAATTTTCAGCAGAGGGCACAAAGATAAGAAATCTAATGACAGGAAATGAATTTGAATTTCATGGTGAATTGACATTTGTTGGCTACTCAGCTGCAATTCTTGAAATGGTATAGCAGCTGGTAAGATTGGAGTAGATATGAATATTTTTGATATAATAGGACCTGTTATGGTGGGACCATCCAGTTCGCATACGGCAGGAGCAGTACGAATTGGAAACATTGCAGGAAAACTGATGGGAGAGAAAATTGTAGAGGCTAACATTTTCTTTCATGGTTCTTTTCTGGCGACAGGAAAAGGACATGGAACAGACAAAGCACTGGTTGCCGGTCTTCTAGGCTTTGAAGTAGATGATATACGGATTCCCCAGAGCTTTGCTTATGCCGAACAACAAGAGATGAAATTCACCATAGAAGGAACCGATTTGGGAGAGGTGCATCCAAATACGGTACGTATAGTATTAAAGGGAGAAAATCAGGGACAACTGGAAGTGATTGGTGCTTCTATTGGTGGTGGTGCTGTGGAAATTAAAGCCATTGATGGACTACCAACAAACTTTACAGGAAATTACCCGACATTGATTGTTCGAAATATGGATCAACCAGGTCTGGTGGGAAGTGTTGCGGATATACTTAGCCGTGCAAATGTGAACATTGCCAACATGCAGCTATACCGTGCAACTCGAGGCGGAGATGCACTTATGCTAATGGAATGTGATCAACAAATCGAGGAACAAATTATAAGTCAAATTTCAAATCAAGAAGGCGTAGTTAAGGTCACTTATTTAAATATGAGAGTATAAGGGAGTAAATATGTATCATTCATTTGAAGATATAAAGCGAGACGTGAAAAGGGAGTCGCTTCCAATCTGGAAGGTGATTCAAAAAGAGGACTGTAGAGAACGAGAGGTAACGGAAGAACAATCCTATGAACAGATGAAGCGAATGTATGTGGCAATGAGAGAGGCGGACGCAGCATATGACGCGTCCCTGCAATCCCGCAGCAAGTTGTCCGGAGGAGATGGCGACAAAGTGCAGAAAGCACGAGAGGCAGGAGACATTTTGTGCGGAAATCTTATCGGTTGCGTGATGGAAAAGGCGATTAAGATGGGCGAGTCAAATGCATGCATGAAGCGAATTGTTGCAGCTCCGACGGCAGGCTCTTGCGGTGTTGTACCAGCAGTTTTGCTGACATTGGAAGAACAATTGAAACTCAAAGAGGAAGAAATGGTACAAGCTATGTACGTGGTGGCTGGAATAGGAGGTGTGATTTCTTACCGAGCATCCTTATCTGGTGCAGCAGGTGGTTGCCAGGCGGAAATCGGTTCTGCTTCCTCCATGGTAGCAGGCGCTGTCGCCTTTTTGCGAGGAGGAATGGTGGAACAAATTGAAAGTGCAGCAGCCTTTGCAATGAAAAATCTGCTGGGACTTGCCTGTGATCCAGTGGCAGGTTTGGTGGAGGTTCCATGCATTAAGCGAAATGTGATGGGAGCTGTGAACGCGCTTACTTCTGCGGATTTGGCTTTGGCGGGAGTGAGTAGCAGGATTCCATTGGATGAAGTTTATGATGCAATGCATCAAATTGGGCGTGCGATGCCGGAAGAAATCCGTGAAACTGGAAAAGGTGGTTTGGCGGCAACCATAACTGGAAAAGAGATTGCTGAAAAGCTTGCGATTACAGAGTAAAGCGATTATAATTACTTTTATAGGAAAAGAGTACTATAAAAGGGGCTGTTATGGCAAAACTGATAAATAAAAGTAAGAAACATATAAAAAGGATGAGAAGGTGGCCAGCTATGCTTGCATCGGTGGTCTTTCTTAGCTTGAGCGTCATGGTAGTAGTAGGCTTCGTGGCGCTTTTTGTTTACTATATTGGAAGCGTAAAAATGCAAGAAAATCGAAAAGGGCAGAAGGCAATAACAGCAGCTTTTAACAATGGACTAAAGGAAGGGAAAAGTTTCGAAGAAATCTATCGTGCGGTGGAGGTTTATTATACAGACTTGAACGATCTCGCGGTGACGGACTGCAATTTGGATATCATCTATAATAACTCGGACGGAGAACCGGACTTCGATAGAAATGTGAAAATTGGGTATTCTTTGGAGGAGTATGAAGCATGGGCAAATGTTGATTCGGGAAATACGTGGGGAGAAAATGATGTAAACATCAATTTGCTGGAAGTGTTTCAGGACACTTTGCGAAAAAGGACTGTAGATGAAACCAGAAGAGAGTGGTTGGTGGAAGCGGTATTTCAAGCAGACTGCTGGATTGAGGTTCCGACGGATTGCCCGACAGAACGCCTTTTCATGCGATGCGCAGTGAGAGTATCACGTCAAGAGATGAGATTTATAGCAATGGTTTGCCTTGTGTGCCTGGTTATTATGATGATTCCAAATTTTATTCTTTTGTATTCTTCGGTGAAAATTATAAAGCAAGAAAAACGTGTGGAAGAAGCACTCTTCTTTGATATTGATACGATGGGACACAATTGGCTATATTTTCAGAATGTAGGAAATCAAATGTTGCATCATGGAAGGAGTAAGCGAAAGGATTATGCCATTCTTTCTGTTTCGATTGAGAAATATCAGAATTTCTGCAACTGTTACGGCAGAAAAGCCGGCTTACAACTTTTGAGCACGGTAGATGCTTTGCTTCAGTCGAAAATAACAGGGGAGGAATTAACCGCGCATTATGAGGATGAGCAATTTGCAGTAGTTCTTAATTATAAGGGAAAAGAACAACTGAGAAGGCAAATACTTACGATGTTAGCAGAACTTTCCAGTCTGGTAGAAAAGCAACGAATGGATTACAAAATAGGCGTATATATTTCCTTGGCTGAAGAACGCAGAAAGGAACAGGATATTGAAGCAATGTTCCAAAATGCAGTGATTGCAAACGAGTATGGCAATGATACGGAATTAGGACAAGGCTCGTATTTTACAGAGCAAATGTTTTTCAAAAAGGATTGGGAGCGCAAGGTTGAGTCAGGAATGGAGAAAGCGCTTCTCAATAAAGAATTTATGGTTTATCTATTGCCACGCTATGAAACAAAGAATTTCCGAATTGTAGGAGCAGAGGCAGTGCTCTACTGGAAAAGACCTATGTTAGGCTTGACATTAGCAGAACAATATATGGATATTTTTGAAAAAACCGGATTCATTACACAATTGGATGAATATGTGTTGGAGGAGATTTGCAAAACCTTGGCATCGTGGACCATTCACGGAAAACAGATGGTGCCTATTACGGTCTATATTTCCAGTGCACACTTCATCCAGAATAACCTTGCAAATCGCTTGATGAAAATGGTGGACGCGTATGGAATTAACCATAGGTACATTGAATTTTCTGTAGTCAAGACACAAGAATGGGAGAACAATCCAATTGTAATGCAGACTATGGAGCAACTGAAGGAGTTGGGATTCCGGGTGATTGTCAAAGATGGAAGCCTTGAAGCTATTGAGTTAGCACATAAAAACAGCGTACCATTTGCTGCAATTGCATTAGAAAAATCTATGTTTACATGCGAGATGACACAGCATTGGAAAATGATTGTAGAAGCAACGGTGAAGCTTGCCCAAAAATTGGGAATCGATGTGATTGCACAAGGAATTGCAACGGAAGAACATGTGGAATTTCTCAAAGAGATTGGATGCAGCATGATACAAGGGCCGTATTTTTCTGTCCCTATGGAATTTGATATTTTTGAAACTCGTTTAGAACAGGAAGGTTAGTATGGTATTATTTCTAGAAGGTATTCAATTAGTTACAATTGCGTTCATACTTTTGCTCGTGCCGTTTGTAATTTCTCAGCGACCGTCTAAGCAACAAATGCTATTAATGCTGCTGATATTTGCCGTAGCAATTAATTCGGCGGGATATTTGTTGGAACTGCAGGCTGAGAATCTGGAAGGTGCATTATTGGCGCTTAAAATTGCCTATATAGGAAGACCGTTCATATCGATAGGTATGTTCTTTTTTGTTATGAATTTTTGCAAGGTTAGGATGCCTGGGGGAGTAAGATATATACTTGTACTTATGCACGTCTCAGTTACAATTCTGGTATTTTCTATGAAAAGACAGGATTGGTTTTATAAAAATCCGCAATATATTGATGCTGGAAATTTCAAACATTTGGAATTGGAGCGTGGCATATTATACTGGCCTTATGGAACCGTAATATTTCTTTACATGTTCATCATAGCAGGGACTTGTATGTACCGAATTCGCAAGGTGCATTCTGACTTGGAACGAAAGCAAATTAAAATTTTGCTTGCAATTGAAATAACGGTTGTTAGTTCCTTTGTAATTTATATGACAGGGCTTTCTCAGGGCTATGACATTACTGGAATTGCATATTTGACGGCTACTGCCATGATGGCGGTGGCAATCTTTAGGCGAAATATTTTTGATGCACTGACGCTGGCAAAGGATATGGCGGTGGATGAGCTGGCAGATGGTATTATTGTATTGGACAATGATGGCGATGTGATTTTTTACAATCAAAAAGCGAGAAATATATATGAACGTTCTAAGTATACCGAGGAGCATGACGTAATTGAAGCGCTGGATGGAGCAATATTAAAGCAAGAGAAGTTTTTCCAGGGAAAAAATGTATATGAGGTTTCCGGAAAGATGATCTCGCAGGCGGAGTCTTTTTATGGAAAAATATATATCTTAAAGGATATTACGGATAGTTATCGCTATACACAACAGCTATTGGAACAGGCAGACGTTATGCTGGCTTTAAAGAACCAGGCAGAAGAAGCCAATCAGGCGAAGACGGCATTTGTATCTAACATGTCTCATGAGATACGTACGCCAATGAATGCAATCGTCGGAATGACGGAGGTTTTACTTCGTAGTCAATTACCGCAGACAGAAAGAGGGTATCTTGAGAATATCAAGAATTCTGGAAATGCCTTGCTTGGCATTATCAATGATATTTTGGACTTCTCAAAACTGGAGTCTGGTAAGATGGAACTGGTAGATAGTGAATATGAGCCGATGTCTACGCTTAGTGATTTGGGAATGATTTTTCTTACTAGAATAGGGGAGAAACCTATTGAATTAATATTTGATATCGATCCCAAGCTTCCACAAACTTTGTTTGGCGATGCACTGCGTTTACGGCAAATCATTATTAACTTGATGAACAATGCCATCAAATTTACCAAAGAAGGTAGTGTAAAATTAAAAATACAGATAAAGAATGTAGTTGCGAATGATATGGAGTTATTTATCTCTGTTTCAGATACAGGACAAGGAATTAAAGAGAAAGACTTAGGTCGCCTTTTCCAATCCTTCTCACAAGTGGATAGCAAACGAAATCGTGAAATTGAAGGAACGGGACTTGGACTTGCAATTTCTAAGCAGCTTGTGGAACTGATGGAAGGCGAAATCGGAGTTACAAGTGTGTATGGAAAAGGAAGTGAATTCTATTTTACGGTACATCAGAAATTGGTGGATACGGCGTTGGCTGCAGAAATCAAGGTTCCAAATCCGGATAGCGTATGGGTTTCCGGTCTGTTTGTGGGGGAGCCACAGGAGGAAAACTTCAAATCCTTAATTGCATCCTATGGCTTACAGTATATTCCTTACAAGGGAATTGAGAATAGCGATGTTTCTGTGGATTACTTGTTTGTTGATAGCGATATTTTAAAACAGGAGACGGATTTGTTGGAGGGTTGTGCGAATCGAATCGAGAATTTGGTTGTGCTAAGGAATCCGTTGCGCACAAATTTGGAAATTCAGAATGCGCATATGCTAAATAAGCCTTTGTACAGTTTGAATTTCTGCCAAACGATTAATCAGGAAACGTTGGAAATGGAAGTCGTTGCAGACGGTGGATTTAGCTTTACGGCACCAGATGCGCACATTCTAATTGTAGATGACAATGATATGAACCTTAAGGTTGCAAAAGGTCTTTTAGAGCCGTTACATATGCATATTGACACTGCAGAGAGTGGAAAAGAGGCGATAGAAAAGGCGAAGAGCAAGCAGTATCAAATCATATTCATGGATCACATGATGCCAGTCATGGATGGTGTCGAAACCACGCAGATTATCCGAAAAATGGAAGATGAATATTTCAAAAAAGTGCCGATTATTGCACTGACGGCCAATGCTCTGGTGGAGGCTCGGAAAGAATTTATGGAAGTAGGAATGAACGATTTCGTTGCAAAGCCAATTGAAATTCATGCCATACTTACGATTATTAAAAAGTGGCTACCGCGTACTTTGGTCATTAAGACGGATACGATGGAGCCTTTGAGTGATTTAGAGGAAGTGAATACCAAAGCAAGGGAAGAAAAAGAGGGGGAATATACGGATGAGTTCTTAAGAAAACTTGAGGGTATTGACTATGAGAAGGGTGTGCATTATTCTGGGAATAAGAAGCTACTCATTAGCTTATTTGGCGATTTCTATCAGATCATTGATACGAAGTCAACCAAAATTGAGAAATGCCTAGCGGATAATATGATTCGAGACTATGTCATTGAGGTACATGCGCTTAAAAATACTTCCCGTATGATTGGGGCGGAAGCCTTGTCGGAGTGGTTCTATCGGATGGAAAGGTGTGGTAACGATGGTGATGTTGAAACATTACAGAAGGAAACTCCTGCGTTAATGGAACTGTTCCGCAGCTACAAAGAGATATTGCGCCCATTTTCAAGGCAGAATAATGAAGAGAAAAATGAAGTTGGCGTAGGAAAATTGTTGGATTTATTGGAACAAATTCATAAAGCTGTAGATGAGTTCGACATGGATGGCGCGGATCAGGCGATGGAGGAGTTGGAACATGCCTGGTTACCAGAAAACTGTGAGACTTATATGGAACAGTTGCGCGTAGCAATGGCAGATGTTGACATGGAAAGTGTTTTAGAACTTACAGATAAGATGGAGCAGGAATTAAAACGGGAAAATGAGGAAAATGAGGAAAACGAAAAGGACATCTAGATATATGAGACTTGTTATTATTGTAATTGGAATACTGGGGATACTTCTATTTGGGTTCCCAGGGATAATAAGAAGGCTTGTGAATGTTGGTAGTATGACAGGCCTTCTTGTCAGTGTCTTGCTTACGGCCTATGGAATCGCTTTTTACCAGGTAAATCAGTGGATTGCCGGAGTGTTTGTTACGAAAGCCGGAAAGTGTGGAGTGCTTATTTGCGCACTCATCCTTTTTATGATTGTGCTTACAACGACGATTGCGACCGCAAAGATGGTGCGTGCCATGTGCCAACAACCGACAGAGGATGCGACACTCGTGGTTCTTGGCTGTCGTGTATATGGAGAACGGGCAAGCACTATGCTATGGGAGCGGATTGATGCGGCTGAGGCGTATTTGAAGGAACACCCAAATGCGAAGTGCATTGTTTCCGGAGGGCAAGGTGCCGGCGAAGATATTTCTGAGGCAAAGTGTATGGCACGAGAACTGATTGCAGCGGGAATTGAGAAAGAGCGCATTTTTTTGGAGGATAAATCGACTTCTACGAGAGAGAATATCGCTTTTTCTCAGGAAATCATGGAACGGGAACATTTGAACGGGAGTATGGCAATTGTTACCAATGAATTTCATGAATACCGCGCGCAGCAGGTTGCGAAAAAGCGAAATATTGAGGTGGCAGCAGTGAATGCGCACACGGCGTGGTGGCTTTTCCCGACTTACTATGTGCGAGAATTGTATGGAATCATTTATGAGGCAATTATTTAGGTGGATTGCAGGGCGGTGGAACCGTCCATTTATGATAGGTGGTATTGGTTTGCTATCTAAGTAACATTTGGTTTGTGGACTTGACTTTATGGAGGGTTTTTGATAGCATTTACGTATATTGAGAAACCGAAGATTGAGAGAAGTACATTTGCAGGTATGCTACAGAGAGTCGCTGGTGGTGGAAAGCGATGCAGAGAGGCTTATGGAATGGACTCATGAGGGCGGCCCGAACGGGAACAAGTAGGCGCCGACGGCATCGAACCGTTATATCGAACGCATATGATAGTATGTGATAGAACTTAGGTGGCTTATAAACTCTTATCCTTTGGGATAGGAGTTTTTTTCGTAGAAAATGAGCAAAGAGAATTGGAGGAAACAACATGGAGAAAATTATTTTGACAGGAGATCGCCCTACAGGGAGACTTCATGTGGGACACTATGTAGGATCATTAAGAAGACGTGTGGAGCTTCAGAACTCAGGGGAGTTTGATAAGATATTCATTATGATTGCAGATGCTCAGGCATTGACAGATAACTTTGAGAATCCAGAAAAAATCAGACAAAATATTATTGAAGTGGCATTGGATTATCTTTCTATTGGGTTGGATCCAGCAAAGTCTAATTTATTTATACAATCCCAGATATCAGAGCTTACAGAGCTTACGTTTTTTTACTCAGATTTGGTAACCGTATCCCGCTTGCAGCGTAATCCAACTGTAAAATCAGAAATTAAAATGCGTAATTTTGAGGCAAGCATTCCAGTGGGCTTCTTTACCTATCCAATCAGTCAGGCGGCGGATATTACTGCATTTAAGGCAACTACGGTTCCAGTTGGGGAAGATCAGCTTCCAATGATTGAGCAGACGAGAGAAATTGTGCGCAAATTCAATTCAATTTATGACGATGTTTTGGTGGAGCCAGAGGTATTGCTTCCAGATAACGCAGCATGCTTGCGTCTTCCTGGCATTGATGGAAAGCAAAAGATGAGTAAATCTCTTGGAAACTGTATTTATCTTGCGGATTCAGAGAAGGACGTTAAAACAAAGATTATGAGCATGTATACAGATCCAACACATATTCAGATTACAGATCCAGGACATGTGGAGGGAAATACGGTATTTACATATTTGGATGCATTTAGTAAGCCGGAACATTTTGAGGAATACCTTCCAGAATATGCGAATTTGCAGGAGTTGAAAGACCACTATACAAGAGGTGGCTTAGGCGATGTTAAAATCAAGAAATTCCTTAACAATGTTGTTCAGGAAGAGCTTGCTCCAATTCGCGCTCGCAGAGCTGAGTATGAGAAGGATATTCCTGCCGTGTATGATATCTTAAAGGCAGGAACTGAGGTGGCTAGAGAAACCGCTGCGCAGACGTTATCGGAGGTGAAGCGCGCAATGAAGATTAATTATTTCGATGATATCGAACTTATTAGAGCGCAGGCACAAAAGTATTCACATAGTGAAGAGTAATTGGTAAAGGAAGTAAAGGATGAAATAAAATAAAGGCTTTGACGGATGGGCAGGTTCTTATTATAATGGAAAAGAACTTGCCCATTTTGGCTTCTAAAGAAAGGAGAGACAGCTATGATTCGTAACGCGGAATTAAAGGATATAGAAGCGCTTAAGAATATATATAATGATGCAATTCTTACAACTGTCGCGACTTTTGATACAGAAGTAAAGGATGATGAAGATCGTTTTCAATGGTTTCAAGAACATCAAAAAGATCCCTACGTATTATATGTATGGGAAGAGGCAGGGGAAATTGCAGGATATGCAAGTCTATCTAGATATCGCGAACGCTCCGCTTTTTCGCATAGCGTTGAGATATCTGTTTATATAAAAAAGGAATATCGTGGACGTGGAATTGGCAAGAAGTTGATGCGTCACACGTTGGATTACGCCTCGGCGAACCCCAAGATTCAGGTAGTTGTATCATTGATTACAGGTACCAATGAAGCCAGCATCAGGTTGCATGAGCAACTGGGCTTTGCATTTTGTGGTAAGTTGGAGCAGGTTGGATATAAGTTTGAGCAATGGTTAGATTTGAATATTTATCAAATCGTATATGCGAGATAATCCTTCCTGACAATAGGAGGCGTTATATGATTAAGTTTTGGAGAACAGACGATAGAAGAATACATGAAGAAGAAAATATATCAACGGGGGTTTGGGTGCAGATGATTAATCCATCTGTAGCGGAAGGTCGGATGATTTCAGAACAGCTTAACGTGGACATTGAAGATGTCTTAGCCGCACTCGATGAGGAGGAAAGCTCTCGTATTGAGCTGCAGGACGGCTATACGTTAATTCTTGTGGATATTCCAACAACAGAGATTCGTCATGACAAGGAAAGCTATACGACAATTCCGTTAGGTATTATTCTTACTCAGGATGAAATTGTGACGGTGTGTACAGAAGATACACCGGTGCTACAGGCATTTGTGAATAATCGTGTCAAAGAGTTCAGTACCAAAAAGAAGCTTCGCTTTGTGTATCAGATATTATACCGTATTTCAGCGTTATATCAGAGTGATTTGCGCATCATTGATAAAAAGCGTACAGAGATTGAGGGACGAGTAGAGAAGGAAACGGAGGAAGTGGATTTGATTGCCCTTCACGAGCTGGAATCTACACTGGTATACTTTGCGACTTCACTTCGTGCAAACGGCGTTGTATTAGATCGCTTGACCAGATACAAACGCTTGGAGCAGTATCCGGAAGATAAAGAATTGCTTGGAGATGTTATTGTCGAGAACAAGCAGGCAATTGAGATGACAAGTATTTATCGAGATATTATAAACGGAACGCGTGAACTAATGTCATCGGTGTTGGATAACCGTTTGAATAATGTTATGAAATCACTTACGGTCATCACGCTTGTAATGGCTATTCCGACGGTTGTGTCTGGAATCTATGGAATGAATGTAAATGCACAGTGGGTTCCGCTGGCGAATACAGCGCACGGCTTTGGAATTATTATTCTCATAATGATTATTGTCTGTGCGATTTTATTATTCTTCTTGAAAAAGCGTAAAATATTATAATAGCAAAGGCACTTACGCATAGAAATCGTTCTCTTCCTGGCTGGTTAGTCAGGAAAGGAGAAGGTTCTATGCGTAGGTGCCTTTTTGACTTATCGAAATAAATGATTAATTATTCTATTTGCCTTCGAATCGGCCAGAAGCTCCACATGGAAGAACCAGTCCGTTGGAAGAAACTGGAATTCCGATTTCAGATGCAGTGACCGTACCATTATATTTCTTCAATGCAGTGCTTATCATATAAGTAAGTACTGCTGGCTGTAGTCCGGTTGTATAAGAATTAATAAGGAAGAAAAGTGGCTTTTCAGTAAGCAGCTGCTCACAGAGAAGAACAAGAGGATAGATCGATTCCTCAATTTTCCAGATTTCTCCTTTTGGACCACGTCCATAGCTTGGTGGATCCATAATAATGGCATCGTAGTGATTTCCACGACGGATTTCACGTTCCACAAATTTCACACAATCATCCACAAGCCAACGAATCGGTGCTTCACCAAGTCCTGAAGACTGCGCGTTCTCTTTTGCCCACTGAACCATACCCTTGGAAGCATCTACGTGAGTAACATGTGCACCCGCAGCGGCAGCAGCAAGAGTTGCACCACCTGTATAGGCAAAGAGGTTTAGTACTTTGACTTGTTCGCCTTTTTTTGTTCGCTCATATATTTTTTGTGAGAACCAGTCCCAGTTGGTTGCCTGCTCTGGGAACAAACCGGTATGCTTGAAACTGAAGGGTTTGAGATGGAAGGTAAGCTCCTTATTAATAGGAAGTGTATAGTGAATCGTCCATTCTTCTGGTAAATCAAAGAATTCCCATTCGCCACCACCCTTGGCACTTCTATGATAATGGCCATTCATCTTACGCCATCCTTTTTCCTTTTTTGGAGTGTCCCAGATAACCTGCGGATCCGGACGAACCAATGTATATTTGTCCCAACGCTCAAGTTTTTCACCGTTTGAGCAATCGATTACTTCATAATCTTTCCAGCCATCAGCTAGCCACATAAAAAAATCTCCTTTTTGTACTTGCTAAAATTTGAAAACCATGTTATAATACCACACGGTTCGGGAAAATAAAAGTCATTTCCTGTAACCATAGAGATTATAGCATGAAAATAAATAATTGGGAAACATTCCAGGAAAGAATGTTTGAGCGAAGAAGGACTTACCTTGCATGACAGAAGCTATTTCAAAATAGTTTTATTTTTGTGTGAAAAGGTCTTGCAATTATGCAAAACATCATGTATAATATCTCTTGCTGTGACATGATAGCTATGAAGTTTGAAGTTACTGTCCACGAGGCAGAGAATTCGGCGGAGCGAATGTCAAGTTAGGAAACTGACGGCAAGTCACTGTACAAACAATATGGTCTACCTTAGGTAGAAACAACGTGTGAGTTTTTATAGGACACACACGGAGATGTGTACAGTCACCGCTTGTCGTACTGAAATCAAGTGCGAAAAGGAGGCGACTTTTTTTTATGGCAAGTCAAGTAATGAGAATCACATTGAAAGCTTATGATCACGTATTAGTAGATGCTTCTGCTAAAAAGATCATCGAGACTGTAAAGAAGAACGGATCACAGGTGAGCGGACCAGTGCCACTTCCAACTAAGAAGGAAGTTGTTACTATCTTAAGAGCTACTCACAAGTACAAAGATTCCCGTGAACAGTTCGAGCAGAGAACTCATAAGAGACTCATCGATATCATTGCACCAACACAGAAAACTGTTGACGCTTTATCTCGTTTAGAGATGCCAGCTGGTGTATATATCGACATCAAAATGAAAGAGAAATAAATCTTTCACAAATTCATTCCTTATAATAAGGAAAATTAAAAATGTTATATCCCTGAATGGTTTATATATAAACTGCTCTAGGATGAACGGTTCCGCTACTGGCTGACCAACTATTCTTCGCGGGTTGGAAATACAGCATGAAGCGTTCCGCTGTAGAAAACAGGAGGTAAAAAATGAAGAAAGCAATTTTAGCAACAAAAGTCGGAATGACTCAGATCTTCAATGCAGAAGGCGTTTTAGTTCCAGTAACTGTTCTTCAGGCTGGTCCATGTGTTGTTACTCAGATTAAAACTGTTGAGAACGACGGATACAGTGCAGTACAGGTTGGATTTGTTGACAAGAAAGAGAAAGTTGTTAACAAAGACGCTAACGGTAAGAAAGAAATCAGAAACAGACATGGCGTTAACAAAGCTGAGATGGGACACTTTGCAAAAGCTGGTGTATCAGGAAAGAGATTTGTTAGAGAATTTAAATTCGAAAACGCTAGTGAGTACAATTTAGCAGATGAAATCAAAGCTGATATCTTTGCAGAGGGCGACAAAATTGACGCAACTGCAATTTCAAAAGGTAAAGGTTTCCAGGGTGCTATCAAGAGATTAGGACAGCACAGAGGACCTATGGCTCATGGTTCTAAATTCCATCGTCATCAGGGTTCTAACGGAGCATGTTCTTCACCAAGCCGTGTATTCAAAGGAAAAGGAATGCCTGGTCATATGGGAAGCGTTCAGGTTACAACTCAGAACCTTGAAGTTGTAAGAGTTGACGTAGAGAACAACTTACTCCTTATCAAAGGTGCTGTACCAGGAGCAAAGAAAGCTCTTATCACAGTAAAAGAGTCTTGCAAAGTTAAGAGATAGTGCGAAATAAGAAAGGAGGAACTTTATCATGGCTAAAGTAGCTGTTTATAATATGGAAGGTAAAGAAGTAGATACCATCGAATTAAACGACGGAATCTTCGGCGTAGAAGTGAACGAGCATTTAGTTCACATGGCTGTACTTCAGCAGCTTGCAAATAATCGCCAGGGAACTCAGAAAGCTAAAACACGTTCTGAAGTTCGTGGTGGTGGAAGAAAACCATGGAGACAGAAAGGAACCGGTCATGCTAGACAGGGATCTACAAGAGCTCCACAGTGGACTGGCGGTGGCGTAGTATTCGCTCCAGTACCAAGAGATTACTCTTTCAAACTTAACAAGAAAGAAAAGAGAATCGCTTTAAAATCTGTTTTAACTTCAAAAGTTACAGAGAGCAAATTCGTAGTAGTTGACGAATTAAAGATGGATGAGATCAAAACAAAGAAATTTGCTGAGGTTCTTAACAACTTAAAAGTTAACAAAGCTTTAGTTGTATTAAACGAGATGGATACAAACGTAATCGCATCTGCAGCAAATCTTCCAACTGTTAAGACAACTCAGACAAACGAGTTAAACGTATTTGACGTATTGAAATATGATACAGTTGTTGTTACTAAAGCAGCTGTTGCAACAATCGAGGAGGTGTATGCATAATGGCAAACGTACAATATTATGATGTAATCCTCAAACCAGTAGTTACTGAGAAGAGTATGGCAGCTATGGCTGAGAAGAAATACACATTCTTAGTTCATCCAGAAGCAAACAAAACTATGATCAAAGAAGCAGTTGAGAGAATGTTCGAAGGAACAAAGGTTGCTAAAGTTAACACAATGAACTGCGAAGGAAAGAACAAACGTCGTGGTTATGTTACTGGAAAAACTGCTAAGACAAAGAAAGCTATCGTTCAGTTAACAGCTGATAGCAAAGACATCGAGATCTTCGCTGGACTTTAATCCGAAACGATAAGCAGGAAGAAGAGGCTTCGCCTTTTCTAAAGTAAGCGTCATGTAAAGACGCGATAATGAAAACACTTGAAAGGAGAAATACAATGGGAATTAAAACATATAACCCATATACACCTTCCAGAAGAAATATGACTGGCTCTGATTTCTCTGAGATTACAAAAACAACTCCTGAGAAATCCCTTACAACTTCTTTAAAGAAGAACGCTGGTCGTAACAATCAGGGTAAAATCACAGTAGGACACCAGGGTGGGGGAAATAGAAGAAAATACAGAATTATCGATTTCAAGAGAAGAAAAGATGGAATTCCAGCTACTGTAATTGGTATCGAGTACGATCCAAACAGAACAGCAAACATCGCTCTTATCTGCTATGCAGATGGAGAGAAGGCATACATCTTAGCTCCAGCTGGTCTTACAGACGGCATGACAGTTATGAATGGTGTAACTGCTGAAGTACGTGTTGGTAACTGCTTACCACTTGAAAACATTCCAGTTGGTACACAGATTCACAATATTGAATTGATTCCAGGAAAAGGTGGCCAGTTAGTTCGTTCAGCTGGTTTATCAGCTCAGTTAATGGCTAAAGAAGGAAAGTACGCAACACTTCGTCT
>JAZUHO010000122.1:0-10047 GCA_045641745.1 Agathobacter sp. | reverse complement strand
AATTTCAGCCGCATCATATGAGGAAAGCGGTGCCGGATTATCTTCCTGACCATTAGTTCTGATCCAACCTGGATGAATTGCAAATATATTAACTTTATTGTCATCTTTTATATTGTTCCAGATTGTCATCGTTCCCATATTAAGAGCTGCCTTTGCCATGCCATAATCAACGTAAAATTTTCTATAGCACTTTGAAATACTACCGGCCTCTGATGATATATTAATAATAAGTGACATGTCATCTGTGTTCTTAAGCAAAGGATAAAATTTTTGAATCACTCTAAGTGGTCCGACAGCAGCAACATCCACTACATTTGCAACATAATCTAGGTTAAAATCAAAGAATTCCTTCTCCACATCTTCTGAGGTTGTTACTGCATTGTTGATTAATAAATCTATTCTTTCAAATTTTGTTAAAACTGCTTCATACGCCTTATTTACAGATTCTGTATCTCCAATATCCATTATTACTATTGTCAGATTATCTGGATACTTTTCTTTTAATGTATTTAACTCTTCAGATTCTTTTCTTACTGTAGCAATTACATTATCACCATTTTCAAGATATCTTAGCACAAAATTAAAGCCTAGTGCATAATGTCTGCCTGTTCCTGTTACCATTACATTTTTACTCATGCGTACCTCCTCATCAATCAAAGTCCAAATACTGTTTTCCGATTCATCAATTTCAAGGGCTATCCATTTAGCTGATATGTCAACAGAGCAGATACTGTTCTTATCTGCAGTATATTCGAAAAGGTCTTAGTCCACTTTTTCTATCGTATTATTCTCCAGTATAGAATCAACCGTCACACCAAGAACCTTAGCAATCTTATATAAAGTTCCAGCTGCACATTTATCAAGATCAGCCTTTCCGCTACAGATATCTGTAATGGTAGTCATTGCTACTCCACTTTCCTTGCTTAAGCGATATCTTGACATATTTTCTTTTTCAAGTAAGTCATTTACAATCATCAGCTTTCCCTCCTTTCACAATAATATATCGGTTAACCGAACTAGTGTCAATAATATATTATTCCACAAATAAGGGCCACTCTCCTGAATTTTCTTTCAAGAAAGTGACCCTCTTTAGTTCTAATCTCATTGTCGGATTTTTCTAGGTTTATTTATCCAAACTTTTCATTGCCGGGACCCAAGCATATGTTCGTTTATTGCAATTTATGTATGCCGCCAACATCATCCATTACATTTATGCCATCCGCATATACGCATACAAAGTAATGACATCTTCAACTTCTTTAAAACACTAAACTGGTGCCCCTGTTAAAAAAAGCATAGGCATTTGCCTATGCTTTTTTTGTGATATCTACTTTTATACGACCATGTTCAAATTTTGCATTGGTATAACCGTCTCAAACTCACTGCGCCTCACGAACAATTTTTCTCACTGCAAGTACGCTTCCAGGGGATACCGAAAGTTCGTCCACTCCCATTTCCAAAAACGTTTTCGTCAATGTAGTATCTGCACCGAGTTCGCCACAGATTCCTGTCCAAATTCCTTCTCGATGACCATTATCCACTACCATCTTAATCATTCGCAGCAACGCAGGATGATGTGCATCATAGAACGAATCTAACTTTGCATTTTGACGATCAATTGCCAAAGTGTACTGCGTCAAGTCATTGGTACCAATACTAAAGAAATCTACATGCTTTGCCAATTCATCTGACATAAGTGCGGCAGCAGGAGTTTCAATCATAATCCCTTCCTCCACCTCGCCGATTCTAATGCCTTCTTCGACAAGTTCTTTTCGCACAGATGCAGAAATCTCTTTGATTTTTCGCACTTCCTCCACAGAAATAATCATAGGATACATGATGGACAAATTACCAAAAGCGCTGGCGCGATATAATGCGCGAAGTTGCGTCCGAAATATTTCTGGTCGCGTTAAACAAATACGAATCGCACGGTAACCAAGGGCTGGATTTTCTTCCTTGTCCAAGCCAAAATAATCTACCTGTTTGTCTGCTCCAATATCAAGTGTACGGATAATGACCTTCTTCGATCCCATCGTTTCTAACACTTTTTTATAGGCAAAAAACTGTTCCTCTTCCGAAGGATACTCTTTGCTTTCCAAGTATAAAAACTCGGAACGAAACAACCCAATTCCAGCAGCATCATTTTCCAACACCGCCACCAGATCTTCTGGATTTCCAATATTGGCATATAAATTCAATTTACGCCCCGACTTTGTCACCGTATCTTTTCCCTTTAACTGCTGCAACAACACCTTCTTCTCATCTTCCAATTTTTTCTTTGCAAAATAAGATTCCAAAACCTCTGCAGTAGGATCAACGATAAACTTCCCCGCATAGCCGTCGACAATCCCCATGAGACCATCATATTCTTTCGAAATTTCCGTGCCAATCAATGCAGGAATTGCCATTGTGCGAGCAAGAATCGCTGTATGTGAATTCGCAGACCCTTGTCGCGTCACAAATGCCAACAACTTAGATTTATCCATCTGCACAGTCTCAGAAGGTGCCAAATCCTCTGCCAACAAGATAACAGGCTCCTCTCCCATATTTCCCGACTCTTCCGCTCCTGCTAAAACACGGATGACGCGTTCTGAAATATCCTTTACATCTGCACTTCTCGCTTTGAAATAATCGTCTTCCATATTCGCAAACATTTCCGCGAAATTGTCACCCGTGGTTGCCACTGCATATTCTGCATTAACCTTTTGACCAGTGATAATCATTTCAATCGAATCATTATAGTCTTCATCTTCAAGCATCATGGCATGCACATTAAAAATCTCCGCATTTTCTTCCCCCACTTCGGTAACTGCTTTTTCATAAAGCTTATTTAACTGCGCAATCGCAATTTCTCTCGCCGATTCATAACGAGCCATTTCCTCTTGCACATCCGTAATTTTGACCCGCGTCACTATATTTTCTTCTTTGGAATAGTATTTAATTCTTCCAATCGTAACACCACCGCATACGGTCTTCCCCACAAATTCAACCATACAATGTATTCCTTTCTCTAGTTTATCGTTCGCAAATTAGTAATCTTGCAATGTACTAAAGTACCAGAACGTCCCCTCGTTTTTATAAATTTTCTTTAAAGAATACCTCAACCTCTGTTGCCGCTTTGTCTTCATCTTCTCCCTCGACCGTCACCGTCACAACATCTCCATGCTTGACGCCTAACTGCATAACCGCCATCAGTTTCTGCGCCTGGGCACTCTTTTCCCCTTTTGAAATAGTAATGGTAGATGCGTATGCTTTCACCGCCTTTGCAAGCAAGCCCGCTGGTCTTGCGTGGATTCCCACCTCATCTGTAATTGTGTACTCAAATGTCTTCATAATAATTTACCTCCTATTTCAAATTTCATTTCTTTCCATTGATAACATTTCATCGTTGCAAATCCAACTAGTTTCAATCTACGTGATTTCGTATCCTTTGGATAATGTTTCGTCGTCATCACATACTCGCCTTGATTCATATAAATTTCCACCGAAGAACAATCCACGATTACTCTAATATCATGTATCTTCTCGCCTGGCAACAACTTAATATAACGACAATCTCTTCCATATCCAAAATCCTCTGAAAATTCCAGCGAAATCAAATCATTTTCTCGCTTTAATTGTAACACCGAATCAAAACAAATGGACCACTCTAAATCATCAGTTCCTACCTCTGCGAGTAGTTCATACAATTCTGGAACTTCTAATTCTCCAAATTTCTGCTCATATATTACGCTTTCTCGCAAACGTTCCAATTCTTTGATCGGATACTGTCGCACCCGCTGCTTTTCTGCATCATACGTGCATTCTCGCGGAAGTGTCAACATATGCTGCCACCCTTCCTCCAAAGAAGGATCATAATCATATTTCGCATCTGGCACTCCCATCCAGCCAATCAATATCCGTCTTCCCATTTCGTCAAGATAGGTCTGTGGCGCATAGAAATCAAATCCCATATCCCATTCCTTAAAATTATTTTGGATATAACATACCTTCGCTCCATCTGCCAATGTATCTTTTTTTATTTCCCTCCAAATAAAGTATCCACTTTGATACATATTTTGATAACAGAATTCTTGACTTTCGACTCCCTGCGGAGATAATGACAAGATTTTTTCGCCATCTAATGTGAATAAATCAGGACACTCCCACATATAGCCAAAGGTTTCTTCTGTCTCAATGTAACACGTAAACTCCCAATGAATCTTATCCTTTGAGCGATAGCAGAGAATGCACCCTTTATCCTCCATCGTTCTCGCACCAAGAACCATAGAAAACATACCTTCTGAATCCATCTCTCCCAAAGTTTGCGTCGCAAATACCTTGGGGTCTCTCACGTGGCAAGAAAGTCGTTGGGGATATTCTTCATCCGCCAACACCACCGTCTTTTTTGACGTGTGAATTCCATCTTTACTTTCCACTAAAATTGTGGCAGCTCCACGTCCCTCATAGATATAATCGTACGCTCCATCTTCTTTCCGATTTCCTGTGTAGAACAGATATAAGGTATCTCCTTCCACATAAGCACTTCCAGAGTACACGCCATCTTGGTCTTTTTCGAAGTCAGGAAAAATAGTGATTCCCGTGTATTTATATTCCATAAAATCTTTGGTCTCATAATGTCCCCAATATTTCTGACCGCCTTTTGGGTCATCGGGAGAATACTGAAAAAAGATATGATGAATGCCATCTAGCTGACTCAACCCATTCGGATCATTCATCCAGCCTTTTGGAGGCATCACATGCAATTTAGGATAATAATAACGTCCCTTACTCACAACAAATTCACCTCACTGTTTCCTTGCCTAGCGTAGCACGATAACTGCCTTGTCCTTTGCTTTTGCCTTACCAGTCAACTCTTGTTTTACACCAGAAAATTCATCCGCATTTGTTACAATTACTGGAGTCGTAATATCATATCCAGCTGCTTTCATTCCTTGGAGATCAAATTTTAATAATGGCTGACCTAAGGTGATGTGATCCCCATCCTGAACCAGTGCTTCAAAATATTTTCCACCTAACTCTACGGTATTGATACCCACATGAATCAGAAGTTCTACGCCATCTTTCGAGACAAGTCCCAGAGCATGTTTTGTGTCAAATACCATAGAAACTTCTCCATCAAATGGTGCCACAATCATCCCTTCCGAAGGAATCACTGCACAGCCTTCCCCTAATGCGCCCGATGCAAAAGTATCATCTGGCGTATCCTCCAATGCGATTACCTGTCCAGCACATGGGAGATAAATCGTATCCGCGTCACACTGGATTGGCGCCGTTTCTTCTGTACTTTGTACCGAAGACTCCTCTTTCTCATCCTGATATAATGCCCACGAACAAACAAAGGCTACTATAGTTGCAACAACAAAAGTAAGAAAATATCCTGCAAAACAATTTGTTGTAATCAAGAAACCAAATAATCCTGTCACTCCATTTGCCGTCGCATATACATGCATCAAAGATGCTACCATTGCACCACATGCACCACCAATCATACCGCCGATAAATGGTTTCCCAAAGCGAACATTTACACCAAAAATCGCTGGTTCTGTAATTCCCATAAATGCTGACAACGAAGCTGGCAATGCCATGGATTTAATCTTACCATTTTTCGTTTTAATCGCAACCGCTAACGCTGCAGAACCCTGCGCTACGTTTGCAGCAGTCGCAATCGGCATCCAAATATTCATTCCATCGTTTCCAAGCATCATCATCTCAATAGCATTGTACATGTGATGAACACCTGATACCACCGTTGGTGCATAAACACTACCCATTAAAAATGCGCCAATTCCAAATGGAATCGCAATCAATGACTGTGCTCCAGAAAGAACCCAGGTTTCCAATTGTGCAAAAACAGGTCCAATCACTGTCATTGAAAAAAATCCCGCTATTAATACAGAACACAACGGAGTCACAAATAGGTCAAACATCTCTGGAACCTTTTTGTGCAACCATTTTTCAATGGCACACATCAACCATACCGATAAAATAACTGGTATAACATGTCCCTGATATCCTGTATTGGCGATATTCCAAGCGCCAAACCATGACCACATTGTCTCTGTTTCTGCTCCACTTGCCACGGTCCATGCATTCACCAAACTTGGGTGAATCATAATCATACCAATAACCGCTCCAAGGTATATGTTCCCACCAAATATCTTCGCTGCACTAATGGCAATCAAAATTGGTAAAAACGTCAATGCGGTATTGGAAAAAATGTTGAGCAAATCATAAAACTGTGAATTTGCCATCTCTGGCCACACCTGAACCAAGCCTCCCAAGAGTCCATTTAACAAACCTGTGGCGACAATGGCTGGAATAATCGGTACAAAAATATCTCCTAATGTTTTGATTGCTCTCTTCCACCAAACTGCCTTAGACGCAGCCACTTGTTTTACCTCAGACTTTGTAGCAGCAGTAGCACCTGTCACTGCTATAAACTCTTCGTACACCTTATTTACCGTACCTGTTCCAATAATAATCTGAAGTTGTCCCGATGCTTCAAAAACACCTTTCACCCCATCAATATTCTCAAGTTTCTTTTTATCAACCTTGTTATTATCCGCAATCACAAGTCGCAATCTTGTCGCACAATGTGCCGCCGATATTAGATTATCCTTGCCACCGATGTTTTCTGCGATTGCTGACGCACATGCTCTGTAATCCATCTTTTCTCCTCCTTTTTAACTATGATTTTCATCTGATACACGATACAATCGATATGAAATCAATTTCATTCTACTTTTTAATAATTCTGTCATCAAAATCGATATTTCCGCTTGCAAGCATATCTACTTTTTCTTCTTTTATGAAATCGGTTTCATGTATAAGTTCATTATATATGGCTTTCCCACTTTTGTAAATTGCATATTTTTCACATTGTATCCCTATCATAATTAGTCATATTGTACAAACACCCTTAGAAATCGTATTTCACACTTGATTTATTTTTATCCTAAGTTATCATAAACATATATGAAATCCATTTCATATATGTTTCACAATCCCATTTCACACAAAGTAAACAAAGCATTGCAACGTAAATAAAAGGAGGACACGCAATTGAATATCAGTGATATTGCAAAACTTGCGTGCGTTTCTCCTGCTGCGGTATCTCGTTATCTAAACGATGGGTACCTTAGTCAGGAAAAGAAAACTCGCATCGCACAAGTCATTCAAGAAACCGGTTACAAACCATCCCAATCGGCAAAAATACTTCGAACTGGCAAAACTGGCTTGATCGGTGTAATCATTCCAAAAATCGATTCTGACTCGATCTCGCAGGTAGTAGCTGGAATCAGTGAAGTACTATCCAGACAAGGATATCAACTTCTTTTGGCAAATACCGAAAACGATAGCCAGAAAGAATTAGAATACTTAAGTACCTTTCAGGAACATAAAGTAGAAGGAATCATTCATCTTGCAACGCTAAATTCCCAAAAACACATCAAAGCGTTTCAAGAACTTTCCATCCCCTCCGTTGTATTGGGACAAAAAGCAACCGGCCAATCCTGCATTTACCATGATGACTACCACGCGGCCTACGATTTGACCTCACATGTCATCAACAAAGGTCACAAAAACATCGGTTTTATCGGCGTAACAGAAAAAGATATCGCGGTAGGTAAGATGCGAAAAATAGGATTTTTAGATGCTATGAACGCGGCAGGACTTCCTGTTCCAGAAGATATCCTGTATACAGGCTCCTTCTACATGGATAACGGTTATGAAAATACACCAAAATTACTAAAATCACATAAAAATGCAGATGCTATTATCTGTGCTACAGATACCATCGCCCTAGGAACGATTAAATATTTAAACGAACATCACATTTCCATCCCAGACGAAATAGCTGTCGCAGGTTTCGGAGAAAACAAAGCTTCCTCGGTACTATCTCCAACACTGACAACTGTTCATTTCTTCTATAAAGAATGTGGTATCGAAGGAGCAAAATTATTATTGAATCAGATTGAAAATCAAAGTTCCCCAAACAAATCAGTCCTATTAGGATATGAAATCCGAACAAACCAATCTGTTTAATCCATCAACGAAACACGGAGACATTTTCAAGGAGATTATAACAATATGAATACAAAAAAATATGATATTATATGTGCTGGTGAAATGCTAATCGACTTCACCCCAAATTCTGTACCATTTAACTACACTGCAAACCCAGGTGGCGCACCTGCCAACGTTGCCGTTTCCACAGCTAGAAACCATCTATCAACTGCCTTTTTAGGAAAACTAGGCAATGATGACTTCGGAAAACGACTCGCTGCTGTTCTCCAAGAAAACAACATTGATCTTCTATGTCCAAAACTCACGGAGGATGCTATTACCACATTGGCATTTGTCACCTTGTACGAAGACGGAGACCGTTCCTTCACCTTCGCCAGAAAACCAGGTGCGGATTTATTACTAACCGACGAAGACATTGATGAAAATATAGAAAACATCCGCAATTGTAAACTATTTCATGCAGGTTCCCTTTCCCTTTCTCAGGATCCTTGCCGCACTTCTATGAAAAAAGCAATCAAAGCGGCAAAAGAAGCAGGAAAAATAATCAGTTTCGATATAAACTATCGTGATGCTGTATGGGATGATGAAAACGCTTGTCTAAACGAAGTAAACGACATTCTCCCTTATGTAGACCTATTAAAAATCTCCGATGAAGAATTATTCTTCGTCGGCGGAGAAGAAAACATCCCTACCTTTATGAAAGAAAACCATATCACTGTACTCATCGAAACCTTAGGTGCCAACGGAGCAAAATATTATTTCCAAGATACCACCAAAACCATTCCAGGACTTGGAACAAAATGCGTAGATGCAACTGGCGCAGGAGACGCCTTTTGGGGTGGATTTTTATCAAGACTTTTGATGTTTGGAATCGTATCTTCTGAAGAAATCACCAGCGAAATGCTAGATATCGCGTTGCAATACGGTAACACTTCGGGTGGTATCTGTGTGACAAAGCCAGGTGGAATCCCAGCAATTCCTGGTGCAGAAGAAATAAAAACATTTTAGAACTAAAAGTATCCAAGTTTGTAAAGCGGCGCCAAGTAGTTCATAGCAGTTCAAAACATTTCATGTAATCACAGGCACGCTAGCGCTGCTTGGGAACGTATCAGACACTAAATTCGCGCTCTGCGCTCGTTAAGTTCTGACGTTCCCAAAACGCCTTTGTGGAACATCTGACCACGCCTATTCATATTTTAGCCGACTGCTTACGCACTGCTATGTCGAAAGCGTCTTTTCGGAGCAACTGGCCACCACAAGTCGCCGTTATCACTAACCACGAAAAGCGAAAATCACGTTTTCCATCCTTTAATTCTTCCAGATACTGTATCGCATGCGCACGCACTTTTTCATCTGGCACTTGCAATATCTTCCGCGCTATAATCTCCTCACCCACTTGTTTCGTCTCTGGCGAAGCATAATCTTCCAAATATTCTTTCAATGTCATCAACACATTTGGATGACAACAATTCACAATACCTTCTGACACAACACCACCTTTTGGTCGTCTTCCAGTTTCAAGAACTGGATTTAATTCACCTATCTGAACTAAATCCAAACTCTCCGGTATATCAAATCCTGTAGGTCCAGCTTTCATTTTTTCATTAAAGCACTCAATTTTCACAAACCATGATGTGAATAATACTTTTGCTTGCTCTTCTAAATTTCTATTTATCGCATTATTATTTTCTATTTTACTGTCTATGCGAAAACGTTCCATATATGCATCAACAATTTCTATATTGACCAAAACCATTTTCCCGCATTTATAACACGCTTTTGCTTCTTTTGCTATTTCTTGAAATCTAGTTTTCCCCATTCCATACATCTGTGCACCAGTATCATATCTAATAAACTTATAAAATTTTTTTGGATCAAATTTATCCATACCATCAACTCCTTTCGTTTTATCATTCTCTATAACGCAAAAAGAGGATACTTTCTAAATTACTTTAGAAAATATCCTCTAAATAGTGCTTTTTATTATATTTTGAATTTCTATCAATTCTTCTGACCAAT
>JAZUHO010000121.1:0-4850 GCA_045641745.1 Agathobacter sp. | reverse complement strand
CCTGAAGGCTCATAAGCTCTGATTTAATCTTTCCCATCTGCATCGGCTGTGTATAAAGTACGAGATATCTCTTCTGATTCACTACTATCATCTTTGCTTCTTCCTTTATTGCCGCTGCTGCCATGGAAGGCTTATCATTATTCGCGTTCCATAGTTTCACCTCAACAGAATACGTTCCATCCTTGAATACACGTTCCGCGTTCGCATAATCCAATGCCAAGGTCACATTGGTTGGATATGGATTCCCTTGCCCTAAGAATTTATTCATGAAATCCACTGTAATTTCAACGCTATCCGCATTTTTTCCACTTACTGGAAACGCTACCCATTCTGGAGCATCAATTTCTTCGCAGGAAGGATCTCCGAACCCTTTGGAGCTTAGTGCCTTTTTCGTTGACAAAATATCCCCACCTGTAACACTCATAATATTTGCTTTATACTGGTTTCCCATCAAATCAATAGTCATGTTGTTGCATTTCGCCTTCACCCTATAGCTATGATCTTCCTCAACGGTAAGTTCTACTGTCTCACCAAAGGCTTCTGTAAAAGCCTGCTTTACAGCTGGAATTGGCGCAGCGCTGACAAGAGCTTTTATAGGAACGATGTATTCCCCTACCCCAAGTGCAACTGCTGCTTCATTTTGCTCATTCGCACTGGCCTTTTCTTCCTCCGTAAGTGAACTTTGTGCTGCTGAAACTTGCATGTAATCTCCCATATTCCATCCAGTAATCACCGTCGCCGCGCAAAGAAGCGCTGCCGCTTTTTTCATCCATTTCACTTTGGATACTTTCATTGTAATCTCCATCCTTTCTATTTAACCTGGCATCCTTTGCCTTTATTTACAATTCTATCTTCTCATATCGCCCTAGAAAAGGCGTAGTTTCCGATAGACTATTGCCTATTTTATACCGCAAGCACACACCGCTTGCCCATTACCTCAACCACAGATAAATCAACCTGGTAAATTTCCTGTAGCTTCTCTTGTGTAATTACTTCCCTTGGAGTTCCTTGATGCATGACCTTCCCATCCTGTAACGCCACCAATTCGTCGCTATAGTACATTGCCTGGTTGATATCATGTAACACCATAACAATGGTAAATCCATACTCTTCATTCAGCTTCTTTACCAGCTTTAAAATCTGCAATTGATAGCGCACATCCAGATAAGTCGTCGGCTCATCCAAAAGGAGTACATTGGCATCCTGTGCAATTGCCATCGCAATCCAGGCGCGCTGTAGCTGTCCTCCCGACAACTTATCCACCTGCTTATCCTTGATTTCATAGGTATCTGTCACTTTAAGTGCCCATTCGATCAGTTCCTTATCCTTTTGGGGCTTCTCTGAAATTCCAAATTTTTGATAGGGAGTTCTTCCATAAGCAACCAATCGCTCTACCGTCAGATCTGCCGGTGCCACATTATACTGGTGCACAATCGCAAGCGTGCGCGCTAACTTTCTTTGCTTCATCCCTGCGATATCCTCTCCTGCCAATCGGATCTCCCCTTTATCTCTTTTCAAATTGCGCGATATAAGATTCAAAAGCGTAGATTTCCCGCATCCATTGGCACCAATTATTGTCGTAATTTTCCCCTCTTTGATATCCAAATCAATTCCTTTGATAATCTCCACAGAATTCCGCTTCGTTTCATATGCAAAGTGAAGATTTCTCACTGTAATTATGCTCTTATTTTCCATAGCTTCCCTTCGCCTTTCGTAACATCAATATAAAACACGGTCCTCCGATTACTGTCATTATTACCGATGCGCTGATTTCATATGGTGCAACGATTGTGCGTCCCACCGTATCTGCCAGAAGAAATACAAAAGCTCCTAGTAGCATTGCATACGGAAGTAACACCTTATGATCATTTCCCACCAAAATTCTGGCAATATGAGGAACTAATAGTCCCAAAAAGCTCACTGTCCCCACAATCGCTGTAGCAATAGATGCCAAAAGTACTGCAATTGTCGATATCACGATGCGCACCAGATTCACGCGTATTCCAAGGGACTCTACTGTCTCATCAGATAGCGCCAACAAGTTACACCATCTCGCCACAAAAATTGCAGCAAACAATCCAATCACACTATAAATAAGGAGAATCTCAAAATCCTCCCAGGTTTTCATTGTGATATTGGCATTTACAATACTCGCAACTCCCGAGTTTTGTTCCCCCATTCCAGCATGAAATGCACTCATAATTCCAGTCAGACAGGCATTCACTGCAACCCCGACCAAGACAATGCGTAACGAAGATAAGCCCCCTTTCCAGGAAAAAGAGTACACCAGCAAAAAAGCCAAAAAGCCCCCCAAAAAAGCAAACAACGGTAGATAACGATACAACATAGGCAAAAATGCAACCACCAAAATTGCAACCAATGAAGCTCCTGCACTCACTCCAATAATTCCCGGATCTGCCAAAGGATTTTTCAGAACCGCTTGCAAAAGCACACCGGATGTCGTGATTGCCGCGCCAGCAACAATTGCGATTCCTATACGTGGAAATCTCAAATCATAAATCGTAGCCACCGTTTTGTCATAGGAAAGGAATAACCCCTCCCACAATTGCTTCGGTGTCACTTTAAGACTCCCCGTATTCACAGCAACCAGTAGCAGAAGAATTAGTGCTACCCCGGTAACTCCAAAAAGAGAAGTAAGCCATGCCTTATAATTCTTTTTCCATCTTTGCTTCATATCACTTCATCCACACTTTCTTTCCATTTGTCCGTATAATGCTCATTCATTGGGGGCAAAGAGTGCTTTGTAGCTCTGCAATCGCCTCTTTATAACGAAAATTTGCACTCATTCCTCCCTTTTGATTATCCAATGTATAGACCTTACCATTTTGCACTGCATCAAAATGCTTCCAGATATCGTTGTTTGCAAATTCATCCTCAAACATTTCCTTCACCTGTTCTGGCATAGCATGAGAAGTGCACAGAATAACATCTGGTTTCTTCTGTAACATATCTTCCGTATTCACATTTATAAAATCACTTCCAGCACCATCCCCATAAACATTTTCTCCTCCAGCAAGCTTCACCAGATTTCCTACGTAGCTGCTCTCAGTTGCCACTACATATGAGCCTGGTAATCCCATGAGAAGAAGAACCTTTGGTTTGGTTCCTTTCTCCTGTTGTTCTACCAGTTCCTGCTTATAAGCCTCGTATTCTGCAATAAGCTTCTCTCCTTCTTCTTCCTTATGTACTAGCCCAGCGATGTCCGCAATTGCCCCATACATTCCATCTAAGCTTTCGAGATCCACAAAATAACTGTTCAGGTTCAAATTCTCATACTGTTGCTTCCATTGCCCTTCCAGAGATTTCGGTGTGAGAATAATGTCTGGGTCCAGCGATTTCACAGTTTCCATATCCGGCGCCATAGGCGCCCCTATCACGGTTGCCTCTTGATAACAATCTGGTATTTCAAATGCCGTCGTCTGCGGTACTCCCACTACTGAATCCACACCAAGCTTCTCTAAAATTTCGCAAATTGCTACAGAAGTAGATACAATTCTTACTTCTTCATCTGACGTTCCATTCTCAGAGCTCGATTTTTGTTCCGGATGCTGGCTCACACATCCATTCAACGTCATAAGCCCCAGTGTCAAAGCCAACAATAAGCTCTCTTTTTTCGAATTTCGCTTTAGTTTTTCCACTTGTCTTTTTAGTGCCTCTTTTATCGAAATTTTCTCTTTCTTAACTGCAAGAAAAAGCGAAGCGCATTCTCCCACAAATAATCCGATTAGCAATACTACAAGTATCATTTTTATCCCCCAGGCCTTCTTTGTCCCAGTTGTCTGGTCTCCTGCAGTGATCCGATTCGCCTCTGCACTCTCTGTGGAAAGCTTCGCCTTCTCTTGTTTGGAAGCCGCGCTTCCCAACTCCGTTCCCTCTTCGTTTTTTTTCATATTGGTCGAATCCTTTTGTTCTCCACTCGCTGTATCCACTTCCGCGAGTATTCCAACCTGATTCTCATTCGGCAAAGCTTCCTGATTTGTTACATTTTGTCCACTTGTTGCTTCCTCTTTACGCGACGTATCCGTTTCCCCACCGGTAGATGATTGACTGAATTCTGCCTTTTGCTGCTCGTCTTCCCCTACTGTATGGGTACCACTTCCCACTGGTGCCATCACCGATGCATAGTTTCCGCACCCTGCGACTGCACTAGAAGGATCCAACTTTACAAAGAACTGCACCGTTCTCCCCATTGGTTCAATCCAAAGAATCGGGCTGATATATCGATTGCAATCCGTCACTTCAAATCGATAGTGGTTACAAGTGTCACGGTTACGCTGGCAGCTTCCAGTCTGTGTTATCGTAACCTTACGATAAGCCCCGCTAGCATCTTGCACCTCAATCTCAACATTTGTAATTGCAGACATCATTCCAATTCCAAGTGTTACATAGGTATGTCCGTTCACCTGTTCCACTAAGGCTTGCGAGTCTACAATCTGTGCAGCCATGCTATCCCCTAGTGCAATATTTGTTCCGCCATCTACGGTCATGCCTGTATCTGGATTTACATAGCTTGTGCTTCTTGTCACTAGGTACGCTCCATCCGCCATCGCCCTTCCTTGTAGCGGATAAAGAAAACAAATTGCTCCCAGTATAAGAAAAATTCCCAGAATGGTGGTTAAGAGCTCCATTCCCACATTTTTTGCTCGCTTCATTCCAAACTCCTTCTCAATTCTATTTACCTTACCGATATTTGTGCCTCATGTGTTATTCGCGTTAGCATCGAATCAAATCAAAGTTAGTTACTTCTAACTTCATTCATTATATGAGATACTTTGCAAAAGAAAAGAGGATATTTTGTTGCGCTTTTGCAACAAAGTATCCTCTTTTTC
>JAZUHO010000120.1:0-14046 GCA_045641745.1 Agathobacter sp. | reverse complement strand
GTCTGCCACCTCATCGGATAATCCATTTCCTTCATTTCCAATCAAAAATCCACAGGCCGTCGTATAATTTGGCTCATCATAAGACTGTGTTCCCTTGAGATGGGCTGCATACAAAGTTACTCCCTTGTCTTTGAGCTCCTGCATCGTTGCCAGCAAATCCTCTGTCACATAGTATGGGACACGGTAGATACTTCCCATGGTAGAACGAATCGTCTTAGGATTAAAGAGATCTACCGTGGTCTGGTTCATAATGATTCCTGTAATCCCTGCGCCCTCTCCGGTTCGAACCATCGTCCCTAGATTTCCTGGATCTTGAATACTCTCTAAGAGCAATAACTGCGGATTTTCCTGGTTCAGTATATCTGCTAATTCATATTTAGGCATTTGAACAATCGCCAAAATACCTTGTGGTGTTTGTGTATCTGAAACACTCTTCATCAAAGAATCGGTTAGAACCTCATAAGCGTAGTCCTGCAGTCGACTCTGGTTCTCCTGCTGCGCTAAGAAACTCTCAGCTACATATATCTGACGAATCCATTCTTTCGGAGCCTCAAATACCATCTTAGGTCCTTCGACAATAAAAACACCCTGGTTTTTACGCTCTTTGGATTTTTTGATTAGCTGTGTTAAGTTCTTCATCTGCTGATTTGAGCTACTTGTAATCATAAAGTTCCTTTCCGTTTTCTCGTTACACAAAAGACGGAGCTCGTTGCACTCATGTGCGACAGCTCCATCCTATGTAGTCTCATCTAAAGTAAATCGAAATTACTGTTTATCTTTATACTAAATCTTTTGCAATCTGATACTGGAATTCGTCAATATCCTTCTTCATAGCAAGTGCTTCATCGATGTCAAAGTCAACAAACTCTCCATTCTTATGCGCAACTACACGATTGCTCTTGCCCTGGCAAAGAAGCTCTACTGCCATAGCACCCATTGTTGAAGCATATACACGGTCTTTACATGTTGGGCTTCCACCACGCTGCATATGTCCAAGAATTGTTGCACGTGTCTCAATTCCAGTTGCAGCTTCAATACGCTGTGCCATACCCTGAGAATCGCCAATACCCTCTGCATTGATGATGATGTGATGCTGTTTTCCTTTTTCCTGGTTCTCTTTGATGTGCTCGATTAATTTTGCCTCATCTCCATCGTAACGCTCTGGAAGAAGAATATCCTCTGCTCCGTTTGCGATACCACACCATAAAGCGATGTATCCAGCTCCACGTCCCATTACCTCAATAATAGAGCAACGAACGTGAGAAGTAGAAGTGTCACGAACCTTGTCGATTGCTTCCATTGCAGTATTTACTGCAGTATCAAATCCGATGGTATAATCGGTACATGAAATATCTAAGTCAATAGTTCCTGGAAGACCGATTGTATTAATTCCAAGTCCTGCAAGCTTCTGTGCTCCTTTGAAAGATCCGTCTCCACCGATAACGATGATTCCATCGATGCCGTGTTTTCTACAAATCTCAGCACCTTTCGCCTGACCTTCTGCTGTTGTAAACTCTAAGCAACGAGCAGTCTGTAAGATAGTACCACCACGTGAAATTGTATCTGAAACGCTTGTTTCATCCATATCAATGATGTCCTCGTTTAATAAACCAGCGTATCCTCTCTTAATTCCTTTTACTTTAAGTCCCTTGTGGATTGCCTCACGAACTACCGCACGAATCGCAGCGTTCATTCCTGGTGCATCTCCACCACTTGTAAGTACGCCAATTGTTTTAATTTCTTTAGCCATTGCTTGTTTCCTCCTATATGAATTCCAAATTTCAAACATGTAAATATGCAAAGTCTTCGATTGTCAATTTGAAAGCTATTCGCTACATTTATGACTTCATTCGCAAGATACACGAAAAATCCCTAATCGTAACTATTCTATACTCTTTATCGCTAGTTTTCAATATTCTTTTCGACAAGTTTTACGTTATTTTCACCCAAAAAGTTCGTCAAATTGTTCACAATCTCGGCATTTGCACAAATTGCACGATTCATGCCAAGACGTTTGATTGCTCGCATGCTTTTTACATAGATAACAACCTCATCTCTTCCATCGGAATCATGCAGCATGTCAAAAAGAGCCTTCTCTTTCTCGTCATATGCTTCTTTGGTTTCAAACTGTAACCAAACCTCACATCCCGTATCCGCAAACGGAACAATTCGCTCGCAAATAATCTGGGCGTCCTTTTCATCTTCCACTTGGGCGTGCCCTACAACAAATACCTTCTCATCCTGATTTAAATAGGATTGGAATTTGTCATAATCTCGTGGGAATACAATCACTTCTACGGTTCCTGTCAAATCCTCTATCGTAAGAAATGCCATAGCCTTATTTTGCCGCGTAAATTTCACATTTTTCCCGGAAATCATTCCGCCTACAACCACATGAGCATTGTCTGCAACTTTTACGCGATTGGTTTCCTCGTCAATCACAAAATCTGCTGCCGTATTGGTAATATTCTTCTGCCACTTTGCCATATAATCTTCCAATGGGTGGCCACTCAAATAGATTCCCAAAACATCCTTCTCAAATCCAAGCAAGATTTCCTTCGCAAACTCCTCTTCCTGAGGATATTTTACTTCAAAGGCTTTCTTATCCTCTTCTGACACAAGGTCAAAAAGCGACATTTGTCCTGCCATGGTATTCTTTTTGCTGCTTGCCACATGGTCAATAATGGAGCCAAATACTAGTATCATCTGTTTCCGGTTTCCATCTAGACTATCACAGGCTCCCGCCTTTATCAAATTCTCTACAGCCCTCTTGTTTACCTCGCGATCAACCGTTCGCTCAATAAAATCCTGCAAGGTGCGATAAGCGCCACCTACGGTTCGTTCTTCAATGATACGATCAATCACAGGTCTTCCAAGACTCTTTATTGCATACAAACCATAACGGACGTTACCGTCTTCTGCTTTAAACTCCCCCTCTCCCACGTTAATATCTGGTGGGAGAACCTGAATTCCCATTTCCTTACAGTGATACAAGTACTCAGATGCCTTCGTCGAATTATCAATTACAGAAGTCATAAGAGCCGCCATAAATTCTACCGGGTAATAATACTTTAACCATGCCGTCTGTACCGATATTACAGCATATGCTGCTGCATGCGATTTGTTAAAGGCATACTTGGCAAAGTCTACCATGGAATCGTAAATGCTGTGCGCCGCCTTTTCTGATATTCCATTCGCAATACAGCCCTTGATGCCTTCCTTCTCATCTCCGTATACAAAGCTCTGACGTCCCGCATCAATGACATATTGTTTCTTCTTACTCATGGCTCGACGAATGTTATCCGCCTGTCCCATAGTGTAACCGGCAAGCTTCTGTACAATCTGCATTACCTGCTCCTGGTACACAATACATCCGTAGGTTGGCTCTAAAATACTTTCCAGCTCTGGTGTTGCATAAACAATTTCTGCTGGATTATTCTTTCCTTTAATGTAATTCGGAATGAAGTCCATTGGGCCCGGACGGTACAAGGAAATACCAGCAACGATGTCTTCAAAGCTCTGTGGTTTTAATTCCTTCATGAAGTTCTGCATTCCTGCAGACTCTAACTGGAACACGCCCTGTGTCTTACCAGTTCCAATAAACTCCAGCACCTTCTTATCGTTCATATCAATATGATCGATGTCAATATCAATGCCCTTACTTGCCTTCACATTTTTCACAGCATCCTTCAATACCGTTAAGGTACGAAGTCCCAAGAAATCCATCTTAAGCAATCCCAATTCTTCCAGCTGAACCATATTAAATTCTGCGGTTGGGCTGCCATCACTCGCGCGTCCGAGTGGCACATAATCACTTGCCACACCCGGATAGATAACCACACCTGCTGCATGCACGGAGGTATGGTTAGGAAGTCCCTCCAGCTTTTTACTCATTTCAATGAGCGCGCGCATTTGTGGGTCCCCTTCATACAAGGCACGGAACTCTGGATTCATGGTGAGTGCCTTATCCAACGTGATATTTAGCTCCATTGGAATCATTTTCGCCACACGATCCATTTCCGCATATGGAAAATCTAATGCTTTTCCTACAGACTTAATCACTCCACGCGCAGCCATCGTACCAAAGGTAACAATCTGTGTCACCGAATCCTGCCCATACTTCTCCGCAACATATTCAATGGCACGGTATCGCTCCGCGTACTCAAAGTCCACGTCGATATCGGGCATGGATACACGCTCTGGATTCAAAAAGCGCTCAAACAGCAGGCTATATTTTACGGGATCAATGTTCGTAATTCCTGTACAATAGCATACCTTACTTCCTGCCGCAGAACCTCGCCCTGGTCCTACCCAACAATCATGGGTGCGGCACCAGTTAATGTAATCCCATACAATCAAAATGTACTCGACGAAGCCCATTTCTTGAATGATTCCCAGCTCATATTCCATTCCCGCATAGATTTCCTTCAGCTGTTCTTCATCATACTCACCCGTTTGCTTATATTTCTCCTCAAATCCCTGATTACAAAGTGCAAGAAGGAACTCATATGCCGTCTCATATCCTTCTGGCACCTCGTATTTTGGAATTTTGTAATTTCCAAATTCGATTTCTACCTGGCAACGATCCGCAATCTTTTGTGTATTCTCCACCGCAGAAAGCGCATATCCAAAGAGCTTACGCATCTCCTCTTCGCTTTTTACGTAATATTGACCGCCCTCATAGCGCATGCGGTCTTCATCCGAAACCTTCTTTCCCGTTTGAATGCAAAGAAGTACATCGTGTGCTTCCACGTCCTCTGCATAGGTATAATGAATATCATTCGTACAAACCAAAGGAATCCCCGTCTCCTGACTCATACGCAAAAGGGCCTGGTTCACCGTGCCTTGCATTGGAATGCCGTGATCCTGTAGCTCTAAAAAGTAATTATTTTTTCCAAAGCAGTCTCTATACTTCAACGCCACTTTTTTGGCTTCTTCATACATATTCTTTTCAATATAGCGTGGAACTTCACCTGCTAAACATGCAGAAAGGGCGATAATGCCCTCATGATACTTTTCGAGTGTTTCAAAATCCACACGCGGTTTGTAATAATAGCCCTCTGTAAAACCAATGGATACAATCTTGATCAGATTCTGATAGCCCACATTATTTTCTGCCAAAAGAACCAAATGATAATATCGGTCCTCATCTCTGCCTAATTCACGATCCAATCTGGAATTCGGTGCGACATAGACCTCACATCCGAGGATGGGATTAATTCCATTTGCTTTACATTCCTTGTAAAACTCAATTGCGCCATACATAACGCCATGGTCTGTAATTGCCGCTGCATTCATGCCGAGTTCCTTTACTCTCGACACATAATTTTTAATCTTGTTGGAACCATCCAGCAAGCTATATTCGGTATGTGTATGTAAATGTGTAAATGCCATAACTTTCCCCGCCTTATTTATAAGAATAGTCCAACAATTGGAAGTGTAACGATACTTGCAAGGGTGGTTATCACCGTTCCCTTCATGCAGTAATCTGCGTCTCCTCCACACTGTCCCGCAATCAATCCCACAATACTTCCTACCGGCATCCCCATCTCAACAATAAGTACGCCTAAAACCACCGAATCCAATGCAACCTGGCGCAATACGCAAACGGTAACAATTGGAAGCAATAACATGCGCAAAAAAATAAATGCATAAATTCGTGCATCCTTTAAATAGCGCTTCAAATCCGCCTTCGCTACTGATATTCCAATCATAAGCATTGACAATGGAATTGTGGTATCGCCCATGTACTTGCAAAACGTAACCACGGGTGCTGGCATGGAAACCTTAGTAACCATAATAATAATCGCAAGAATTCCTGCAATCACGCCAGGATTCATGATCTTGCGAAGGGTGTCAAGTGTAGATGTCTTTAAAGCCTGCTCCACATGATTCTCTTTTCCTGCGCGCTTGCACAAAAACATGCCATACGTATAGATCAACAAATTGTAGAATAACACATAAAACGATACATACACGACGGCCTCGTCTCCATACAATCCCTTGGCCACCGGGATTCCCATAAATCCCAGATTTGAGAAAATTGCCATCAAGCGATATATCGTCCGCAACTCCTTCTTCGGTCTAAGTATCCAAGCAATTACAAAGCTAAATAGAATGGACAAAATATAGTAAAATACTACAAGCTTCAAATTCGTCATAAGTTTTGTTGCATCGATATCCACAGAATCATTCATAACTGCAGATAATACCAACATTGGATTAAAAATATTCACAACAATTCTTGAAATATGAGCAGCACTCTCATCATTCACCCATTTGTTGCGGTAAATATAAAATCCAATTCCTATCATTACGAACAGAACTAACATCTGCCCCAGTAAAACCATAATGTCCATCTAAAAACCTAGTCCTTTGCATATTATAGCTAAAATAAATAAATGAACCGGGTAAAAAGCGTAGAAGAAATATTTCATTCCCTTAAAGTTCTTACCTCTCTGTCCATTATAAAAATAAATCGGGATTAACATGAATAACGCTGCCCATTCTAATTCCGAGCTCATTAGAGCCAGCAGTGCAACTCCCATTCCAAATCCGAGCATACGATGATTGCGAAGCATATACATAACTGCAATACAAGCAATTCCAGCTGCACTGTAGTCCGTATGTAAAGCTTCCGCAACAACCATTGTCAAAATGATGATAAAGATAACGGAAAAGCACTTTATAAATCGCTTTACAATAGAGGTCTCATCAATAATCACTTTATCATCAATCCATTGCATCGCGGTAAGCATCAGAAGGCCCAATAACAGTGTAAGAAATACACTATTATAGGATATATCCCAATAAGAATGCTTGAAAGCCATATCAAACGGCACTTCTGAAATTAGGGCAAAAATAGCCATATTCCCCACATACTTTGCAATGCTTCTTGTATGCATCACGCCTTCCACCAAAAGGAAGCAATAGATTGGAAATGCCATTCGTCCAATCAGACGCATAATAAAATAGATATTATACCAATTCGTAAAGTCCTGGGTTCCCCACAGCAGTATTCCAGATTCTAGGTATCCTTCAACGATTGTGGCTGCAATATGGTCAATTAGCATGGTACATACCGCTAGCATTTTCAGGGTAAGCCCTGTGCAACCCTTCCCATTGGAATAGATTGCATAGGGGCCCTTTGCGGTCGTCATCTTCGTATTCTCCATCTTAATCCCTTTCGTTTCTCTGCTCATGCCTCCGATGGATTCACCTTCACCTGATCAAGGTGCCAAATCTCATCTACATACTCTTGAATCGTACGATCCGATGAGAATTTTCCTACACTTGCAACATTTAGGATTGCACTTCTTGCCCAGCTTGCTTTATCCTTATAGAACTCTCCCACTCTGCGCTGTGCATCTGCATAAGCGCGGAAGTCCGCAAGAATAAAATAACGATCGGCGGTTCCGCCATCCTGTGTATTGAGCAGTGAATTATATAAATCTCTAAACAACTCTCTATCATTAGAGGAATAGGTGCCATCCACAAGCTGATTCAGCACACGTCTGATTTCTTCATCCTGATTATAGATATTCATTGCATAATAATCATGATTCTGCTCATGGGCAATGACTTCATCTGCACTCATTCCGAAGATAAAGATATTTTCTGCTCCTACTTCCTCGTGCATCTCCACATTGGCCCCATCCATAGTACCAATGGTAAGTGCACCATTTAACATAAATTTCATGTTACCGGTTCCAGATGCTTCCTTACTTGCTGTAGAAATCTGCTCGCTTACATCTGCTGCTGCAAATATCCACTCCGCATTGGAAACACGATAATCCTCAATAAATACCACCTTCAGCTTACCTTGAATAGAAGCGTCGTGATTGATGACTTCGGCAACATTGTTAATCAATTTAATGGTATTCTTTGCGTTCTTGTAGCCAGCTGCTGCCTTGGCACCAAAAATAAAGGTTCTTGGATAGAAATCCATATTTGGATTTGCCTTTAGCTGATTATACAAGTACATTACATGCAAAATATTCATAAGCTGGCGTTTGTATTCATGAAGTCTCTTTACCTGCACATCAAAAATGGAATTCGGGTCTACTTCAATACCGTTATGTTCCTTGATGTAGTTTGCCAATCGAAGCTTATTCTGATATTTAATCTCCATAAACTCCTCTTGCGCCTTCTTATCCCCTGCAACCTCTTTTAGCTTTGCAACCTTCGACAAATCTGTTATCCAGCCAGCACCTACTTTTTCCGTTACCCAATCTGCCAGCAATGGATTTCCATGTGCCAGGAAACGGCGTTGTGTAATTCCATTGGTCTTGTTATTGAATTTCTCTGGGTACAGCTCATAGAAATCTCTCAATTCCTGATTTTTCAAAATTTCTGTATGAAGACGCGCTACGCCATTTACCGAATAGCCGGCTACAATCGCCATATGCGCCATACGCACCTGTCCATCATAAAGAATTGCCATCTTGCGAACCTTCTCTTCATTTCCTGGATACATCTGACGAATTTGTTCCTCAAACCGACGGTTGATTTCATCTACAATCTGATATACACGTGGAAGAAGACGACTGAATATCTCGATTGGCCACTTCTCCAACGCTTCCGCCATAATTGTATGGTTCGTATAAGCCACTGACTTCGTAGTGATTTCCCACGCTTCATCCCAACTAAGTCCTTCCTCATCCAGTAGAATTCTCATAAGCTCAGCTACCGCAACGGTTGGATGCGTATCATTCATTTGGAATACCACCTTCTTTGGAAGGTCATGAATATCTGCATGATTCTTTTTGAATTTTTCAATTGCACGCTGTAAGCTTGCAGACACAAAGAAATATTGCTGTTTTAAACGCAATTCTTTTCCTGCAACATGATTATCGTTTGGATAAAGAACCTCTACCAAGTTGCGTGCAAGGTTCTCCTGTGCAACCGCCTTCTGATAATCTCCCTTATCAAAAGAGTCAAGAGCAAACACTTCCTTTGGTTGTGCATCCCAAATCATAAGCGTGTTTACAACATGATTATCATATCCCACAATTGGCATATCATATGGGACTGCCAATACCGATTGATAATCCTCATGGATGAAATTAATATTTCCATCCTCTTTATATTCGGCGCGTATATGTCCACCGAATTTTACTTCGTAACAATACTCTGGGCGGTGTAATTCAAATGGATAATTGTTCTTTAACCAATTATCAGGTACTTCGATTTGAAACCCATCGGAAATCTTTTGTTTAAACATTCCGTAGCGATAACGAATTCCACATCCGTATGCTGCATAGCCAAGTGTTGCAAGTGAATCCAAAAAGCAAGCAGCAAGTCTTCCGAGTCCACCATTTCCAAGTGCTGGATCTGGCTCCTCATCCTCTATCGCATTGATGTCAATTCCGAGTTCTTCTAGCGCTTCCTTTACTTCCTTATAGGCGCAAAGGTTGATAAGATTATTTCCCAATGCACGTCCCATCAAGAATTCCATTGACATGTAATATACCGTCTTAGGATCCTGTTTATCGAATGCATTCTGCGTTGCCAACCATTCTCCCATGACAACATTCTTTACCGTCTCAGCCACCGCCTGATATAGCTCCTGCTGTGTCGCATCCTCTAAATTCTTACGATACATCGTCATAACATTGTCTTTTACGCTTTTGATAAAACTCTTCTTTGCAAATACTTTGTTTCTCATCATAATACCTCCCTTATGCCAAAAGGGGGAGAAGACCGTCTGTGGTCCACTCCCTCTTAACTTTTGCATGTTACTACTGTTTCTCAACTGCAAGTTTTACATTCTCACCGTTGATGTTCCATTCCTTCTCATATCCATTTAGAGTACCAGAAACAATGTTGTCTGCAAGAACTTCTGATTTAATTACTTCCCCATGTTTTCCAAAGATGTCAGTTACTTTCTCGTCAGCTACAAAGGAAACCACAATGTGATCCATAACCTCGAAGTCTGCTTCTTTACGCATCGTTTGAATCTTACTGATTAACTCACGTACAAATCCTTCTTCGATTAATTCGTCAGAAAGGTTTGTGTCAAGGACTACAGTTACTGCATTATCACCTTCTGTAACATAGCCTTCCATCTGTGTCATTGTAATCAGCAAATCCTCCTCTAATAGTACTACTTCTTCACTTACACTGTCAAGTTTCAGCGCTCCCGTAGACTTGAGTTCTGCCATTGCCTTGTTGCCATCCAACTCTGCAAGAGCAGTCTGAATCTGCTTCAAATATTTACCATATTTTGGTCCTACTGTACGAAGCTGTGGCTTGAACTGATAGCTTGTATATGCAGATACGTCATCCGTGAAATCTACCTTCTTAACATTTAACTCATCTGCAATGATTTCTACATAGAATTCACCCAGCTTATTTGCTGCCTTCACATACATCTGGCCGATTGGCTGACGATTCTTAATGTTTGCAGTATTACGGCAAGCACGGCCCATAACTACAATCTTAAGTACCTCATCCATTGCCTCTTCCAATTCCTTATCGATGAATTTCTCATCCACTACTGGGAAATCGCAAAGGTGGATAGACTCTGGTGCAGATGCATCTACTGAGCATACCAAGTTACGATAGATTTCCTCTGTCATAAATGGAATCATAGGTGCTGCTGTCTTTGAAATTGTAACGAGTGCTGTGTATAAAGTCATGTAAGCATTGATTTTATCCTGCTCCATTCCTTTTGCCCAGAAACGCTCACGGCTACGGCGCACATACCAGTTACTCATATCATCTACAAACTCTTCGAGGAATCTTGCTGCCTCTGGAATTCTGTAATTGCTTAAGTTCTCATCTACGCCTTTTACCGCAGAATTCAACTTCGAAAGAAGCCATTTGTCCATTACCGACAATTTCTCATACTCTAATTCATATTTTGTCGCATCGAACTCATCAATATTCGCATAGAGTACAAAGAATGCATAGGTATTCCATAAGGTTCCCATAAGCTTTCTCTGTCCTTCCTGTACAAGCTTTCCAGAGAATCTCTTTGGAATCCATGGTGCAGAAGCGGTATAGAAATACCAACGGATTGCATCTGCTCCGTATGTTTGTAATGCATCAAATGGATCTACTGCATTTCCCTTTGATTTAGACATTTTCTGTCCATTCTCATCCTGAACATGTCCCAATACGATAACATTCTCATATGGTGCCTTATTGAAAAGAAGGGTAGACTCTGCCATGAGGGAGTGGAACCAACCACGTGTCTGGTCAACTGCCTCTGAAATGAACTTAGCAGGGAACTGCTGCTCAAATACTTCTTTGTTTTCAAATGGATAATGATGCTGTGCGAATGGCATTGCTCCTGAATCGAACCAGCAGTCTAATACCTCTGGTACACGAGTCATTGTGCCACCACACTTATCACATTTAATCTTAACTTCATCAATGTATGGTCTGTGAAGTTCAACCTCAGCAGCCTTTGGATCTCCAGCTTTCTCTGCAAGCTCTGCACGGCTACCGATACACTCACGGTTGCCACACTCGCACTCCCAGATATTTAATGGAGTTCCCCAATAACGGTTACGTGAGATTGCCCAATCTTGGATGTTCTCTAACCAGTTACCAAATCTTCCAGATCCAATAGACTCTGGAATCCAGTTAACGGTGTTATTGTTCTTAATCAAATCCTCTTTAACTGCGGTCTCTTTGATGTACCATGACTCACGTGCATAGTAGATCAGTGGCTTATCACATCTCCAGCAATGTGGATACTCATGCTCAAATTTTGGAGCATCATATAACTGTTTGCGTCCGCTTAAGTCTTTTAATACCTCTACGTCTGCATCCTTTACCCATAATCCAGCAAAAGGTGTCTCTTCGGTAAGCTCGCCTTTTCCATTTACAAACTGTACAAATGGAAGGTCATAGTTACGTCCAACATTTGCATCGTCCTCACCAAATGCAGGTGCGATATGAACGATACCAGTACCATCTGACATGGTTACATAGTTATCACAGGTTACAAAGAATCCCTTCTTATTCTGCTTATCTGCAACTTCTTTTGCACAAGCAAAGAGTGGTTCATACTCTTTGTACTCTAAGTCTTTTCCTTTGTATGTCTCTAATACTTCATATGCTTTCTGGCCTTCCTCTTTTGCAAGTGGAGAAAGCACTTTATCTGCAAGTGCCTCTGCAAGATAATACGTATATCCGTCAACTGCGCTTACTTTGATGTAGGTATCATTTGGATTCATACATAACGCAACGTTACTTGGAAGTGTCCAAGGTGTTGTTGTCCAAGCTAGGAAGTATGCATCTTCTCCTACCACTTTGAATCTTACGATTGCTGATTTTTCTTTTACTGTCTTATATCCCTGTGCAACCTCCTGTGCGGAAAGAGGAGTTCCACAACGTGGACAGTAAGGTACGATTTTAAGGCCTTTGTAAAGAAGTCCTTTGTTCCAGATCTCTTTCAAAGCCCACCACTCAGACTCGATAAAATTGTTGTCATAGGTTACGTATGGATCATCCATATCAGCCCAGAATCCAACAGTACCTGAGAAGTCTTCCCACATACCTTTGTATTTCCATACAGACTCTTTACATTTGTCGATGAATGGCTCAAGTCCGTACTCCTCAATCTGATCTTTTCCATCTAATCCAAGTAATTTTTCTACTTCGATTTCTACTGGAAGACCGTGGGTATCCCATCCTGCCTTACGTGGCACATATTTTCCTTTCATGGTCTGGAATCTTGGAATCATGTCCTTGATAGTACGTGTCTCTACGTGACCGATATGTGGCTTTCCGTTTGCAGTTGGTGGTCCATCATAGAAGGTATAGGTTTCGCCTTCTTTACGGTTTTCCATTGATTTTCTAAAGATATCATTTTCACGCCAAAATGTTTCAATTGCCTTCTCGCGGTCTACGAAATTAAGGTTCGTATCAACTTTCTTGTACATTGTGTACTCCTTCCTTCTTTGTATACATTCTCATATAAGATAAAAAGCTTTTCTAACAAGCACCTCTAACTCGCACCTCGTGCTCCGCTGCTTCGCAGCTCTCCCGCGACTCCGTCGCTACTGCACTCGGTGTGTGTTAGAGCGTCAAGTTCGCAAGGAAAAAATTGCAAATAAATTTGCATTTTTTCCTTGCTCCTTGACACTTTTTATCAATCAAAAACGCCCACATCCTAGTAATTAGGACGCGGGCGTGCGTTGTACCACCTGATTACCATGTACTTTGAATCCTTTTGATTCAGCATACTTCGTTCCCTGTAACGTAGGAAATACGGCAGTCACTACTCTTTTCATTTCGCTCTGCAGCTCGAAAGTGATATTCTCTATCCATCGTACTTGCATCAGGCTTCCACCGTCCCCGACTCGCTATCCCGTTCTTATGGATGATACTGTCTTTGTCTTCGCTTTTTATCTTTGTTAGTATATCGCTGAACTTATTTGGTTGTCAATACTTATTCGGCTATAAGATATAAACCTATATAAAATCTTGTTGCCTTTTGATCTGTTCACTTAAGGCTTATTGGATAACTCATACGCTATCAAATCATGAATCATTTTAGCGAATTGTTTTTCTTCTAAATCAAGCTTTTCTCTCCATTTACTGTATTCAAGTAATGTATCATCTTCTTTTCGTTGCGAAGGAACACATAACCCTATCGTATAAAAGTATTTGGAACAATCCTCACTAATTCTATGCTTATTCATATGCGAAGCTGAATTATTCTGTTCCTTGTTGGAATTATCTGTATCTTTCTCATTTTTTCCATATGGATATATCACTCCCGATGCATTCGAACCAGACACAATCATATCTCGCATACATTTGTCAAAATCTTCAGAATACCAACTCTTTGGAATTTCTGAGGTTCCATTCTCTTGTTCCTTTTCGTACCAGCCAGGTCTGTATTTAGCATCCAAAATAATGCTTCCCCTATCATTTTTCAGAATAAAATCAGGAAATGCGGACACCTTGTAAGATGTGTTCTCATCATTGGCTCCACCATAATACCTATACTCTTTTTGTGCCAATATAGATACTGTTCTATTTTGACGCAAAAGAGACTCAAGATATTCCTCCCATAAATCGGGAACA
>JAZUHO010000119.1:0-2911 GCA_045641745.1 Agathobacter sp. | reverse complement strand
ACCATCGGAGGTATGGCAAAGGGAAGTGGAATGATTCATCCGAATATGGCCACAACACTGAACTTTGTGACTACAGACGTTGCGATTTCCGCAGAGCTGATTCAGAAAGCGTTATCGGAAATCGTGAAGGTGACCTATAATTGTTTGAGCATTGATGGGGATACTTCTACCAATGATATGGTCAGCATTATGGCAAATGGACTGGCAGGAAACGAACTCATTGTGGAAGAGAATGAGGATTATGAGATTTTTAAAGCTGCATTGTATGAAGTGTTAATGAATCTGACGAAGCTTTTGGCAAAGGATGGCGAGGGTGCTTCAAAGATGTTGGAGTGCACGGTTTCTGGTGCGCCGGATCTGGACACGGGAATCATTATTGCAAAAAGCGTAATTCGCTCCCCACTATTTAAATGCGCGATGTTTGGTTCTGATGCTAACTGGGGACGTATCTTGTGTGCGATTGGCTATGCGGAAGCAGACTTTGATATTAGCAAGATTTCCGTAGCACTTGCTTCTAAGAAAGGTAGCATTTTGGTGTGTGAGAATGCAGCAGGTGTAGAATTTTCTGAAGAAAAGGCGAAGGAAATTCTTTCTGAGGATGAGATCTTTATCAATATCGATATGAAGCAAGGGAATGCAATCGCCAAGGCATGGGGCTGTGATTTGACCTATGACTATGTGAAAATCAATGGAGATTATCGCTCCTAAAAGGCATAGGGGGTATAGAAAATCAACCATGACTATCGTTTCTAAGAGACATATTTGTCATGGAAAATCAACCGTGACTATTGCTTTTAAGAGAATACATTTTGTATAAAAAACTCTTCTAGGTTTATGAATAAGAGAAAAGATTGGATTCTGGTTTAAAAAATTATGTTTCAAAACAAAATTCCTTACTTATTTTATTTTGTTGTTGACAAACATTATTTTCTAATGTTATAGTTGGTTAAGAAAATAAAGTCGCGAACAAGGGTGTTCATATGTGGTAGTAGTGCCTCATTTGAACACCTTTTTTGGTTTTAGAGATAGGAAAGAAGAGGAACATTATGAGAACAAATTTGGATGCAATTGATGAAAAAATCATCGAACTACTACAGGAGAATGCGCGCATTTCGATTAAGGATATAGCCAGTCAGGTATTTCTTTCCTCTCCGGCAGTGACAGCACGTATTGAGCGATTGGAGAGAAATAACATTATCACAGGGTATCATGCACAGATTAATCCAGATGCACTGGGATATCGTGTGAAGGCATTTATTAATCTTGAGGTTGAGCCAGTGCAGAAAAAGGAATTCTATCCTTTTATTCGTGAGATTCCTAACGTTGTGGAGTGCAATTGTGTTACGGGTGAATATGCGATGTTGATTGAAGTTGCATTTTGTAATACTATGGAGTTAGACCGTTTCATTAATGAATTGCAGCGTTTTGGAAAGACAAAAACATTAATCGTATTCTCTACTTCTGTGGAGCACCGAAATGTTCCGATTCATGGTTGGAGTGAAGGCGAAGAACTATAGTACAAACGTAGATTATGTCGTAGCAGGATTGCATGCGAATGTGACAGAGCGAGTTGCAATAGAGCAAAGCACAAGGAAGCAAAGTGCAATAGAGCAAAGAAGCAAAGTGCCAAGGTGCAAGGCATCGTAGTTTTCGGTACATAGTGCATAAATGGGTGAGACGGAATAAAGGAATTAGAGGATCATATTATGGAAAAACAAATTGGATTCATCGGATGTGGAAACATGGGAACGGCAATGCTTGCCGGCATTTTGGATGCAAAGCTCGTTGTACCAAAGCAAATCATGGCATCGGTTCATTCGATGGAAAGCTTAGAAAGAAAGCAGAAGGTATATCCGATTACATTTACATTGGATAACAAAGAGGTTGCAAACTTTGCCGATGTACTCTTTTTGGCAGTGAAACCGCAGTATTATGAGGAAGTGCTAAAAGAGATTCGTGGCTCTTTGAAGGAGGATGTCATCTTGGTATCGATAGCGCCAGGAAAAACGTTGGCGTGGTTCGAGAAGGAGCTTGGAAAAAGCGCAAAGGTGATTCGCACGATGCCAAATACGCCTGCGATGGTGAAGGAAGGTATGATGGGAATGTGCCCAAATTCTGCGATGACAGAGCCAGATATACAGGTAATCTCGCAGATTTGTGACGCTTTTGCAAAGACGGAAATTGTAGCCGAGCATTTGATGGATGTGGTGACTGCTGTAAGTGGAAGCTCACCAGCTTACGTGTTCATGTTTATCGAGGCAATGGCGGATGCGGCAGTTGCTGGTGGAATGCCAAGAAGTCAGGCTTACACCTTTGCAGCTCAGGCCGTATTAGGAAGTGCCAAGATGGTACTTGAGACAGGAAAGCATCCAGGCGAACTCAAGGATATGGTCTGCTCGCCAGCAGGAACCACCATTCAGGCAGTGCGTGTCCTCGAAGAAAAAGGAATGCGAAGCGCTGTCATCGAGGCCATGGAAAAATGTCTGGAAATCTCCAGAAAAATGTAGACCACCAAATTATAATTTCAATACGAAGGAATACCGAGGATGTCGCACGACCTATGTGTGGCATCCTTTTTTTGGTAGCGTAAGAGCTCCTTGGGGCATCCCCTATCCGTCGTTTCTCAGAAGCACTTGATTTCAAGTTTCTAAGCACAAAATTTTTCACTCGAAAGACATTCCCTGTTCGTCTACGTTTGGACTCGTGGCGCTTGCTGTACGCCAAAATATGTTGGACGTAAAGCGAACCGTATCAGCGCTTAACAGATGCTCGAAGATAATGCAAGGCGGCGGAGCACTTGTTTGAGCACGATTCGGTATCTCTTGCCGGCAGGCATAAGACGAATCGTGCGAGTTTGCGCAGCCGCCTTATAATAAGCATTCTGAGAGCATCTGTTTAGCGATGGTAGGTG
>JAZUHO010000118.1:0-34929 GCA_045641745.1 Agathobacter sp. | reverse complement strand
CGTGATGAGGATGTTTGTTGTGGAACTTCCAAAGCAAACAGCGCAATCGTTCATGCTGGTTTCGATGCAACACCAGGAACCTTAAAAGCAAAATTGAACGTAAAAGGAAATGAGATGATGGAGCAGCTTTCTAAGGATCTTGATTTCCCATTCAAGAGAAATGGTTCCTTAGTTGTTTGCAACAAAGATCAGGACCGCAGCGGACTTGAGAAATTAATCGAAAAAGGAAACGCCAACGGTGTTCCAGGACTTCGCATCGTAGAAAGAGAAGAGCTTCTTACTATGGAGCCAAATCTTGCTGATGATGTTGACTGTGCATTGATTGCTCCAACTGGCGCTATCGTATGTCCATTCCATTTAACCATGGCTTTCGCTGAGAATGCTGCTGACAATGGTGTAGAATTCTTCTTAAATACAGAAGTAACCGATATCAAGAGAACAGAGACAGGCTACGCTCTTTCTGTTACAAAGAAAGGAACGAACGTGGCTCCTACAACAGAAACCATCGAAACAAAGGTTGTTGTAAACGCTGCTGGTGTTTATGCTGATGTCTTCAACAATATGGTTAGCGAGGAGAAGCTTAACATTATTCCTAGAAAAGGCGAATATATGCTTCTCGATAAAACAGCTGGCGCTCATGTAACTCACACCGTATTCCAGTTACCTTCTAAGATGGGTAAGGGTGTTCTTGTTACACCAACCGTTCATGGAAATCTTCTTGTTGGACCTACAGCTACAGATATCGACAACAAAGAGGGATTAAATACAACTGCAGACGGTCTTGATTACTTAGCAAAGACTGCTTCTCTAAGTGTTAAAAACGTACCTCTTCGTCAGGTTATCACAAGCTTTGCTGGTCTTCGTGCACATGAAAGCAAAGACGATTTCATTATCGGTGAAGTAAAGGATGCTCCTGGCTTCTTCAATGCTGCAGGTATTGAGTCTCCTGGTCTTTCTTCTGCACCAGCAATCGGTGAAATGGTAGCTGAGCTCGTTGCTGAGAAACTCGGATTAACTAAGAATGAGAACTTTGTTGGAACCAGAAAAGGTATCCTTCATCCAGAAACACTTACTCTTGAAGAGAGAAATGCTCTTATCAAAGAGAAACCAGCTTACGGAAACATCATTTGCCGTTGTGAGATGATTACAGAGGGAGAAATCTTAGATGCTATCCACCGTACTCTTGGCGCTCGTTCACTCGACGCTGTCAAACGTCGTACTCGTGCTGGAATGGGTCGTTGTCAGGCTGGCTTCTGTTCTCCTAGAACCATGGAAATCTTAGAGCGTGAAGTTCCAATGAGCATGTATGATATCACCAAAAATGGTGGCAAATCAAGCTTTGTAGTAGGAAAGAATAAAGAGATTTAGGAGGCAGATATGAAAGCATATGACTTAGTAATTGTGGGTGGTGGCCCAGCAGGACTTGCAGCTGCTGTATCTGCAAGAGATAACGGAATTGAAAGTATTTTAATTATTGAGAGAGATAAAGAGCTCGGTGGAATCTTAAACCAGTGTATTCACAACGGTTTCGGACTTCACACCTTCAAAGAAGAGTTAACCGGTCCTGAGTACGCATCTCGTTTCGCAGATCAGGTTCGCGAGCGTAATATTGAATACAAATTAAACACAATGGTTATGGATATCAGCGCAGATAAGAAAGTTACTGCAATGAATCGTGAAGATGGTATGTTTGAGGTTCAGGCAAAAGCTGTCATCCTTGCAATGGGATGTCGTGAAAGAAGCCGTGGAGCCCTTAACATTCCTGGTTACCGTCCAGCTGGTATCTACTCTGCTGGTACTGCACAGCGCCTTGTTAACATGGAAGGTTACATGCCAGGTAAAGAGGTTGTAATCCTTGGTTCTGGTGATATCGGACTTATCATGGCTCGTCGTATGACTTTGGAAGGTGCAAAGGTTAAGGTTGTTGCAGAGTTAATGCCTTACTCAGGCGGATTAAAGAGAAACATCGTACAGTGCTTAAATGACTTTGATATCCCATTAAAGCTCAGCCACACTGTTGTTGATATTGAGGGAAAAGAGCGTGTAGAAGCTGTTACAATCGCAGAAGTTGGTCCAGACCGCAAGCCAATCCCTGGTACAGAAATTCGTTACACATGTGATACCTTACTTCTCTCATGTGGACTTCTTCCAGAGAACGAGCTTTCAAGAAGTGCTGGTGTAGAATTATCACCAATCACCTCTGGTCCAATCGTTAACGACAGCTTAGAAACAAGCATCGATGGCGTATTTGCATGTGGAAACGTGCTTCACGTACATGACTTGGTAGACTATGTTTCACAGGAAGCTACTACTGCTGGAAAGAACGCAGCTGCATATATCCTTAACGGAAAGAGTGCGGATGCAAAATGCGTAGAAATCTTCCCTGAGGGTGGCGTACGCTACACCGTACCAAAATATGTTCGTCCTACAGAAATGGATGACAACTTAACCGTTCGTTTCCGTGTTGGTGATGTATATAAGAACTGCTATATTGCAACTTACTTAAATGATACACTTCTCAGCAAGAGAAAACGTCCAGTTATGGCTCCAGGTGAGATGGAACAGGTTGTATTAGATAAAGCAAAACTTGCAGAGATTGAAGACCTCAGCAAGATTACAATTCGTATCGAGGAGGCATAGTATGGAAACAAGAGATTTGACATGTATCGGCTGTCCTTTGGGATGTAGCCTTAAAGTAACAATGGAAAACGGCGAAGTTACCGCAGTAACCGGAAATACCTGTCCAAGAGGAGATGCTTACGCAAGAAAAGAAGTTACCAATCCAACTCGTATCGTTACCTCAACAGTAAGAGTTGTAGGCGGAGTTGCTCCTATGGTATCTTGCAAAACAGAAAGTGATATTCCAAAGGGAAAAATCTTTGATATCACAAAAGAGCTTGAGAAAGTAGATTTCCCAGCTCCTGTTAAAATCGGTGATGTCTTATTAGAGAACGTTGCCGGAACTGGCGTTGCTGTTGTTGCAACCAAGAACGTAGATAAAAATTAATTTCCATTCTCCAATCTGATTGGAATTGATTTTCATCATAATTTCCTAATAAACATAAAACACACAGCGGCGCAAGGCTATTGCGCCAAACCACACAGGAGATGTTGTTGCCACAGCATCTCCTGTGCTTCTATTTCCTGGTTTTCCTATTTCCTGGTTTTTTCATCTTTCATACTTCTTGATTACTTTTCATGTTCCTTACTCACTTTTCCTTCATTCTTCTTGCTTATTTTTCCTTCATTCTTCTTGCTTTCTCTTCATGCTTTTTGCTTGCTTTTCCTTTATGCTTCTTGCTTTCTCTTCACGCTTCTCCTCCACACTTCTCATTTCTGAGCCGACATATTTCTTCTTTTCAGATTTGGATTTTGGGAACATTCATGTTAAAATAGAGCTGACATAAATCAACTGCTCGATAGATGCGAGGTAACGAATAAGATGAAGCATGATTTTCGCGAAGCAATGCTAGATTCTCCTATCATTGCTGCAATCAAAGATGATGAAGGATTAGAAAAATGTATCCATTGTGATAGTCAGATTATTTTTATCCTATATGGAGATATCTGTAATATTTCAGATATCGTAGCTAAGATAAAGGCTGCTGGAAAAATGGCTATGGTTCATATCGATCTCATTATAGGACTCAGTTCCAAAGAAATTGCCGTTGACTTTATTAAGAAATATACAGATGCGGATGGTATCATCACAACAAAGCCTGCACTAATCAAACGCGCGCGTGAACTATCGTTAAATACGGTTCTTCGCTTTTTCGTCATTGATTCCATGGCTTATGAGAATATTGAGCGTCAATTGCATTCCTGCAAGCCAGACATCATTGAGATTCTGCCTGCACTGATGCCTAAGGTGGTTTCGAAAATCTGCAAGCTTAGCTCCACTCCCGTCATCGCCGGAGGACTCGTCTCCGAAAAAGACGATATCATGGAGCTTTTGGACGCAGGTGTATCCTGTGTATCATCCACAAATTCAGACGTTTGGTTTTTATAGCTTAAGTAAGCGAAAGGGAGCCCGCAGACACTGCGGACTCCCTTTTTTCATTATGTAACCCTTTGCCTAATGCAAATATTCGTTCTCTTTCTTATGCAGCTTGTTTATCACTCATAACAATCTTAAGAAGAATTGGTGTAATTAAGGTAGTTACGATAACTACGATAACGATAGGTGCAAATAACGTATCATCAAGCATTCCCACTGCATATCCCTTCTGGGCAACGATAAGTGCAACCTCACCACGAGATACCATTCCGATACCTACCTGAAGCGCTTCTCTCGCTGTACATCCACACGCCTTAGCACCTAAGCCACATCCTACTACCTTAGTTAGGATAGCTACAGCAATCAAGATCAGTGAGAATACAATCAAGCTTGGTGTAATCGAATTAATTGCCACCTTCAAACCAACACTTGCAAAGAATACCGGACTGAAAATCAAGTAAGAAGCAATTTCCGTTCTTCTTTCAATATAGTGTCCTACCTTCATACTACAAAGCATGAGTCCAGCAAAATAGGCACCTGTGATATCTGCAATACCAAACCACTCTTCTGATACGAATGCGAGAATAAAGCAGAATGCAATTGCAAGAATTGCAGTTCTTCTCTGTTTATTATGTCCCTCAATTCGTTTCTTTGTCTTATGGCAAACAAATGCAACTGCAGCAAGTACAATGAAGTATACTACAATTTTGATTACCACGGAAATTGGGCTTACTGATGTATTCTTTAAGCTTGTTACGATTGTAAGGACAATAATTCCCATGATATCGTCGATAACAGCAGCTCCAAGAATTGTTGTTCCAACTTTTCCCTTCAATTTTCCGAGCTCACGAAGCGTCTCTACTGTAATACTAACGGATGTTGCGGTAAGAATTACACCTACGAAAATTGCTTTCAAAAGCTCTGTGTAATCTCCTAAATTAGAATGGAAGAACAATGCATAAGATGCAAAACCACCAAGCAATGGCACTGCAACACCGATTAATGCAGTGACAAAGGATGCTTTAATATTTGCCTTCAAATCCTCCAGGTTCGTCTCAAGTCCAGCAGAGAACATTAAGAGTACAACACCAATTTCTGCTGTATACTTTACAAAAGTTCCGGTCTCTCCCTTTAACGGAATCCAATTTAAAAATGATGGTCCTAATATAACACCGGCAATCAGTGCTCCCACTACAGCTGGCATGTTTACTTTACGAGAAAACAAGCCAAGTACCTTTGTTGATATCAGGATAATAGCCATACATAATAAAAACTTATAATCCATATTTTTGCCTTTCTTTTTCTACCGGGAATCTCTCTCCCTTTATTGTCTTACCAAATTCTACTCCCATCTTTTCCCTTTTTCAATTTCCTTTTTCAACAATAAAGGACACAAACCGACAATCTTTTTGTGTATTTTGTCTTTTACATATACAATTTAGACGATTTGTATTTTTCTAATATACATCACGTTTCACTCCATTAACGTGATGACATTACGCTCTTTCTATTATGTTGTTTCTATTATGTTGCTTCTATTATGTTGCTTCTATATTATATACTGTATTTGCAAAATGAAATGAGGCAATGGAGCGGGAACACCATTGCCTCATTTCGAGGAGTTTAGTTATGAAAATGTTTTTAATAAAAAGGGAATAATTGTTCAAAGGGGTTATCCCTTTGACATGATTTAGTATATCCATAAATTGTGTCTATAATATGTCGAATTTCGAAAACATTTCTAAAGTTCTATCGCTATTTATTTATTCTTTCTTAAGAAAACTTTAGGAGACCTTCACAAAGTTGAATTTTGCTCTCTTTTGCCTTCGGATCAAGCAAACTATTCTCAAACAAAATCGTTCCTTTCTCATCTTTTGGATTTAGCAAATCTGCCACCGTCAAACGACGTTTGATTTCTCTTGCAGTTCCTTCTCCTCCATCTACGATATAGGTTTCTGGACCAAGTATTTCCTGCAAAAGTTCTTTTGCAAATGGATAGTGCGTGCATCCACAAACCGCAGAATCTATTTTCCTATTTTTAAAGGGATATAACAATTCTGTCAGATAATTTCGAAGTTCTTCGCTATGCATATCGCCTTTTTCAATATAATCCATAAACCCTGGACACGCCAAAGGAATAATCTCTCCATAATCCTCGTATTTATGAATCAAATTTTGTAGCTTTTCCTCATGTATCGTCATTGGTGTCGCCATAACCAGCACCGTTGGATTCTCTTTACATAGTACTGCTGGTTTTACCGCTGGCTCAATTCCTACAATTGGAACTTCTGGATACTGTTCTCTGAGCACACGAACTGCTGCACTTGTCGCTGTATTGCAAGCAACTACAAGTCCTTTGCAGCCACGTGCAAACAACATTTCCACAACCTGGCAAGTCAATTTTCTTACTTCCTCCAAGCTTTTCGTTCCATATGGTGCATTCTGCGAATCTCCATAATATATAATATCCTCATTCGGTAGTATCTTCACAATTTCGCGCAATACACTTACGCCGCCTACCCCAGAGTCAATCACCGCTAAAGGGGCATCTTTTCTTAATTTTTTGCTCATATTAAACTCTTCCCTATTTTTATGTATTATGATATACTGTTATCAAACTAAAGTACCAATTGGAGGGTTCCTTATGCAGACACCTACACGACTTTTTGCCAATGACGCCAAAGAATGTGAATATTGTGGCAAAGTACTTCCTGCCCGATATCAGGAATCCGTCTGTCCAAATTGCCTTGAGCTTCAACTTTTTTCACGCGTCAAAGAGTATATTCGCGCCAATGACGTCAACGAATATGAAGTCGCAAGTCATTTCGATATTCCTCTCCATCAAGTCAAAGAATGGATTAAAGAGGGGCGTATCGAATACAAGGATCCGATTAACGGGCCTGCTATCAAAGCAGTTTATTGCCAAAAATGTGGCGCTGCCATTGCCTTTGGTATGATTTGTCCAAAATGCTTGAAGTCTCTAAACAAAGGAAAGGGACACAGCTTCGCTTCTCCACTCAGTGAACACGACGCCTCCAAGATGCATTATCTCGATGAATAGCATGCATGCTTATGACATGGTACAACTTATATTGCGGAAGCAAAAGGCTGTTGCAGGTGCAACAGCCTTTATTTTGTCATTCTATTTTAAGAAGCCGTTGATAATTTGCTCTTCTGCTTGTTCTTCTGTGAGTCCCAAAGTCATAAGTTTAATCAACTGTTCTCCTGCAATCTTTCCAATTGCTGCCTCATGGATTAAGCTTGCATCAATATCTGCAGCTGTAAGCTGTGGACTTGCAGTAACATGTGCCTGATCCATAATAATGGCATCACATTCACTGTGACCTGCACACTCACAATTTCCATTAATAACAGAGAAAAATTCCTGTCTTGATGTGTCTCTTGCAACGGAACGCGAAACCACATTTGCACTACATCCTTTTCCATTTAAATCAACAGAAAAATCCGTTTTTGCATACTGCTTACCATGTGTCATGATAGCTTCACGAATCTCAAGGTTTGCACCTTCCGCAAGATCGGCTTTCGTCACACGAACGGTCGAATCAATTCCTTTAATCTGTGTGCTCTCCATAATCATATGGGCACCCTCTGCTAAATGAATTATGGTCTCTGGATTCATAACGTTTTCACCGTTACCATCGCCTTCTCCATAATGCTTTTCTACATAGCGAACCTTCGCATTTTTCTCGATAAAGAAGGTATGAATTCCTGCGTGCTTCGAAGTGTCCACACCACAGTTGTGAATTCCACATCCAGCAACAATGGTAACGTCTGCGCCTTCGCCTACATAAAAGTCGTTATATACCATTTCCTGCAAGCCACTCTGGCTGAGAACAACAGGAATATGAACACTCTCATTTACAGTCCCTGGTTTGATAACGATGTCGATACCATCTTTATCTTCTTTTGTAACAATATCAATATTTGCTGTTGTATTGCGAGCTGCTTTCTGTCCGTTCGCACGAATATTATATGCTCCTTCTGGAACGTCATGCAAATCAGCAACCTGCGCTAATAAATTCTTCTGAATTACATCCATCTTCCTTACCTCCTACTGTTTATCAGCTAATGTCTGACAAGCCTTTGCGGTGTAAAGTAGATGAGGAAGAATCTCATCCTTTGTACCGATTTTATCTACCTGCCCATTGGCAATTACTACAATTTTATCTGCTATCTCTAAGATTTTTTCCTGATGTGAAATGATAAGAATGGAGCCATTGATTTCGTCACGCATTTTCTCAAACACTTTAATCAAGCTATTGAAACTCCACAAATCAATACCAGCCTCTGGCTCATCAAAAATGGAAAGCTTTGTTCCTCTTGCAAGAATCATTGCGATTTCAATTCTTTTTAACTCTCCGCCAGAAAGACTTGCATTAATCTCGCGATCAATGTACTCTCTTGCGCACAAGCCTACTTCTGAAAGAATTTCGCAGATTTCGTTTACTGTCTTTGGTTCTCCTGCTGCAATGTTGATGAGGTCTTTTACAGTAAGTCCCTTGAAATGAACTGGCTGCTGGAACGCAAAGCTTACGCCCTTATTGGCACGTTCGGTAATGCTAAGCTCCGTTATATCTTCTCCGTCTAACAGAATCTGTCCACTTGTTGGTTTGATAATTCCTGCTATCATTTTGGCAAGTGTGGATTTACCTCCACCGTTTGGTCCTGTGATTGCAACGAAATGCTCATCAATTGTCAGGTTAATATTTTTCAATATTTCTTTGTTGGCGTCTCTCTCATCCGAAACTTCATAACAAATATTTCTAAGTTCTAACATCCTATCCTCCGTTAACCTCCCCGGATTTCTCCAAGTGATTATCTATTTCGAATTACTTTCTGGTTGTATTTTACACAGACAGCGTCCAAGTACTTGTCATCTGGCTCAAAGGAAATGAGCATGCTTCTTCCCTCTTCATTAACTGCCATCTGATAATAAGGAGCACCTGTCTTTGAAGTATAATCAATCTTCTTAACTGAGCTATCTTCCACGAATCTGTGGAGGCTTCTATCTCCAGCCGGTGCAATCTGTATTACCTTGTCCATGTCAAAAACCATAAGGCGCTTTCTTCTACTCTTGTTGCGTATTCTAGCAAATCTTACTTCTCCGTCAAAGTAAGAGCATTCATATTCTTTAAACGAATAGAACTGCATGACTGCCCATACAATCGCAATAAGCACACATGGAACCAATAAAACAGGAAATACAAAATTGGCAACGAATGTTAGGATTGCCAACGCTAGCATCAAATATGTGAGAATCTTCTCTGTTGTCGATTTATTTACTTCTGTTAATACATATACTTCTGTCATAATCCTTCTCCTTCACCTTACTCACCGACATATCATATCACGATTTCCATATTTTTTCCACATATATAGTGGTTTTTTCGCCGAACAAGAGGTACAATGATAGGGTGATTTTCGGAAATTTTCGTTCAGCTATTTTGCTGTACATTTTTCAAGTCGCATACGAGCACCAATAACACATTTTTATTCAAATTTTATAAAGGACACCTGATGAATTACACACTTTACCAATCACAACTTCAAAACTATCCTGCAAGTATTCGCAAAGAGTGGGCTATCACCAATGGACTCGGTGGTTACGCAGGTCTTTCAGTATTGGATGCGCCAAGCCGCACACACCATGGATATCTAATTGCCTCGCTTCACCCACCAGTAGAACGTTTTCTCATTTTGTCAAGAACAAGCGAAAGCATTACCCTTTCAAGCCAAACCGTTTCCTTAGAAACAGCGCAACATGGCGGCGACCTCCTTAATGATGATGGCTTCCGTCGCCCGATTATCAGCAACGCTCTTTCCAATTTAACGGAATTTTCTTATGACGGGAATGCCCACTTCACCTATGAAGCTCACGGTATTACTTTGCGAAAAGGCGTAGGTCTTGTTTATGGTGAAAACACCTGCATCATCGATTATGAAATTGTAAATCCACTCGATGAGCCTATCCGCTTACACATTACACCGTTGTTCAATTATCGAGAACACAGCGCAAATGTATCCTGCGATTCGCTTAAATTTACCACAGAATCGGCAAGCAACGCACTTTCTCTCGTTCCCGAAGCAAACCCAAACGTTACAATTTTGTTCCAATACAGTGAAGGAGCCTGTCACAAGCGTACCGATTTTATCGAAAGCTTTGTACAACTCCCAATCGAGATTGACCTTGAGACACCAGGAATCGATTCGCATTATTGTCCTTATGATATCGATGTCAATATTCCTGCGCGCACCACCAAGCAGATTTCATGTAAATGCTCGCTTATCTCACCAGAAGCAGCGCCAAACCATGTGAATATTGATGCCCCACTTAAACCAGACGATGCACGTCAGGCACTTAATAAGCGGCTTGCTCGAATCCGTTCTCTCATCGCACATGCCGGTTACACAGACACCTTTGCAAACCAGCTGGTTGCCGCTAGTGATCAGTTCCTCACGTATCGCCAATCGACCGGACTAACCACTGTCCTAGCTGGACTTCCTTGGTTCACAGATTGGGGACGCGATACTATGATCGCCTTTAGTGGGCTTACTCTCGTGACGAAAAGATTTTCAGAAGCACGGGATATCTTAGCAACCTTCCATCACTATATTCGTCACGGAATGGTGCCAAATATGTTTCCCGATAATGGTCTACAGCCACTTTACAACACCGCAGATGCCTCTCTTTGGTATTTTTATGCAATTCATCAATATCTCCGCTATGACAGTTCCAAGGAGGCATATTCCTTTGTTAAAACAGAGCTTTATTCTGGGCTCAAAGAAATTCTCACTGCTTATGAAAACGGGACAGATTTTTCCATTTACATGGAGGAAGACGGTCTCCTTCATGCGGGAAGTGGTATCGACCAGGTTACCTGGATGGACGTTCGCGTGGGGGACTGGGTTCCAACACCACGTCATGGTTGCCCTGTGGAAATTAATGCACTGTGGTATAATGCGTTGCGTATCATGGAACAATTATCCAACGACTTTGGAGAAGACAGCTCTCACTATGCGTCTCTGGCAGACAAAGTCAAGGCCATCTACGCGAAACATTTTTGGAACGAAGAGAAACACTGCTTATATGATGTTCTGACCGATGTGAATCCAGACGACGACCTCCGTCCAAATCAAATCTACGCTGTTTCTTTGCCTTATCCTCTTTTATCTCAAGAGCAGGAAAAGGCGATTGTTGACACCGTATATCAAGAACTCTTCGTCGGGTGTGGACTTCGTTCCCTTTCCTGCGATAACAAGGAATACCATCCAATTTACTGCGGTTCCTTGGCCAAGCGCGACGCGGCCTACCACCAAGGTACTGCCTGGGGATTTCTTCTTGGCGGCTTCTTAAGCGCATATATGAAGGTGTACGGACACAATCAAAAGACAGCGCAACAAGCAAATTCGATGTTGAATGCCATTCGCGAGCATTTATATGAAGGATGCATTGGTTCCATTTCCGAGATTTTCGATGGCGATGCGCCTCATATCGGACGCGGTTGCTACGCACAAGCCTGGAGTGTTGGAGAAGTGCTTCGTGCCTACACAGAAGACATTCTTCCTTATCTTTAATACCTTTGAACTATCGAAAAAAGAGTTATAACCGGGATGTCGAAAAGTTATTGAAAAATGTAAGAGAATTCCTTGACACGTCTTTCAACATCATGTAAAATCAAACTTGCTTTGAGTGACAAGCCCAGTTAGCTCAGTTGGTAGAGCAAAGGACTGAAAATCCTTGTGTCTTTGGTTCGATTCCGAAACTGGGCACTCTGCGGGTGTAGTTCAATGGTAGAACACCAGCCTTCCAAGCTGGATACGTGGGTTCGATTCCCATCACCCGCTTCATGCAAGAGTTTAGGACTGAAACATGTTTTCAGTCCTTTTTTATTATCACAATTACAAGTTGGAGGACTTATGGAACAGATTACCCCATTAAAGGATATGCCACCCAAAAAACGTGTGGAACACATTCTATACTATTATAAGATTCACATTATTGTCGGACTTATTGCTATCGGAATCCTTGGTTCCGTGATATATCACTATGCCACTTATCGGGAGCCTATTCTCAGTGTGACAATGGTTAATCCTCATTCTGACACTTCTGATGAAGCGGATGAGGGCGCGTATACTTCAGAATGCTTTCAGGAATTTCTGGCATACGGGGGATACGACAGAAATAAGGATACCATCGGGCTTAATCGTGGCGTCTTTTTTAATGTTGATCAGGCCATTTCAGGTGGTGTTCCTGCCAACATTGCTGCTCTCGATGTGCAAATGAGCGCTTGCTCCATTCACACCATTATAACCGACGAGAAAACCTTTAACTACTTGTGCGACCGCTCCTACTTTATGGACATGAGTTGTTTTTCACTTACTGAGGAAGAGCTTGCAAAGTACGAAGCTTCCTTTTTCTACCATACAAGTAAGGAAGACGGCAAAACCTATGCCGTAGGCATTCGTCTCCCTGCTTCCAACTCATTCGTAAAAGGTACACAAAGCTATGATGATTGCGTTATTGGTTTCTGCCATATGAGAAATGATGAACCAACAGCAAGTCAGGATGCATTCCTTCATTATCTTTTTTCTACCATAGAATCATAAAACATTTTCTATAAAGAGCAAAGAGTGCTTTGCACTCTTTGCGCGCTGATGCGCGCAAGCCTTGGCTTGCAATATTCCACTGCGCATCAGTCGCATCCCCTCGGAGTTTTTTAAGCTTATAGAATTTTCCTATAAGTAAAAAAAAGCTGTCGCAATGCTTGCGACAGCTTCTATTTTCTCTTATAACTATTCAATTAGAATAAATCAACACGTCCGCTAAACTTCTCATTTACTACATAGTATGCAGAATACTCTTCTGGTTTTACGTAGATATTCAAAGTCTTGATTGAAGATGCTTTGTGACCTTCTGCAATAAACTGTGCTTTTACCTTTTCTTCAACAGTTGCAGTATCCACTTCCTGATTCTGGTACTGTACAATTGTTGTAGTCTTAGGAGCTGCAGATTTTGCTGCGGCCTTCGCTGCTACTGTTTTTACAGTTTTCTTTGCTGCTGCAGTCTTCTTTGCAGTAGCTTCTTTTGCATCCTTTGCTGCTTCTGCTACAGATTCCTTTGCAGTCTTAGCTTCCTCAACAACTGCTGATTTTGCATCCTTTGCTACCTCTGTAACATTTGCTGTCGTGTCCTTTACAGCTTCCTTAACGTCTGCTGCTTTCGATAATACTTTTTCTTCTGTTGCTTTTACTGTTGCCTTAACGTCTTTTTTTGCCATAATTCCTTCTCCTATAAAAACCATCCAAAAAACTACTCACACACTAAAAACTTTTCAATTGCAGCCAAAGCTTCCTGTTCATCATCGCCTTCTGTCACAATATCAAGTGACATTCCCTCCGTTGGATTGAAAGCCATAATTCCCATAATGCTCTTGGCATTGATTCTTCTGTTGTCACTCTCAAGAATGATATTGCTATCAAATTGACAAGCAACCTGAACAAGTTCAGCAATTGGGTTGTCATGTCCCTTAGAAACATCAGAGACTACAATCTTCTTCTTACTCATATGTTCTCCTCTTCAATAAGAATATTGCTTTGTTATAACAAGTCAAAATATAGCGCATTTAGACTTGAATTGCAATACAACGATAAAAATTCTGTTAATCTTTCACTAACTATCGTATCTAGTCCTTTTTTTCTTAGTAAATTTTACAACAGCTAATTGGCTGTCCTTTCTCTTTACTTGTTTTGAAGTCCTTGCAGATCAACCATCGGCACGATCCCCTTATTAATCATCTTCGGTGTTACCACCTTAACTGAGGTGTTCTTCGGCGTTGTGCTTAATACAAGCTGCACTTCCGTTTCTTTCACCTCCGTGACTGTCGTGGCAACAGAAGTATTCTTTTCATCTGCAAGCTCACGATTCATAATTCGGTCTGTGCCAGCCGCTACATATCCCCCATTCTCCGGGCGAATCAAGGATAATGTAACCACATATTTCTCCGTTTGCGCACTCTCCACATACGCCCCCGTCGGCACATATTCCTTAATTATCTCGTGTTCCTCATTTTCTCCGGAAATAATACGTACCGTATGAATCGGGAAGTTTATGTTTCCTGCACCATCTTCCACAACATCCTGTTCATTGGCAATTCCATAGATGAAATCATTCCTCATAAAAGCAAGTGGCTTCAAGCATTGTCCGCTATCACCTTCTATCCTAATTTGCTTTTCCTCTTGTAAATCCATGAAATTTACCCAGTTGCTGGAATTTGCATGCTCTGGGTTTACCCACGCAAAGCATCGATTATTCTCAGAAACAGCGTAGGTTCCTGCGCGCAAGCCACTTACTACAACTTCATAGGACAAATCACTCAAAGAAATCTTATACAAATTCTCATCCATCATGAAGAACAAATGATTTTTGTCATTTTCATACATTAATTGTCCCACCTGACTCTTTAGGCTTGCATAGGAAAGGGTACTTGGAATATATACTTCTTCTTCAATGTTATGGGCAAGTCCATCGTAATGATATAAGCATACGCCCACCTCTCCTTCATGTTCACCTCGATTCATATAGCCATATACGATGAAGTCAACGCTACCAGCCTCATCCACTCGTAGAATTTGAATTGTATGAGAATCATTATTCTCACGCTCATCAATTCCTTCTAGTCCTCGAAAACTAAACACTTTGGAAAGTGTATTGGTAGGTACATTATACCCCCACAATTCACCTTCCTGCACAAAAGCAATCACATCACCGGTTACATTGGTATCATATTCAACAGCTTCACTTCTTATACCTAATTGAATACTATTTTTATTATAAATAAAGTCTCGATCGCTTCTGAATATTTGATTCATGCTACGTTCAAAGTTTAAAACATACATTCTTTCATTCGCGTAACGCAATCTGTGATACTCTTCTACATTGAAGTACTCACTCTGTCCGCTCACATTATTTGCCGCGAGTACATAGCTTAATACCACAGTAAAGAAAGAATCATTCACTTCTTTTATTGCATATTTCACATCACCAACCACAGCTCCCTCGAATTTATTCCAGGTTAATTGTCGAATTGAGCATGTTAAATCTACGTAATTTAATGTGGACGTATTTCCAGTTGTTGGATCAATGTACAAAGGAAAGAAACCGTTCGAATTTGGGTTAAACGTTTCATCATGAAATTGTTTTGCGAAATTCATATAACGGGTTACACCCATATTATTCTCGCGAATTAGTCTTGTATAGTAATATATTGTTTTCGATCCTGTCTCAAGGTTAAAAACCATATAATACTGCTCATTTTCCTTCAGAATGCTTTCCAATGTAATCTCTGCATCAATATACCCTTTTTCAACCGTATAATTTTTTACCTCATTCTCTACAATCAAACGACTATCTTCTCTACTTCGAATTTGGTATAAAATTCGGTCTATCACCACCCCGTCGGTATCGATATGTAAATTCAATTTACGATCATTTCCAACCGGTGTAAGAAGCTCTGTTGCCGAATTCAGCTGCATTTCATGTACATATCCATACAAAGAATTGATGGTTTGATTATTGTATCGAAAGCTCATGACGGGCAACGTCGCTTCTTCCATCGAAGATGTCATATCCGTATTGTCTTTATTTGTCAATATACTGAAGGTAATTAACGCCCCTATAAAAACCAGTATCAATACTAAGGGCTTTATCAGTTTTTTGCTCATTCCTCACCTCATGTCGTTATAACCACCTAGCACCACGCATTGTGATAGGTCTTTTCCATCCTACGAAGAAGTATTTCATATAACACCATCACCCAGATTAATTCCTCTGTCACGAGAACCTCCTGCGTATCATCCATCGCAACCTGTTCCATCAGTTCCTCAACCAGCTCACGAACACGTTGGCGTTCCAAATACTCATCATAAATCCAGCTGTCTTCTCCTTGCATGCCACAATAATCCTCCACACTACGCAAAAGCTGCGCGAGCTGTGGAGGATATAATTCTTTCGCATTTCGAAGTTCTCGCTTCATATACTCTGTCGCCTGATAAGTTCCGGTCCATGGATATGCTTGGTAAAAGGGCATCTCCTTTGCAAAATCCTTCTGTTTCATTCCAAGCCCCTAACAATCTTTATTCCTATTGTATGAGCCAATGAAAAAAATGTGACTCAAAACGCTTAGATTGCAAGTAAAGGATCCACCACAATAGATAAATATCCTGGAAATTTCTCGTGCAACGTGGATGTAATTATATTTCCTGCTGAATCTTTTGTAAATTTGTAAAGAATATAACGTCCCTCTTCATAGTCAAAATCTTTTCCATTATCCAGATAATGAATGTACTCTGCCTTCCCTGGAGTTGTAAGAAGATGCAAGGTCGTATACGTTCTCTGTCCAATGTAATTCACTACGTTATATGTTGGTATAATGCTTCCAGCCTTAATGTAGATTGGGCACACCTCAAGTGGCGCATCTCGCATAATGTACTGTTTACCACAAATCGCCTCACCAGTCCAGTAATCATACCACATTCCTTCAGGAAGATACACTATTTTCTTTGTTGCACCTTGTTCAAGCACTGGTGCAACCAGCATATTCTCTCCCACCAAAAACTCTCCATTCATATTGCGCACTTCCGGGTCGTCTGGATAGTGTAGCACGAGTGGACGCATAATTGGAAGTCCTGTTTCCTGCCCCTTATAGAACAAATCATAAATATATGGCAAAAAGCGATAACGCAGCTCCACATATTTTCGATGAATATTAATGCATTCCTCGCCGAATTGCCACGGCTCTTGTCTTCTACTTCCTTTGCAAGAGTGATTACGAAACAGTGGAGAAAAACATGCAGTCTCCACCCATCTACACAGCAATTCCTCTGTGCAGTCAGCACCGAAGCCACCCACATCCGTTCCGCAAAAAGCAAAGCCACTCATTCCCAGATTACACAGCTGTGGAATTACCATCTGAAGGTGCGACCACAGACTCTGATTATCTCCTGTCCAAACTGTAGAATATTTCTGCGTTCCTGCATACGCAGCTCTCGTAATGATGAAAGGGCGTAATCCTGTATTCCTCTTAATTCCACCATACGTAGCCTGAGCCATCATGTGTCCATAGATATTATGCATCTCTGCATGTGTAATAGGTCTGCTTTCGTCATGGAACTCTACATCCAACGGCAATTCTCCACAGAAACTAGCCGGTTCATTCATATCGTTCCAGATGCCCATGCTTCCCATCTCTAGAAGCTCTTTATGATGGTTTCCCCACCAATCACGAACCTCTCGTCTTCCAAAGTCTGGAAAAACCGCTTCTCCCGGCCATACCTCGTTCACATAAATCTGTCCATTTGCATCTTTCGCAAAATAATCCCTTGCCACACCTTCCTCATACATGAAATATCCTGGTTCCACTTTCGTTCCCGGATCCATAATGGTGACAGGTTTATATCCTAATTCCTTAAGCTTCGCAAATAATTCCCCTGGTGCGCCATAACGTCTACCATTCCAGGTGAATACCTTAAACTGTTCCATATAGTCAATATCCAAATGAATGGAATCACAAGGAATTCTCCACTTGCGATACTCACGAGCCACTTCCATAATGTCTTCCGCACATTCATAGCCCCATCTAGACTGCTGATATCCCAGCGTCCATTTCTGCGGCAAAGGCGTACGCCCTGTCAAATAGGTGTAGTTCGTCACCACATCCACCATCGTGTCTCCGCCTATAATATAGTAGTCCAAATTACCACCATCTGCGCCGTAATAAAAATAATCCTGGCTCTCTTTGCCTAAATTAATATAGCTGTGGAAGGTATTATCAAAAAACAAACCAAACACGGCCTCTTTTTTCAAGCAAATCAGAAATGGCACACTCTTATACAACGCCCGATAATCCTCATTATGTGCCTGTGGAATGTCCGAGTTCCAATTCTCATATTCGTAATTTCGCTTATTCAGGAAACCAGTCTTATCCCCCAAACCATAAAAGCAATCTTCTGGCTCAAGAATTTTCACAGTTTGTACCACATAATTCGGATTACGCATTTTCGTGGCATCATGCCCTTCCGCTTCTAACTGTCCAAGAAAATCCTCACGAATCTGCTGCTGTGGCTGGCGCACTCCACGGTAATCTGCCATAAGAAGCTTTCCATTCCCGTCTAAGACATCCATATAGAAATCATTCTCTATCTTAATTGTAATTTTTCCAGTACGTATTACAAGCGACTCCGCATACTCCTCCACCACATACTGAATTGGAAGCGCCTTATTCCCTTCAATGGCTTTTGATTGATAATCCTCCATCCAATAAGGAACAAGAACTCGTACAATATCTTCTTTTATCATCTCCACAATTACATTCTGATTTTCGAACTGAATATATAGTCGATTATCATCCTGTAAATAGGATATTAGTTTTCCAAACTCCATGCCTTATCCTCTCTCCCTGTTCAACGACAAGTATATCACAAAGTATCCCCTTTTATTACGTTATCTGCCAAAATATTCGTCGATTCCATCTGCAATTCCGCAAACCATTGCATTTTGATAAGCAGTGTCCTGCATATTGCAATCGTCGGTTGCATTCGACATAAATCCCATCTCAATAATCGTTACAGGGCTCGTACACCAGTTTATCCCCGTCATCGTATCCGTAATCGAAACCCCACGGTTCCGCATTCCAGTTGTCTGGCAATAATGTTCCAAAATGCATTTACTCAATCGATAGGATGGTGCTGCAATTTCTCCCACATACGGATTTCCCTCTGACGGAGCCATCGTAAGTGCTCCATGTACCGAGCTGTCATTGATGGAATTACCATGAATTCGAACGGTAACCTCCGCATTGTTTGCAGTGGCATACTGCGCTCTTTCCATATTGCTAATGTTCACATCGTGCGTTTCACGCGTCATTACTACGGTATATCCTCTGGATTGTAATTCAGATTTTAATAATAAGCCAATTTGTAACGTTAATTGATATTCAGGAACTCCTGTTGCCACTCCGGTTGCTCCTCCCGTTACTCTTGCCTTCATAACAGAAGAACCTGGGCCATTCGGCTCTTTGGTACTGTCTCCATAGCGTTGATGCCCTGGATCAATACATACCGTTAAATTGTTTGGATCAGCTGGTTTCATATGAAGCTTGTAGGTTCCATTTGGTCCTGTTGCCGTCGGAGTTTGCTCCACTTGTTGCGTCTCCGTTTCCGGTTCCTTTTTTTCTTCCATACTTTGTGTTTCTTCCGTATTCTTTACGACCAGTTCCGTCGCTTTTTCTGTCTCTTTTATCCACTCTGTTGCCTTAGCTTCTGTTGCAGGAGTATGTGCCTTCGAGTTCTTACTTGTCACTACTTTTGCAACCAGTACTACAATAAGCACCAGCAGTATTACTGTCGCTACCATAAGTGCATTACGCTGTGTAATATCCTTACGTCTGTACCTCTTCTTTTTCATATCCATATTTGCCCTTCTGTATAAAAGTCCTTAGCGGAATAGAAATCCCCTGCTCAGGTCTTCTCCATCTCCCTTTTCCTTTTTATTTTTTTATATCTATTTATACAGAATATCACATGAAGCCCTTTTATTACAGACCAAAATATATGTCCGAAGCTTTCTATAAGTCAAAAAGCGTCCACCATGTGAACGCTTACTCCTCTTCCTATACATCATAATTTTTGTTCTACAATTATGACGCCTTTATACATTATTCCTTTTATTCCTACACGCCCTGAAATGCGGTAAGTGCTTTTAAGGCATGACCCGTGTGATCAAATAAAGCCTGATTTTCCCACTCGTTTCCCTTTGCCTTCTCAACGCCAACACCTTGCCATTGGTACCAAGTAGGTTCCCAATAGTAGACGCCATCTATACAAGCCTCTTCTTTTGCAAGTGAAAGAATCTTACGCAACACTTCATATTGATTCTCTTCCGAAGGAGAGAGTCCCATTTTCTCTTTTGTAAGCTCCCCTGTAACTACATTTGGCATATCATCATGGGAATCATCCGTATATGGAAACGCAGTCTCTACTAGGACAATTTGCTTTCCGAATTTTTCCTTTGCACTTCTGCAATTCGTAAGCATTAACTCATAATCCCCTGCCCAATATGGATAATAGGACAGTCCAATATAGTCAAATTCCTCAACCCCATTCGTTTGAAGTGTTTTGAAGAATTCATCTGTTCGCGCCAAGTCGCCGCCACACTCAATGTGAATCATCGTTTTGGGAACCGGATGCGTAGAATCAGCAGCCTCCTTGGTTGCGGCTATTCCAGCATTTAACAGTCTCACGAGAAGTTCCGGATTATCTATGTGTCCATGCTTCCATAGCATTCCATATCCAATTTCATTTCCAATCTGAACCATATCTGGCCAGGCATCATGCTCTTTAAAGGAAAGAAGCGATTCCAAAGTAAAATCGTATACTGCTTGAATCAACTCTTCGCCTGTCATATGTGTCCAATCCTTTGGCACATTTTGTTTTTGCCAATCGGCCCAAAAATCGCTGTAATGAAAATCAAGAAAAAGCGACATATTCTGCTTTTTTACTTTTTGCGCAATTTTGATGGTATTTTTGACGTTACAATAATCCCCTCGATCAAACGAAAGAGTAGGACGATTGAATATGCGGAGTCGAATACTGTTGACCCCGTTATTTTTTAATATATTAAGTGCCTCATCTCGGTTGCCATCGATATCGTAAAATAGAGCTCCATTATCTTCCATGGCCTGAAGAGAAGAAACATCAGCGCCTTTTAGAAAGACCATTGCTTTTCCTCCTTTTAAAGGTTTTTCGTAGAATCTCTTAAAATCAGTTGATACCCAAGAAGTTGTCTGTGGGGGATTTCATTTCCTTGTAATAAATCATATAGATTTTTTGCAGCTGTCCAGCCTAGGTCTTTTGTGTTAAATTCCAAAGCTGTAATCGGTGGATAATGCATTTCTAACACAGAACTATTATAAAAGGATGCCACCTTAATATCTCTTGGGACCACAACATTGTCTGATTTCAGTCGGTTTAATACATTCACACAAATGTTGTCATCCATGCAGAGAATGCATTCGATTCCTTCCTTCAAACAATCGTCTACGGCTTGCGCAGTCACATTCGAGTAACCAGCCTCATCAAATACCAATTGTTTGTTTACATCAAGGTCATTTTCCGTATGTGCCTTCAAAAACCCCATATATCGGCTTTTGGTAACAATATGGGTCATGTTGGCGCAAAGAAGCGCCAATTTTCTATAACCCATTTTAAGAATTACGGAAGTTAACTCTTTACATCCGTTTTCCTGGTCCACATCAACCTGGTATACACTATCATCATCATAAGATCCCATTACAATAAATGGTACTCCATGAGACTTTAGGAATTCGATATCTGCACCATTTGCTATAGTTCTCGTCAGAATAACTCCGTCCACCTTATGCTGCTTAATTATTTTTTCCAGTTCCTCGATATTATCCGCACTGGTTTTTATCGGGATTACGTGATATCCTCGTGTTGCATAATAGTCTATGATGCTGATTAAGATTGTTTGAAAATATGGCATTTCTGCGAAATCGCCTTCCCCAGGTAACGTCACACAAATATTCTTTGTACTTTTATTCATATATTCAGAGGTTCGATTATTCACCTGATAATCATTTTCCTTAATATATGCAAAGATTCTTTGTTTCGTTTTTTCAGACACTCTTCCGTTCCCGGACAAAGCGCGTGAAACTGTCGTTTGCGAAATATTCAGTTCTTCAGCAATTCGTTTTATTTCTATTTTTGCCATATCCCAATTCCTATCATAAGTTTATTCTATTTCTTCCTATGGTTGAGTCAAAGATAAGCATCCTTGTTGTTTTCCTACGAAGCTGCAAACTTACCTTTTCAAATACATTCCAACGTTTTTTATTTTCCCCTTAATCTGTGGAGCATCCACATTCACTCCGATTACTAGCTCTGCATGCTCTTTTAATTCTATTTCAACAACCCCTCTTGTCCATCTTTCCTCGGATGGATAAATACTCGTTTCGCAATAATTACCATCCTGTTTTATGTATGGCTTAATACAAACTCCCGTCGTGTTGTCTCCTTTATACTCCACAGTCAAAAAATAGCGTCCCGTTTTAGGAGCGATAAAGGATTGGGATAAATCAAGTTTTACATTTCCACTACTTTCAAAGTAGAAAATGCTTTCCCCATTTTCCTCAGCTATGTCATATGCTACATTTTTTGGTATATTGCAATTCCAAGAAGCCATTTCTTTTGAAAAAGCGTGATGGTGAAGGAGATTCTCTCCTTCGATTGGGAGGGAAGTATCATCCTCATAAGACAAGGCTTGATACCTGTTTCGCGCTTCTTCAATTGAAATTACAATATTGTCTTTTATTTCCCGAAAAGCTTTTAGTGGCGTTCCATTTTCGTCCACAATCCCCATGCAGTAGCCCCAATTGCTAGAATCCTCAGATCGAGAAAAGGGCTCCCAATAGAAAAAGCCTTTACCTCGATTATCTTTTACACCAGCTATAATTCCCGATACAATCTGAAGTGCGTTTAACTGTCCGTCTTCGGAAGCCGGGAATCCGCCCAAGCGCTGCTGTCCTTTCCCGAATAGACTATCTGCCGCCAGGCGATAGCTATAGGCAGTCTCTGCCACTATCAGATCTTTCTGATAGCGCTTGGCAAGCTTGTTCATTGTTTCATCCAAATCCTTGTAAGAACCATGCCAAAACGGATAGTAGGATAAACCTATAATATCAAAGTCCGTTACTCCCTTTTGTATCATGGTATCAAACCATTCTTCAAAATAGTGGTAGCGACCACCTTGGTCCAAATGAATCATAATTTGTATGTCATTTCCCTTTTGTGAGCTACGCACACCTCGAATTCCTGCATTGATTAACTTCGCAAGATTGTCAAAGTGTTCTACATCTCCATCTGGCCAAAGCATACCACATCGAATTTCATTTCCCACTTGCACCATCTGCGGTGCTAAGTCTCTAGAACTGAGTGTTTCCAATACCTCAAAGGTAAAATCAAAAACCGCCTTTTCTAGCTCATCCCCATGCAGGTTTTCCCAAGCATGCGGTTTATTCTGATTCCCTGGATCAGCCCACCAATCGGAATAATGGAAATCTAAAAGGTATGGAATTCCTGCGTCTTTCATTTTCTGCGCCAGTCTAATCGTTTCGTCAAGACTGCAATATCCTCCTGATTCAGGGACCTTGTGTGGCTCATTCCATATACGAATACGACCATAATTAAAGCCCATTTTGACAGCGTATTCTAAAATGTCAATTTTCTTTCCATTGGTATCAAAATATTGATACCCTCTATCTTCCATTTCCTGATAAGAGGAAACATCCATACCTTTAATAAATTCCATCATAATTCTTTAGATTCCGTTTGCTTCTTTATATTTTTTGTACTGATTTACAAATTCAGCTGTGAATTTCTCAACACCAGCATCTTTTAATGCTTTGTGGAATTCTTCAATTGTCTTCTCTGTGTTGTCTCCGTAGATACCAAGAGCAAAGCTCTGCTGATACTCAGATACTACAGACTGTACTGCTGTGTACTCATTCTGAACTGGACTTGGATCAAATGTGAATCCTGTCTGTGCTGGAACAAATTCCATTTCATCACAGTGCTTACCATATGCAACCTGTCTCTCATCAAGACCTGCCTCATCTGGCTCATCCTGTCTGTTAATTGCCCATGCCCAACCATTCCATGGATAGTTCTCTGCTTTGTCAAGTGTTGTTCTGAAGCCTTTGTCATCAAGTGAGAAATGAGTTCCTTCGATACCACCAAGTAATAAGCGGTTAAGGTCTACATTGCTCTTCATATAGTCAAGTACAAGTGCAGCTCTTTCTGGATCTGCAGCTTTTGCTGTAATAGCAGTAGCATCAACTGAGTAAGCACCACGAGAACGTTTTGTGTTTGGTGTTACATCATATACTGCGTAAGTTCCAAGATTTGCTTTCTCAAGGTTTCCACCTGCTGTAAAGATGGAGTTGTTCCAAGCAAAAGCACCAGATGTACCATTTTCAAAGTAAGACTGTGAATCTGTTGTATCATTTACAGCATTTGCAGACCATACACCAGCTTTTGCAAGATCAGCCATCTGAAGTGCGTAATCTGTGTAATAATCTGACATGTAAGAATAAACGACATCATCTGTTGCTGGTGCATTTTCTTTGTTGTCAGCTTTGTATAAGAAATCGTAGCCTTCTGCTACACCCTGTAAGGTATTCTCCTGGCAGAACATTGTGAAAAGCTGCTCTCTGTTTGCGTTTGTATTTAATGCAACTACACCAGTTTCTGTCTCTAATTTTGCAAGCTCTTTCAAGTAGCTCTTCAGGTTGTTCCAGCTATCTGGTTTTGTAAGGTTATATTTATCAATTAAATCCTGTCTTACAACAACTCCATTGTACGCTGTGAAGGTTGCTTTTCCCTTTGGTACTGCGTAAATGTCTCCGTTGATAGCGATTTCTTTCCAAGCCTCTTCTGGAAGTTCTTTGTAGGTGTATGGCATGTAAGTTTTTAAGAAGTCATCATCTAATTTCTTAAATGCGCCTGCCGATACTTCATCGTTGTAATAGCACCATGAAGCTGTGTAAATTAAGTCAACCTGCTCTCCTCCTGAAAGTAAGAGAGAATATTTGGTTGCGTAGTCACTCCAGTTTAAGAATTCAATCTTAAGTGTTGCATTTAAGTTTGGATTGAAATATTCTTTGTTCGCTTTTTCAAGTACAGCGTCCATGTCTGCAGGTCTGTCACCTAATACATACATAACGATGTCCTCTGCCTCTTTAAAGTTGAAGTTCATTCCTGCATATGGGCTGTCTGCTGAAATTGTTGATTCATCTACCCCATTTGCTGTAGAACCCTTTGCACCCTGATTTCCAGTCTGTGCTTTTGATCCGCATGCAACTAATGAACTCATCATAGCTGCTGCTAATAGTACTCCCCCGATTTTTGTTAATCTCTTTCTCATTTCTTCCTCCTATAATGAAATATATATAGTTAACCTTTGACAGCGCCCAAGGTTAATCCCTTAACAAAATACTTCTGCAAAAATGGATACAGTAACACAATTGGTCCTGTAGCAATTACCGTCATTGCCAGCTTCAGTCCCTCGGAAGGCAATTGTCCTACCTGCATTCCCGTCATTACAGCAATTCTCTTTAGTGCCTCTGAACTGTTTAAGATATTTTGTAATGTATACTGTAGATTCCAATGATCACCAGTACTCATAAATAGCATACAGTTGTACCAGTCATTCCAATATGCTAAAGCAACAAACAAGGTGATGGTTGCAACCAATGGTTTTGCCATTGGAAGAATAATTTTGTAATAGATGCAGAAATCACCAGCACCATCAATTTTTGCTGCTTCAATCATTTCAAAAGGCAAGCCCTTAATAAAGCTCTTTGCAATAATCATGTTCCATACAGAAAACATTCCCGGAAGTATTAAGGAATAGATTCTGTTGGTAAATCCAAGATATGAAGTACACAATATGTAATAAGGAACAAGCCCCCCGTTAAAAAGCGTAGTGAAGAAAAAGAAGAATGAGAATCCATTTCTCCAAGGAAAATCCTTTCTTGCCAATACGTATCCTGTCATTGTTGTTATAAATATAGAAAGAATCGTACCCACAACAGTAACAAATATGGTCACGCCATATGCGCTCAAGATTGTGGTTGGGTTCTTGAATGCCATCGTATATGCCGCTGTCGAGAATTCCTTTACCCCAAGCCAGAATTTGTATCCGGTTGTAATGATTATGCTTTCATCTGTAAAGGAGCCCATGACAATTAAATAAAATGGGATAAAACATGCCAAAGCAAATATGGTTACTAATATATAGCCAATAACTTCAAATGCAATTTGATCCTTTCCCTTAATACCTGTAAATTCCATTTCCTTCCTCCTTCATTAGAACAATGTATAGTCTGGCGCTATTTTTTTCACAATCCAGTTTGCTGTTACGATTGTGACAAAGCATAATACAGACTGGTATAAGCCCGCCGCTGCTGTCATTCCCACATCAGGAGTTGTAAGAAGTAAGCGATAAATATATGTATCTAAAATGTCCGATGATTTCAAAAGTAACTGGTTCGAACCAACAATCTGGTAGAACATTCCGAAGTCACCTCTGAAGATATTTCCAAGTGCTAGAAGTGTCATAATCATTACGGTTGGAACAAGAGACGGCAAGGTAATATAGCGAATTTTCTGCCAAACGTTTGCTCCATCAATAGCTGCTGCTTCATAATAATCCTGGCTGATTCCAGAAATTGCCGCCAAATAAATTACGGTTCCATATCCGGTTTGTTTCCAAAGTCTTACCAAAACCATTACTACCGGCCAAAGGTGTGTATTGCTGTATATGCTATACTTTTCGCCGCCCCCCGCCTGCAATATGGAATTAAGTACTCCATGGTCTCCAAAAATGTTCATCATGATAGTAGCGACTACTACCCACGAAATGAAGTAAGGTAAGAACATAAATCCCTGTGCAAACTTTTTAAACACCTTGTTGGTTAATTCGCTCAAGATGATTGCGAAACCAACTTCGAAAATAATTCCAAAAAAGATAAATACAATGTTATATAAAAGCGTATTTCGCGTAAGCTGCCATATCTTATCTGACACAAACAAAAATTTGAAATTGTCTAGTGCCACCCATGGACTTCCAAAAATTCCCGCTGCATATTTGTAGTTCTTGAATGCTAACACAATTCCCGCCATCGGTAAGTAGCTAAATACGACCACATAAATAATCGCTGGAATTAGCATGAACAAAAGAACCCTATTTTTTTTAATTTCCTTCCTCATATTCCCTCCATTTGCGCAATTTTCTGCGCAATTTTCCGTCTATCAATTTTTCTCTTCCCGTTGAGTAAAATTGACTCCTCATTGCTGTACATCAATAATATCAGCTTCTTGCGCGATTTACAATTTACATCTTTGACAATTGCATTGCGCAATTTTTGGAAAAAGCGACGGAATTTTCCTCATATATTTGCGCAATTTGCGCTACACTTGCGCACCCCCAACTTCACCATCCTCCCGTCGCCAAACAGATACTCTCAGAATATAGTTATTCGTTGACCTCCTTTCGCTTTTATTTTGTAGATTCAATATCCACCCAAGCGCAATATTGTCGTTCATTTTATTTTATTGTCGTATTTATATCTACAATCGCAAATAGTACCATCTATCTACACTATTTATAAAATTTTTCTTTTCTAATTTGTATTTTTCCTCGCTATAATATACATGTAAAAGTAATAAATATGGTGATTCAAAAAAGAGGTAGTGCCCTTATGATGTAGGGTACTACCTCTTGTGATGTGTTTGGAAATATTTCCAGTGTATTCGGTTTTATGCTTTGACACGAAGGGCACGGGTTGCATTCAATACGGCAAGTACCATTACGCCTACATCGGCGAAAATTGCCCACCACATATTCGCAATTCCCAGCGCACCAAAGATTAAACAAATCGCTTTGACGCCAAGTGCAAATACAATGTTCTGATATACAATGCGTAAGGTTCGTCTTGATATTCCCATAGCCAATGCTATCTTTGCTGTGTCATCATCCATAAGTACAATATCTGCTGCCTCAATTGCTGCATCACTTCCCATTGCACCCATTGCGATTCCAATGTCTGCACGCGATAATACAGGTGCATCATTGATTCCATCTCCAACAAATGCCAAACGTTCCTTTTCGCCTTTTTGTGTAAGAAGCGTCTCCACCTCATGCACCTTGTCTGCTGGCAAAAGTTCGCTTTTTACAATGTCAATTCCCAGTTCATTCGCTACAGAATCCGCTACTCGCTTAGAATCTCCCGTAAGCATAACGGTTCGAATTCCATGCTTTTTCAATTCTGCGATTGCAGCTTTGGAGTTCTCCTTCACGACATCCGAAATGAGAATATAGCCAACATAGTTGCCATCTACAGCAACATGAATCTCTGTGCCAGCTTTTGCAGGCTCCTGATAGGTTAAGCCCAACTGCTTCATTAACTTCACATTACCTGCTGCAACCTTCTTACCATCTACCATAGCGGTAAGACCATGTCCTGCGATTTCTTCTACATCTGCAACACGACTCGCATCAATTTCTTTTGCATAAGCCTTCTTTAAGCTCTTGCTGATTGGATGATTCGAATAATTCTCTGCATAAGCCGCAAGCTCTAGTAATTCTTCTTTTGTTGTTCCTTCTGCTGGAGCGATCTCTGTCACTTCAAATACGCCTTTTGTCAAGGTTCCTGTCTTGTCAAATACAACATATTTTGTCTGTGAAAGAATCTCTAAATAATTGGATCCCTTTACAAGAATTCCCTTTGCACTTGCTCCGCCAATTCCACCAAAGAAGCTCAATGGAATAGAAATAACAAGGGCGCATGGACAGCTGATTACTAAGAAGGTAAGGGCTCTTGTAATCCATTCCACCACGTTTGCAGGATTTCCCAACAGTACCTGCACAATTGGAGGGAGGACCGCTAACGCTAGCGCTGCTCCACAGACTGCAGGCGTGTAGTATTTAGCAAATTTGGTAATAAAGTTCTCGGTTTTGGCCTTCTTCATACTTGAATTCTCTACCAAATCCAGAATTTTTGAAACTGTGGACTCATCAAATTCCTTTGTGGTTTCTATGCGAAGGAGACCAGTAATATTTACGCATCCGCTTATAATTTCATCGCCAACCATTGCTTCTCTTGGAACGGATTCCCCAGTCAGTGCACTTGTGTTGAGTGTCGACTGTCCTTCCACAATAACACCATCAATTGGAACCTTTTCTCCTGGCAATACAGTTATAACGGTGCCAACCTCAACCTCATCTGGATCCACCTGCACAAGCTCTCCGTCCTGCTCCACATTGGCATAATCCGGCCGAATGTTCATAAGTGCCGCGATATTGCGTCGACTTTTTCCAACCGCATAGCCTTGGAACAATTCGCCAATTTGGTAGAACAGCATAACCGCAGTTCCTTCCGAAAATTCCTGAAGTGCAATCGCCCCAATGGTTGCTACTGCCATCAAAAAGTTTTCATCAAAGACCTGTCCTTTGGTCATTCCCTTCCAAGCCTTCAACAATATGTCATAGCCAATTATAAAATACGATATGAGAAAAAGCGCCGTCTTCAGCCAGACAATATCTGGTATCAGCTTTGCAATAAGAAGTACCACTGCTGAACCAATAATACGCAGGAATACTTTTTTCTGTTTCTTCGTCATCTTCTCACCTATCCTATTTAGAAGAAAATCTCACAATCATCTTCTATTTTCCTACATACTTTCAAAACCTCTGGCATTACAGCATCTGGAGTTGCTCCCTCCTCGAATTCCACTTTCATTTTCTGTGTCATAAACGATACGGTTGCCTGCTTTACGCCTGCTACTGTATTTGCAGCTTCCTCCATTTTTAATGCACAGTTTGCACAATCGACTTCGATTCCGTATGTCTTCTTCATTGTAATTACCTCTCTTTTTTCTTATTACTTTTCTGTCGAGCAACACGTATGCTCGCCTTTTCATATGAACATATTAGCATGTGTTCATATGTATGTCAACCTTTATTTCTAATTTATTCGAATTGTGCTTATTCTTTCCTTGGCATATCCCACGCCTGATGATCCGTGTGTAGAAGCATGTGGGCTTTGTGAGATAATGGTCTCTCTAAGAAAAGGCGATATAGCGTTTGTACATCTTTATTTTCATGAGAGAAACGAAGCTTGGCGTTCTCATCAAGGAAATACAGTTCCTCTCCTCGTACAGTTGCCAGTTCTTCTCCGTCACAAATTGGCTGGCCACCGCCACCGACGCAGCCTCCTGGGCATGCCATCACTTCCACGAAATCGTAGTGCGCCTCCCCACGGTCAATTGCCTCTAAAAGCTTCCGCGTGTTCGCCAGTCCGCATACTACAGCTGCCTGAATGGTAGTATCCGCAATCTGCACAGAAGCCTCCGTAACTCCTTGATACATGGTGTTTCGAACAATCTGAAAGGCATCTGGTTTCGCATTCTTTCCTGTCAAAAGATAATGGGCGCTTCGAATGGCCGCCTCCATTACACCTCCAGTTGTTCCAAAGATGACACCTGCACCTGATGCATCTTGCATTAAGCTGTCGCAAGCAACCTCTTCTAAGGTTTCCGGGCGAATGTGCGCGGAACGAATCATACGGTCTAGCTCTCTTGTCGTAAGCACTGTATCCACATCATGGCCCGCATACTCTCCATGGAATAATTCCATATTTGCTTCGCCTTTTTTTGCCATGCAAGGCATAATGGATACCGTATAAATGTTCTCCGGTGCTACACCAATGGAATCCGCAAAGTAGGTTTTCATTACCGCACCGAACATTTGCTGCGGGCTCTTTGCAGTAGAAAGGTTTCCGACCAGATGTGGAAATTCGCTTTTTACAAAGCGAACCCATCCCGGACAACACGAAGTGAACATCGGACGAACCTTGGTCTCCCCCTTCTTAAAGCGTTCTAAGAATTCATTTCCCTCTTCCATAATGGTGAGGTCTGCAGAAAAAGCGGTATCGAAGACATAATCTACGCCCATCCGCTTGAGCGCATCCACAATCTTTCCGACGGTTGCTTCTTTTCTGTCCATTCCCAGTGCTTCCCCCCATGCGGCGCGCACCGCTGGAGCAATTTGTGCAACCACTACTTTTTTCTCGTCTGCGATAGCATCCCACACCTTTTCTGTATCATCACGCTCGCGAAGTGCTGCCACCGGACAATGTGTTACGCATTGTCCACACAAAGAGCAGTTCACCTCTTCAATGCGATGATTTTCTGCCACATTTACCGTAGTTCTAGAGCCTGTGCCTGTCACATCCCAAATATGTAGCCCCTGCACTTTGTCGCATACCTGAATACAGCGCATGCATTTGATACATTTCTTAGAGTCTCGAATTAAAGGAAATTCATGATTCCACGGGGTATCCTCCAAGCGCTCCTTGTAGGGAAGTTCAAATATATTCAAATCATTTGCCACTGTCTGAAGCGTACAGTTACCAGAACGAACGCAGGTCGCACACTTACAATCGTGCTGGGATAGTATTAATTGTACGGTTTTTCTGCGGTCTAAGCGCACCTTTGGGCTGTTGGTGTAAATCACCATCCCCTCTTTTACTACGTTGTTGCAAGAGGTGATTAATTTGTCCATCCCCTCCAATTCCACAACGCAGACACGACAGGCCGCAATCTCATTCAAATCCTTTAGGTAACAAAGCTTTGGAATCGGAATTCCGCCTAGCCTTGCAGCCTCCATAATTGTGGTACCTTCTGGTACCGCCATCATTTTGCCATCAATACTCAGATTTACCATTTCTTCTCACGACCTCCTTTGAATATTCCATAGCCAAAGTGATCGCAACGGAGACATCTTCCTGCTTCCTGACATGCTTCTGCCTCCGTCATGCAGTTCTCAACTCCTGCAAAGTCTAAAACGCGTTCTCCGGCTTCTCTTTCTACCAAGTTGACGCGGCCGCAAGGTGGTCGATCGTCTAGTCTCGCTTCTGGAATTTCCACTTCGGTAGAAATAATGTGATGGTACCCCAGATACTCATCGATATTTGCTGCAACTACCTTCGCTGCCGCAATCGCCTTAATGACAGATGCAGGTCCGGAAGCACAGTCTCCTCCCGCAAATACCCCTGGTATATTCTCAAATCCACCATGCTTTTCTGTTACGATTTTACCTCGTTGTACAGGTACTCCCGCATCTGCAAAATGCTGATACTCAATGTCCTGTCCGATCGCAACAATCAGCGTCTGACAAGGAATCAATACATCTGGTTCTCCCGTTGGTTTCACACTTGCTCTTCCATCCTTGATTTTGCTAATCATCTGTGGTGTCACGTAGATTCCTTTTACATTTCCCTGCTCGTCTGTAGCAATCTTTGATGGAGCCTTCAAGGTCAATAGTTCAATTCCTTCTGCCACTGCCCCTTCAATTTCTGCCGGAAGCGCTGTCATATCTGCCACTCTACGGCGATACAGGATGGATACTTTCTTGGCGCCTAGTCTCTTAGCTGTACGAACCGCATCCATGGAAACATTTCCGCCACCAACTACTGCAACCTCTTGTCCTGTCAAATCAGGATTCTGATTCTTTCCCACATCACGAAGGAATTGAACCGCGGAAATTACTCCTTTTGCATCCTCGCCTTCAATTCCTAGCTTCTTATCCGTACTTGCACCAATGGTAATCAATACGGCATCATATTCCTCACGAAGACTTTGAATGGTCATATCTGTTCCAATGCGAAGTCCATGCTTTACCTCAACTCCGGTCTTTAGAATGGCCTTAATATCATCCTCCAAACGATTCTTTGGCAAGCGATAATTTGGAATTCCATATCGCAGCATCCCTCCTAGCTCTGGAAGCATCTCAAATACAGTTGTCTGGTGTCCCATCAACTGCAGATAGTAGGCAGCCGAAAGGCCTCCTGGTCCTCCACCTACCACAGCAACGCGTTTTCCTGTGCTTGGCGCACATTTTGGTGGATCCACTTCCCCTGCAAAATCTGCTGCAACGCGCTTCAATCCACGAATATTCACAGCATCATCCACAATGTTTCGACGGCATCTTGCCTCGCACGGGTGCTCGCAAATAAATCCGCAGGTCGTTGGGAATGGATTGTCCTTTCGAATCAAACGAATAGCGTCCGCATATCTTCCCTCTCGAACCAAAGCAATGTAGCCCGGAATGTCCACATGTGCCGGGCACAACGCAACGCATGGAACGGACTGCTTGCTCTGGCTCAGACAGCGGTCATGTAAAATATGCTCTTCATAATCTTCCCGGCATCCTGTCAAACTTTTATACACCATTTCGGCAGCTTCATATCCGATTGCACAATCTGCGGAGTCTCGAATGGACAGTGCTAATTCTTCCATCTCTTTCAAGGTTTCCATTGTCGCCTGTCCGTTCATCACATCGGTAAGCATGGTTTTTAACTGCCACAAGCCCACACGGCATGGCACGCATTTTCCACAGGTTTGCGAGTGGCAAAGCTCTAGAAATGCACGCGTTATGTCTACAGGACATAATCCGGGTGGGCTTGATTCGATTCGTCTCTCCAAATCCTTATATAGCCCCTCAATCACCAACTGCGCGTGGTCAGGAGCCGGAATCTCTAATCTACTCATCACTACCTCTTTCCGAAAAAATAGTTGTATATTTTTTCACACTGTCTCATCTATATAAATAAGTGTATGACAGGGATATGGGGTTTTCAAGAATAGATAAAAAGATAACAGGATTGATAAATTTTTCTCAATTTTGGTATATTCATACATACCAGTTGCATATTTACTCGTTTAAAGGTATTTGTTTTTCCTTTATTTTATCGTATAATGCCTGGAATTCTGCATCATCGTATGCTCCGATGTAATAGTTCTTATCTTTTGTAACAATCTTAAAGAATTTTCCCGTGGATGGATTTAAAAGCATCTCATAGACACCATCACGATAGATTTCAAATTTTCCAGAATACAGTGTATCCGTCATTGTGCCATGGATTTTGATACATTCCGGGAATTCCTCTACGAAACAAACCTGTTCCATCTCATCGAATGCAATCTCATACTGTGTTTTCAAATGTTGACATACAATCGTTTCATTTTCGATTCGCGTATGTATCGGCATCATTTCATCAAACACCAGCCACATGCACATACTTGGAATCCATATGATTGCTATAACTCCTATCATCGCAAATATCTTTCCAATAGAGGTACCCAGGTTCATCGACGATCCCATTCCATATCTCGTATTTACAATAGCGCGCTTATCCCATGGGTTATTATAAATTGCCCCACAAATCCAATATCTCTCCTCATCCATACGATATTCCTTCAAATAGTGAGGTGCATATTTCCGTTCTATGCGCGTTATGCGATTCAAAAATATGAAAGAAGCGATTACTACAACAAGTACCTCTACAATTGCGCTCCACATCGCTACCAAAAATGTAGGAAGTGATAGATACATTGCAAGCATAACCCATGTAACCTTGCTGATATGAATCCACGATATCGCCAGCCAGAAATGATGAAAGCTCTGCTTTCTTGCACGGTTATAGTTTCGATTGATATCCGCATCTTCACAAATCACCTCATTGCGTGCGCGGTCCGTAACCAAAGCCAGCCAATACCATACAAAGCTCAGAAGAGAAAGCGCCATATTTACATAACGGTACGCATTCATCGTAAGCGGAGCTTCCTTTTGTACAAACAGTGGAAACAGAAATGTTGCGACCACTAAAATTCCTGTTAGCGCAAAGATTGGCACATATTGCTTTGTCTGCACACGGCGCACCTGATCTACGGCTGCCAAATCCACATAAAAGCTTCCCTTTTCCTCGTCCCTTTCACACATGGTCATTTTATAGGCATAGGTTTGCTTATGAGCCTTCGCATACGGAATAAAATTTGCCACGATAAACAAAATAGACCAAACCAGCCAAATAACAATCTGAATACTGACATAGGGAATCCCAAAGGTTACAATAGGAAGGATTGCTCCTATCAAAAATATGGTGCGACTCTTCTTCTTGTAGGACTGTACTATGTCACACATTTCTTCTGATTCCATCCATTTTGCTTTCATTTCCACGCCAAAATACAGCGTTCCATTTTTTTTATTCCAATTGGAAAGGCATGCATAAACCAATACCATTGGAACCCATAAACATATCACCATAATCACATTCGTTATCATAGTAATTCCTCCCTCTTCCTATTGTCTTTCTTTGCTTGCAAATGCCTGCTCGCAAATCTGAAGAAATTCTTCCTGTGACATTCCACTAATCTTTGCTTCCGACGCAATTCGCTTTAATTCCAGTAAGGATTCCTCCCGCAATTCAACCTTCGTC
>JAZUHO010000117.1:0-14647 GCA_045641745.1 Agathobacter sp. | reverse complement strand
TAGCTTATGCCTATCGGCAGAAGCTACCCAATCGGACGAGTTTTCGCAGCCGCCTTATAATAAGCATTCTGAGAGCATCTGTTTAGCGATGGTAGGTGCAGCGTCCCGTCCACCATTGGTGTACAGCAAGCGGCACAAGTCCAGGCGGAGTCGGACAGACAATTTGCGAAAGCTGGCAAATGCAGTAACTTTGAAATGTGTGATATTCGAGGGTGTTCTCCCATGAGCGGCAAGGCAGGGGGAGAGGTCCTAGAAACATACAAAAGAAGATGCAAAATTAGTCATTGACACACGCAAATTCAACTGTTATACTTACAACAGAACAACCGATTGCGCAAATGCGCATGCAATGTGGTAGTATTTACGGAGGAATGGAAAGATGGACAAATTTATTGTAAACGTAATCCATCGTCCAGAGATGGTTCCAGAGTATTCTGCAACTGTGACTGGACAGGGGAAAGAAGAAGATATCGGGGATAAAGCACTTTTAACAGAATCTCTCGACATCTTTAAAACACAGCAGAGACTTGCACATGAGAATGGATTAAAGGTAACCATTCAGATGACATATGCTTCGCTTTTTAACGATGAAGCTGTTGAAATTGCAAAACATGATCATGAAGAATTTGGGGATGAAATCGGATTATCATTATTAGGACTTCCTTGTGAAGAATTCCGTGAGAAATATAAGACAAAGGATTTCTGTATCTGGATGTTTTCTATGGAGGATAAGAAAGCAATCGTAAATGATGTTTTCGAGAAATTCCATGATCGTTTTGGTTTTTATCCAGAATCTACAAGCTCATATTACATGGATGCAGACTTAATCAATTACATTAAAGCAACTTATCCAACTGTAAAATGTGCAGTAGCAACTTGTTGGGAAGAGGGACCTAAGGCTTACCACACATGTAACAACTCTTGGTATACCTTATTTGATGGAGGCCCATGGGCACCATGGATTCCTTCCAAACAGAATACACATGCACCAGCAGCAAATGAGGCTGAGGATAGCGGAATTGTAGCAATTCCACATCTCTCAAGAGACCTTCTTGCATGCTACGATGGAAATGGTTCTAACTTTGGAACACATCCACAGAACGTGCTTCGTGGAATGATTTATGATACAGAGACCTGGGAGTATCCATATTTATACAACTTGATTGACCAGTATCGTGATCTTGAGAAATACAACAATGGATATTCATACAATATGATGTTTGTTGGACCAGGATGGATGAACAAAATGGGCCGTTGGGAGCAGCCATACGAGCTTCTTTTGAAATCTTACACAGATGGATGTGCATACTACGGTAAGTTGAAAAAAGAAGGCAAATTAATTGATATGACAATGTCAGAGTTTGCTGGTTATTACAGACAGAAAAAAGGCGTAACAGAAGAAAATCGCTATACAGAGCCAGAGTGTGCATTATGGAGAGACATTCTCTATGGATCAGATAAACAGTTATTCTGGTATTGCGATCCATTTATGAGAGCTTGCGTTAACATGGATCAGGGTGGTGCAATCGTAGACCTTCGTCCATATGCAGCGAAGCTTGAGTGGCCAGTAGGTATTGGAACCAAGCACGTGCAGGACGCTTCTTATCCATTCTTGATTCAGGAGAAATACCGTGCTGGTTACTTCACACACTATGCAGGAGAAGGAACGGTTCGCAGTGCGAAGCTTTCTTATAAGGGAGAAGAGGTAGACTTATGTCTTTGCCCAACACATGCACACTTCTCACAGGAAGGTAATACAAGAATCCTTACCTTGGATCCAGTTACTATTGAATTTAATGGTCTTACTGTTAAGCTACAGACAAAGGAATACTTTGAGGAAGGTTCTTCTGCAATCAAGATTGAGAGAAATATCCTTGAGATGAGTGATCCAAATGCAGAGGTTCTTTTGAACGAGTATATGGTAGCTTGCTATGGAACAACAGAATATTCTGAAGACATGTCTAATATTATCTTACAGTGTGTTGGTAATGAGACTAAGACAATTGCATATGCATACAAATGTCGCGAAGAGGCACTTGTGGGTGCAACAGAAGTAAGCGCTGTAATTCCTGAAATTGAAACAAAGGTAGCTATGAGCGCATCGGATGCAGAGGCAGAAGGCTATGTGAAAGAGGGATATGCATTCTCTCCAATGTTTACTTTAGGATATAAGAAGACAATTAAGGATAAGGAGGTATTTGCAACATGGCTCAACTTGGCAAAGGCAAATTAAATTATAGATGTCCATCCTGCTTTATGAGAGACTTAGATATCGATATGTTCTATAACAAAGAGACCGGTATTTATAGTTGTATTCGTTGTCAGTATCGTGGAACAGAAAAGGATGTATTAGAAAAGAATGAAATGATTCGCTTCCGTTATGGAGCAATGCATAAACGCTTTGATAAATTTGACTTCGACTAAAGGACAAAATATGGATGACCAGGAATGCTTTTGAAAAAGCGTAGCATAAGTAAAAAGATTCCAGTAGAATCTCTAAAGAAAGATTGTTATAATAATCGGGTAGTTAACTAATATAAAGGTTTGTTCATGAAAACTAAGGGGATAAAATCCCCTTAGTTTTTGGTGTTTTTAGGTATGAGTAAGAAAAAAAAGGAAACAATGGAATTCCGTTTTTACGAGATTCCACAAGAGGAAAGCGTGTTGGCATTGCTTGGAGATGCCTGGGTAAGAGTATATGGACATGACGAGTTTCGTTTGCATTTTCACAATCTGATGGAGATTGGACTATGCAGACGAGGCGAAGGTGTCATGTACTATGATGAGGAAAAGCTAAGATATCAGTCTTCCATGATTAGCATGATACCTGCAAATTATCCGCACATAACAATCAGTGATGGTGGGGAAGAGAATTTTTGGGAGTACTTATTCTTTGATCCGCAGATGATGATTGCAGAAATGTTCCCAGATAATTTGGTGTATCAGAAGGAGCTACTTGAAGCAATCAACAAGAGACCGTATTTGATTAATGAAACGGAATATCCTTCTCTGGCGAGCTTAATCAAGATGATAATGGAAGAAATGCGCTTGAAGAAACCACATTATAAACAGCTGGTAAAGGGCCTTATGTGTGCACTTTGTATGGAAATTCTAAGAACGAATAAGCATGCAGATAGCGCGAACGATGAGCCACGCAAATTGTCAATTGTATCGCCAATAGCTCCAGCATTGGAGCTTATTTCCACCAGCTATGCAGAACAACTAAAAGCGGCAGATTTGGCAGCGGAATGTAACATGAGTGAGACGCATTTCAGAAGAATGTTTGAACAGGCAATCAATATGTCACCAATGGACTATTTGAATTTGGTACGTATTCAAAAGGCCTGCGATATGCTGAAGAAGACAAATGATTCTATGGATGTTGTTGCGCTTCGTTGTGGTTTCCCTACTACATCCACATTTAACCGGAATTTTAAGAAGTTTTTGGATACATCACCATATCAGTGGAAAATCAATCCGAGCAATTACGAGCGAAAATTGCTCAATTTCAACATTTCCGCGCTGAAAGGATGGTAATTGTGAATATTATGTCAAATTAGATGGTTGAATTTGCACTTTTTTTATTCGAATATTAATACACAAGTTACATGCGATTCGTTATAATAACCACATAATCCACTGAGGGAGATGTTCAGTTGTATAAAATGCACAAAACACTGATGAACGGATTGTGAATAGTGTTAATAAAATGTGAATACAATGTGAACACAGATGGATTACATAAAACTTATATTTCTATTTGGAGGGAAAAAAATGAAAAGAAAAGTTTTATCTTTACTTATGGTATCAACCATGGTTGCATCTGTATTTGCAGGATGCGGTGCAAAAGGAAACAATGGAACAGAGGCTGCTTCTGGAACATCAAGCGATCCAAAAACATTAACTGTTTACGCTTGGGATGAGAACTTCAATATTCCAGCTTTAAAAGCTGCTGAAGCAGATTATCAGAAAAATGTGGACAAGGATTTCAAACTTGAAATCGTAACACAGGCTGATTCAAAAGCAGTTGAGCAGGCAGTAACACTTGCAGGAAACGATGGAAAATATGACACATTACCAGATATCGTATTATTCCAGGATCATTATTTCCAGCAGTACGCAACAAACTATCCAGATGCATGGCAGGATGTAAACGATGCTGATGTTAACTGGTCTGATTTCTCTCAGGAGAAATTATCATTCTCTACACTTAATGACAAACATTACGGATTCCCAGTTGATAACGGAACTGTTGTTATGGCGTACAGAACAGATCTTCTTGAGCAGGTTGGACGTACTGTAGATTCTATGAAAGGAATCACCTGGACAGAGTACATGCAGGTTGCTAAAGAAGTAAAAGAGAAAACTGGTAAATACATGCTTTCTATGGACGGAAGTGGAAATGACTTAATGTACATGATGGCACAGGCTGAAGGCGTTTCACAGTTCAAAGATGGCGATTCAAACATTGCTGGAAATGATGTGTTAGAGCAGATTTGTCAGGTTATCGTTGACATGGACAAAGAAGGAACACTTTGCCTTGCAGCTGACTGGACAGGATACACAAACGAAACAATCATGAAAGATCAGGTTGCTTCAGTAATGAATGGTAACTGGATTATTCCAACAATCAAACAGGTAAAAGAGAACTCTGGTAAATGGGCAATCACTTCTATGCCAACATTAAAGGGTGGCGAAGGATATGCTTCAAACGGTGGTTCTTCATTATATGTAACTGCTAACTGCAAGAAAGTAGACCTTGCAAAAGATTTCTTAGCTAAGACATTTGGTGGAAGCACAGAGACATATGATCCAGCACTTAAAAATGGTGGTGTAATCACATGTAACGCTGTTGCTGGTAAATCTGCTGTATATCAGGAGCCAGACGAGTACTTCAACGGACAGGCTATCTACGCTACAATCGTTGAGATGGGAACTCATGTTAAAACTGTAGAGCAGAGTGATTATCACTACACAGCACGTGAGAAACTCGGTGCAGCTCTTACAAAAGTAAAAGCTGGAGAAATTGGTTCTGTAAAAGGAGCATTAGAGACAGCTGACAAAGAACTTCGCTTTGCAATGGGCAAATAATTTAATAAGCTAGTAATTTATTACGGGGAATCGGACTTTTCCGACTCCCCGTTTTAAGATAGGGGGACGCAAGTCATGAAGAAAAAGAAAGGAATGGGCATTACCGCAAAACAAGGGATTGCAGGATGGTTATATCTTATGCCAGCAACTCTTTTGATTGCGGTTATGAGCTTTTATCCAATTATTCAGGCCATTATTACATCCTTTAAAACTGGTGTTGGAAAGGGAATGAAATGGGCTGATCCAATCAACTATAACTATATGAGAATGTTTGAGGATACAACATTTATTACTTCCATGAAGAATACCTTTTTGTATTTGATTGTAGAAGTACCAGTAATGTTGATATTTGCCATTCTTTTGGCACAGATGCTCAACAATAGAGATTTGAAATTCAAGGGATTTTTCCGTACCTGTGTGTTTTTACCATGTGCAACTTCATTGGTTTCATATTCCTTAATTTTTAAATCTTTGTTTGCAACAGATGGATTAATCAATCATATTTTAGTTGGTCTTGGCATTTTCTCAGAGAACTACAACTTCCTTGGAAATGCTGCTACTGCTAGAATGGTAATTATTATTGCTTTGATTTGGAGATGGACAGGATATAACATGGTATTCTTCCTGGCAGGTCTTCAGAATATTGAATATTCTGTTTATGAGGCTTCTAAAATTGATGGAGCCAATGGTTGGCAGACCTTCTGGAGAATCACCGTACCTCTATTAAGACCTACCATTGTAATGACAGTAATTATGTCAATTAATGGTACCTTACAGTTATTCGATGAGTCTGTAAACTTGACAGCAGGTGGTCCAGCGTTCTCATCCATTACAATGTCACATTATATTTATAATGTTTCCTTTGGTACTGGAGTATCAAACTTTGGATATGCTTCTGCACTATCCTTTGTTGTATTTATCTTTGTAGCAGTACTTGCATTTATTAATATGAAAGTAGGTGATAAACGTGACTAAGAAGAGAAATACATCACATATTCAAAGAAAACTAATTCCTACTTATATTTTCCTTATCATTGTTTCGTTTATATCGGTATTTCCATTTTATTGGATGATATCCGCTGCAACCAATGAAACAATCGATGTTGCCAGAGGAAGACTTCTTCCAGGTGTACATGCATTAGAGAACTTTAATAAGTTAATTTCAACCTCTGATTTATGGGGAGCGTTGGGTAATTCCTTTAAGTATTCTATTATTCAGACATTGGTGGCACTTTTCATTTGCTCATTGGCTGGATATGGATTTGAGCTTTACCATGACAAAGGAAAGGATCGCCTTTTTGCAATTCTTCTTCTTGCCATGATGATTCCTCAGGTTGCAACTTTAATTCCATTGTTTAAAATGATGTCTGCGATGGGATTTTTGAATACCACAGTTGGTTTTATGCTTCCAGCGATTTCTACGCCATTTCTCATTATGATGTTTAGGCAGAACTCGAGAAGCTTCCCTGTAGACATTATGGAAGCGGCTAGAATTGATGGATTATCTGAAATTGGAATCTTCTTCAGAATGTACATGCCAGTTCAGAAATCTACTTATGCAGCAGCTGCAGTTATTACCTTCATGAATGCATGGAATGCATATCTATGGCCAAAGGTTGTTATGAATAAAACAGAGGCACAGACGATGCCAATGTTAATTGCGAACTTATCAGGTGGATATACAGTAGATTATGGTCTATTGATGATGGGCGTATTATTCTGCTCAATTCCAACTATGATTGTATTCTTCGTATTGCAGAAACAGTTCGCAGAAGGTATTACTGGATCTGTGAAATAAGAGGATACAGTAAAATAAGAACTTGTTAGTAAGGAGACAGCGAGGAATATTTATGAAAGAATTTGATTACAGTATCGTTCGTAATCCATTGATATTTGAACAAAATAGATTAAAAGCGCATACTGCGTTTGTTCCATTTGCATCAAAGTATGAGATGGAGTTAAATGAGTCAAGTTATCGCTATTCATTGGATGGCATATGGAAATTTGCATATGCAAAAAATTATGCTTCTGTGATTCCTGGTTTTGAAAAAATGGACTATGACAATCACAGCTGGGATGATATTCGTGTTCCAGCGCATATTCAAATGGAAGGCTATGATATTCCACATTATACGAATGTGGCCTATCCATGGGATGCAAAGGAAGAGGTAGCAGTTGGTGATATTCCAGAGGAATTCAATCCAGTAGCCAGCTATGTGAAATATTTTACAGTTCCAGAATCCTTTGGAAAACATGGCGTTGGAATTTCTTTCCAGGGTGTGGAGAGTGGATTTGCACTATGGCTCAATGGACAATATGTTGGATATAGCGAGAACTCTTTTGATCCGGCAGAATTCGAACTTACGCCTTTTCTTAAGGCGGGTGAGAATAAGCTGGCTGTACAGGTGTTTAAATGGACTTCTGGAAGCTGGTGCGAGGACCAGGACTTCTTCCGATTCTCAGGAATTTTCCGAAGTGTTTATCTATTTGCAATTCCAGAGACACACTTGTGGGATGTTAGCTTGATTCCAACACTTTCAGAGGATTATAAATTAGGTACTTTACAGAGTGAGTTGATGGTATCAGGAAAGGGAAAGATTTCCCTTACGATTTCTAAAAATCAAAATGAAATTGGAAGTAAGATAATTCCATTTGATGCATCAGAGTGTGAAGTTTTATCCATTACCTCAGATATGGAAGTGAAGGAACCACTATTGTGGAGTGCAGAGACACCAGAACTGTATGAGGTAGCAATTTCCGTTGTGGGAAATAAGCAGGAAGAACATGTGATACAGCGCATCGGATTCCGTAAGTTTGAAATGAAAGATGGCTTAATGCTGTTAAATGGAAAACGTATTGTTTTCAAGGGCGTAAATCGACATGAGTTTAGCTCTGTTACAGGACGTGTTCCAAATCGTGAGGAAGTTCTTTTGGATATTCTCACAATGAAAAGGCATAATATCAATGCTATTCGAACCAGTCATTATCCAGATGATACCTACCTTTATGACTTATGCGATGAGTATGGTTTATACATGATTGCAGAGAACAATTTGGAATCGCATGGAGCTTGGGATCCTTATATTCGAGGAAAAGATCCAGAGCAGAAATTGGTGGTACCAGGAAATCATAGTGAGTGGGAGCCTGTATTATTAGATCGTGTGGAATCTTGTTATCAAAGAGACAAGAATCATCCAGCAATTATTATCTGGTCCTGTGGAAATGAATCCTTTGGTGGAAGCGTAATTGCACATATGGCTGATAGATTCCGCAAACTAGATCCACATCGCTTGGTGCACTATGAGGGAATCTTCCATGACAGAAGTTATCCGGATACCAGCGATATGGAAAGCCAGATGTATCCTTCGGTTGCTTCTATTGAGGAATTCTTAAAGGAGCACAAGGAGAAACCATTCATTTGCTGTGAATACTCTCATGCAATGGGAAATTCCTGCGGAGGTATGCACAAATATACAGATCTTACAGACAGAGAGCCTAGATATCAGGGTGGTTTCATTTGGGATTATGTAGATCAGTCTATTTATAAAAAAGATCGTTATGGAAAAGAATATTTAGCTTACGGTGGTGATTTTGGAGACCGACCAAGCGATTACAGCTTCAGTGGAAATGGAATCGTACATGGTGGAGAACGGAAACCATCGCCTAAGATGCAGGAAGTGAAGTTCAACTATCAAAATATTTCCATCCACTTTAGCGGAGATGAAATTGAGATTTGGAATAAGAACTTATTCTTAAATACCAATTATTATCAGGCAAAGGTGGCATTACTTGCAGATGGTGAGACAAAGCTTGAACAACTTGTTTCGTATGATGTACCACCACTTACAAGAAAGTACTTTGACATGCCGGAAGAAATCATAAAGAAGAAAGCAATCATTGCTACAGCATGTGAGAAGAGCAAGATTTCCTGCCCAGAGTTTTCAATTGTTATATCCTTTATGTTGAAGGAAGATGAATTGTGGGCAAAGGCTGGACATGAGGTTGCTTTCGGACAGCTCGTAGAGAAAAAGAAAGTAGAGGCTTATCAGGCGAAAGGTGCATTAAAGCTCATTCGTGGGCAGAATAATATGGGTGTACGCGGTGAGAACTTCTACGCAATGTTTTCTATTCAGACACCAGGCTTGACATCTTATGTGTATGCTGGCAAGGAAATGTTAGATGCAGTACCAATGCCAAACTTCTGGAGAGCACCAGTAGACAATGATAACGGAAACGTTATGCAGTCACGCTATGCACAGTGGAAGATCGCAAGTTTATATGTTACGGGAAGAAGCAGTGGATTGTTTGATGAGACTGCTCCTGTAATCGAGGAATTAGAGGATGCGATTCAGATTACTTATCACTACTTTATGCCAACAACTCCAAGAAGCTGCTGTGATGTAAGATACAAGGTGTTTGGAGATGGAACGATTGAGACAACTTTGAGCTATGATCCAGTGAAAGAACTGGGAGATATGCCTGAGTTTGGAATGATGTTCAAAGTAGATGCTGATTATGATCGCGTTGTATGGTATGGACTTGGAGAGGCTGAAACCTATGCGGACCGCAAGCGTGGCGGCAAGCTTGGAGTTTATGAAAACCATGTGACAGACAATATGGCAGAATATTTAGTGCCACAGGAATGTGGAAATAAGTGTGAGGTTCGTTATGTGAAGGTATTGGATCGCAAGAATCGCGGTATGATATTCTTTGGAGACGCTATGTCAGTGAATGTCTTACCTTACACACCGCATGAAATAGAAAACGCGACACATGCGTATGAATTACCACAGATTCACCACACAGTTGTTCGTGTAGCTGAGGCACAGATGGGAGTTGCAGGAGATGATAGCTGGGGACAGCGTGTTCATCCAGAATATCTTCTCGATGCAAGCACAAAGAAAGAATTTACCTTCTGCTTCCGTGGTGTATAGCAAACGGGAAGAAGGAGAATAACACCTGATAAGGGGAGATGCCCATAGTCAGGAAAACAATAACAGACAAGAACGTCCCCCGTTCTTGGGGAATGAGAATCCCCTGATAGAATTGTTGCAAGGAAATGCAATAATCTGTCAGGGGATTTTCTTGTTGGAAATTTCGGATCTAAGTCAAGTGTTGGGGGGATTCGTATGAATCATGCCACATTATTGGTTTTGGAGCTATTTTAATTTCGATAAGTGAAAAATGCTCTATTTAAAAACAACCGGTTGCGCAAACAAGAATAATGTGCTAAACTAGGAGAGTAAAAATCGTGTGATTACAAGGTGTTCTGTGGTATACTCTTTCTATGGAGGAGATTCGAATGAAAAAGAGTATTAGAAAGCGAATACAATCGGTCATTTTGCTGAGTACGATTATGATTATGCAGATAGCGGGGTGCACCAATACAGCCAGTGAGTCAAAAGATGTGAATTCGTCAAATAGTAATACGTTAGTTGTGAGAGCTTGGGATAAGAACTTTAACATTCCAGCGTTAAGAGCGGCGGAGAAGGATTACAAAGAGCATGTGAATCCAGATTTTGAGTTGGAGATTATAGAGGAGCTACAATCTAAAGAATTGGAGAATGCGATTACGCTCGCTGGAGAAGACAAGTGTGATGATACATTGCCAGATATTATTTTATTTCAAGATCATTCGTTTCAACGTTTTTTTGAAAAATATCCGAGTGTATGGGTAAGCCTTGAGGATATAGAGATAAACTGGATGGATTTTGCACAAGAAAAGTTATCTTACTCCACAGTTCATGACAAACATTATGGTGTTCCAGTGGACAATGGAACGGTGATCTGTGCTTATCGAACGGATTTGCTTGAGGCAGCTGGCTATTCAATTTGTGACATGCAAGGAATAACTTGGGATAAATTCATTGAGATTGGACAAGAGGTAACGCAGAAAACAGGAGTTGACTTTCTTTCTATGAATGGAAGCGGTAATGATTTACTTTATATGATGGCGCAGGCAGAAGGAACTTCGCTTTTTCTCAATGGAGAACCCAATCTGAAAGATAATGAAGTTGTTTTGGAATGCACAAAGAAGATTGCAAAGATGTGTGATATGGGAATTCTTACCTTGACAGATAACTGGCAGGAGTACATTCAGGAGTCTATTTCTTTTAACCAGGTTGGATGTGTGATTAACGGAAACTGGATTATTCCGACGATCCAACTGATGCGAGCGAATAGTGGAAAATGGGCTATCACAGAGATGCCGACACTAGACGGAAGGCGTGGATATGCTTCCAATGGAGGCAGTTCCTTGTATATTACTTCGAATTGTAAGAATGTAGAACTTGCCAAGGACTTTCTGGCGAGAACATTTGGTGGAAGTATGCAGACCTATGAAGAGGCATTGAAAAATGGTGGCGTGATTACCTGCGCCCTTTCGCTAGGGGAGTCAGGAATATATAACGAAGGGGTTCCCTATTTTAAAGAGCAGCCAATCTATTCGGACATTGTAGAAATGAGTTCCCATGTTCCTGTAATTGAGCAGAATAGCTATCATTATGAGATGCAGGAAGTGATAAGCGATGCATTGCGTGCAATTCGGGATAAGAAATGCACAGTGGAAGAAGCAATAGAAGACGCCGAGAATACGATGAACTATATTATGGAAATTACTTGGTGATTTCGCGTAGAAGAAAGGAAAATGGAAGCATGAAATTCGTAAAGGGAATGGATTTGTCGACATTGCTTGAAATGGAGCGATGTGGAGCAAAATATTACGATAATGGAAGAGAGATGGATATCTTAGAAATCATGAAAAAATATGATGTGGATACCATTCGTCTTCGTATTTGGAATGATCCGAAATCCGAAGAGGGAGAACCATACGGTGCAGGTAACAATGATTTAGAGGAGACCATTGCAATTGCAAAACGCGTAACGGACGCAGGTCTTGGAGTTCTTCTTAATTTTCATTACAGTGATTTTTGGGCGGACCCTGGAAAGCAATTGAAACCAAAGGCATGGGCAAATTATGGAGTCGAGGAACTTGAGCAGGCTGTCTATGCATTTACTAAGGATTCCCTGGAAAAGGTTTTGGCAGAGGGAATTCGTGTTAGCATGATTCAGGTGGGAAATGAGCTTTCCAATGGATTACTTTGGCCGGAAGGAAAGGTTCCAAACTATGACAATATTTATCGTTTTGTCAGCGCCGGCATTCGCGCATGTCGCGAAGTGGATGCACAGATTCCTCTGATGATTCATCTGGATAATGGTGGAAATAATGCATTGTACCGCGAGTGGTTTGATAACTTCACACAAAGAGGTGGAGACTTTGACTTTATTGGTTTATCTTATTATCCATTTTGGCATGGAACACTTCAGATGTTAGAAGACAATATGAATGACATTGCAGTTCGATATGGAAAAGATTTGATTGTTGCAGAAGTATCTATGGGGCATACCATGGAAGATTACAAGGAGTACGAGAAGCTGGCAGATGCGGACCGAAAAGGATATGCAACGAGAGCTGAACTTGCGGAAAAGGTAGAATATCCAATGACAGTAGAAGGACAGAAGGATTTTACGGCAGACTTTTTACAAAGAGTCGCTCGTGTAAAAGAGGGACGCGGCTGCGGCTTCTTCTGGTGGGAGCCTGCATGGATTCCTGTGCCAGGTTCTGGATGGGCAACTCCTGCGTCTTTAAAATATATGAATGATCCAGGTCCTTGTGGAAATGAATGGGCAAATCAGGCATTGTTTGATTATGATGGAAATGCACTTCCAACGTTGCAACTGATTAAGGATTTTAGAAAGTAAGAATATAAATCTTGAATTATAATGAGAAATGTAACGTGAGTTAAAAGGTGAATTAAAACGCAAATTGAAACGTGAGTTATAGCGTGAATAATAAAGGAAAAATGGAGCTGAGACACCTATTTTTGTAAGTGTGACAGCTCCATTTCTTTACCATACAAAGAATGGTAGTTTACATGTGAAAAAGAAATTTATTTTTGATTATGAGGGAAGATTACTGCATCTGCTCTTCCTGTTTCATGATCATTTTTTTTACCATCTCACCACCGATGGAACCAGCCTGTTTCGAAGTTAAATCACCATTATAACCATCTTTAAGTGGTACTCCGATTTCTGAAGCAACTTCCTCTTTGAAACGCTTCATGGCCTGTTTGTTTTCTTTTCCTGATTTGTTGTTTCCTGAATTACTCATGTGTGTTTCACCTCCTTACACAGCTTATTATCTACGCTTATAAAAAAATTATGTCATATAGGTGTTGACAATTAATGGAAGAAGTGCTTGAATAGAGAATGACGATTGAAAAATAACAAGGAAAGAGAGGTAAATATAATGATTCAATTATTAGTCAAATCATTTAGCTATGATTATTTCAAATTTAATAAGAAAAAGAATCAGGAACTTACCTCGGAAGTTTATTGGAATGAGCAGGAAATATAATCTTATTTGGAAGAAAAGAATAAGTACAGATTATGTTTTATTTAGCTATGGTGATTTCATGATTCGTGAAATTTTCCATAGCTTTTTTTATTTCATAAGAGATTTTTTCTATGAATGAAAAACAATCTGTGAGTAAGGGATGCAAAGCACTCTTTACTATCATTTCAATACTACGAGGAATTATGTAAAAGCAATCTGTGATTGCGAGACACAAAGAAACGAGGCACAAAAATGAAAAAAACGAAAAAGGGAGGAAAGATTTGTGAAAAAGATTACTACGTACATGGCAAAATATTGGTATAACTATTTGATTGTATTTGTCAGCTTATCATTGGCGATTGCATTAGATATGTTGTATCCAATGATCACGAAAAGAATTGTCAACGAAGTATTCGTTGGTGGTAATAGTAGCCTTCTTCCGGGACTTTTATTAGCAATTGCTTGCATAGGGTTAGGAAGAAGCGTGTTCGGATATGCGAAAGAATTTACGGCAGATAAGACAGGTGCATTGATCGGCGCGGATATGCGAAGAGATTTGTTCAATCATATTCAGGGCTTATCCATGGATTATTTCGAGGATTCCAACACAGGAGAATTGATGGCAAGAGTAAAGGACGATGTGGATCATGTCTGGGGAGTACTCGGATTTGTGGGTGCTCTTTCTGTAGAATGTGTGATTCACGTAGTCAGTGTATTGTACTGCATGTTCCATGTGAATTGGAAAATGACCTTTATTCCACTTACATTCATGATAATTTGTGGAACCTTTGCAATTATCATGGAAAAGAAAATGGATGCTATCTATGAGGAAATTAGTGAGGAAAATGCGGAGCTTACAACCGTTGCAGAGGAGAATCTCGCAGGTGTTCGTACCGTAAAGGCGTTTGCAAGAGAGGGCTATGAGATTGAGAAATTTATTTCTCATAACAAGCGCTATTATGATTTGAATATGAAGCAGGCGAAGGCGTTGGTACGTTTTCAGCCAATCTTCCAGTTTATTGCTGTTTTGACACCAGTTGTATGTACCATTGTAGGTGGAGTTGCGGTAATGAATGGCAAGATGGATATCGGTTCCCTGGTAGCTTACATCGAGTATTCAAGAAACTGTACCTGGCCAATGCAGATGCTTGGATGGTTGAC
>JAZUHO010000116.1:0-24284 GCA_045641745.1 Agathobacter sp. | reverse complement strand
AAAGATGCTAAAGCTTATCGCCTTAGCACCTTTTGCTTTTGTTTTTTATCTGCTTACTTTTTAAATTTCAATTCCATTTTTCTTAAGTAATGCTCTGGCCGACTCTACCGAATCCACTCCTGTTGCATTCTTAACTGGCGCAAATTCCTTCTCGCGTTCTACTTCAAAGGAGAGGCAATTGTCCATCATATATACCATGTCTAAAATCAGAGTCTCAAACTTATAAGCATTCGGCTCTGTTGGTTTTACGAGTTCTCCACTCTCATTTAAGTATGGCACCTTCTTTTCCACAATATGAAGTGGAAGCTTACGGTTTTCAATCTCCAATAATTTGTCTACTCGGAAAAGGTAGTTAAGAATTACACCAAATCCATAGAGAAGTGTTCCGTTTGCATCCGTTGCTTCTGCCATCTCTGGTGTCAACTCATAGTACTCTACGATAGATGGTTTTCCATCTTCTAGGCACAATGCGCCAACTCTCTCATAAGGATCTGCCTTACGAACAACCTTAGCACCACTTACACATCCGGATTCCATAGTTGCACCAACAAAGACTGGATCTGCAATCTGCTGGAGTACATTGTCTACCGCAAATACATTAAGCCATTCTACGCCTTTTTCCTGCATATCCTTCGAAAGTCCAGCCTTCATAAGTGAAGTAAACCATCCTCCATTACCATTTGGAGACATTGCAAGTGAATCCTCTGCTTCTAACAAGAAATTTCCATCATAATCGACAGCTGGAGCCATTGCCTGTACGAAGAATTTCACAAAGTCCTTGTTGTATCCAAAATAATCATGCTCTTCAAAAAATTCTCTTGTCTGTGCATCATTCTTCTCACTTGTCATGATGTAAAGTGGTACCCAAGCGTCTGCTTCTCTGGTTACCTTCATCAAGTTGGCAATTAGCTGTTCAAAGATGTAAAGCTCCTTGGTTTCACCGATATTAAACATACCCTTTGCCTTGTCAAAGCCAAGTCTCGTTCCCTGTCCGCCTGCGAGAAGGATTGCCCCCACCTTGCAAGCTTTGATTGCCTCGAGACCTACTGCTTTGAACTGTGCCTCTTTTTCTTTAATTTCAGAGATTTCCATTGCCCCAAGTGGTGCAAACTCACCTCTCTTGGTCTCATGGTTTCCAATCAACTGTAAGTATTCCCAGTCTAATTCTTCCACCTGTTTCTCCAACTTTTCTGGAATCTCTTTTCCGATTAACTGGTTCAAATATTTTTGATTTGTCTCTTTAATCTTACTAACTACTAAATCTTGCATTCTTATTCCTCTCCACATTTTCATGCTTTTTCTTCTTGTTTTGCCCAGTAACTTTTAGGTACATTTTCTGCACACATACCTATGCATGTGACCTCTTACTGTGCCGTTCCCGTCTTATTAACGGTATCGTTATATTTCGACATGTCGTATGCTTCTGAATTCTTAGCGGACAAGCCTGTTTTCTTTACAATGTTATTACTAATTGTCTGAACAGTATCGGATGGCATATAGTTCTCCTCGCCAAATAACATCAAATGAAGAGACGTTACATTGTTTGTTAATTCCAAAGGAACAATGGTATCACCACCATCAATGCTCTCTGTGCGAAGTTCCATCGGAAATCCGGACGTCTCAGTTATGTTATACTCAGCCACATGGGAAGCTAAATCAATAATTTCTGTCAGTTTAAAGGATGTAGAAATATGTGGAAATACCGTATTGCATATCTCTAGCAAAGTGCCTGGTCCTGCCTGTTTTGCCTTTGTAAGCATTGCCTGAATCACAATTCGCTGACGAGAGGTTCTCTGATAATCATTTCCAACATAACGAATTCGTGAATAACCAACCGCCTGTGTACCATTTAAGGTTACCAAACCGCTATGCTTCAAATATGGCACTTCTACGCCAGTCATTGCCATAACCTCATTGGTATGGTCATTCAAATACGGCAATTCTTCATCCGTTACTTCAATATCAATTCCACCGAGTGCATCTACGACTTCTACAACCGCCGCCCAGTCAACACATACATACTTCTTAATATCCAAATCCAAATTGGTATTGAGCATACGAACCGCGTTTTCAACACCGCCTCTTCCATATGCGCTGTTTGCTTTCTTAAGCTTAGCATCGCCCACTGATAAATAGGTATCACGATATACGGAAACCAATTTCACATCTCGTGTCTTGTTACAGATACTAGCAAGTATAATTACATCGGAATTACCAGAATCATATTTTCCATCGCTTCGGTTATCTAAGCCGAATACTGCAATATTCGTATAACCTTCCATGTTAAGCAATGAATCTTTATCAATATCCGTATTAATTCCCGCTTCGGTGTCTGAGAGCTGATCTTTAAAGTTAATCTTTGAAAGTATGCCCCAGAAATAAAGAACCGCCAGCAATATGATAATAATTAATACTTCTATTCCAAAAAGAATCCACTTTCTCTTTCTTCTTTGCTTCTTCGTTAGTTTCTTTTTGCGTTTCTTGCCACTTCCTCCGGAACCTTTCGCATTTCCCTTTCGCGATCCGTTCCCCGAATGATTTGCTCTATTCGCGTTACTGCTTGTCTTTCTTGACTGTTGTGGCATAACCTCTAATTCTTTTCTTGCCATAATATGTAAAACCTCTCTTCGACCTTATGCACGTCGATTATGTATGTACATCCATCCAGCCACATAATCTTCACGCTCTGGCAGTGTCATCTTGGTGTATTTTTCAAATTCTAGGTTTGTAAGTGTCATCTTTGTTCCACACTTGAAACATTCGACCTCTTTTCTTCGAGAAACCATGCGTATCCATCCGCACTCTGGGCAAATATATATTTTCATCATATCGTTCTTTTCCTTTCAGCTTCTATAACACGTATTTTTAGAAAACAACTTAACAGTTTTACCTGATTTCTCTTTTTGTATAATCGCAGAAAAAGATATGCGAATGTCCTTTACTTGTCGCATATCTTTCTCTGCAAGTAATGACAAAAGCTCCATCTATTGGAAAGCCTCTTTTGTCTTAAATTATAGCATTTATCCTATGCGGATAAATGTATTTCACATGAAATTAAGCATTCTTAATCAAAACTTAATGTTTCATTATGCCTGAAACATTTCATTTACAGCCTTCTGTAAACCATCAAGCTTCTCTTCAGCGTCATCAAGAGAAGTTCCCTTCACACCAAAGTAGAATTTAATCTTTGGTTCTGTACCAGAAGGACGTACGCAGCACCATGCATTGTCACTTAACTCATAATACAACACGTTGCTGCTTGGAAGACCTGTTGGTTCCACTTTTTTCGTTGCAACTTCTGTTCTTGTATCATTCTTATAATCACGAACTGCAATTACATCATACGCACCAACTTTGGTTGGAAGTGTCTGACGTGCATCGTTCATAATTTTCTGAATCTGCTCTGCACCATCTGCGCCCTTTAATGTGAGTGTAGACAAGCCTTCTTTGTAATAGCCGTATTTTTCATACATTTCAATCATTGCATCCCAAAGAGTCATGCCCTTATCCTTATAGAAGGCTGCTACCTCGCAAAGCATGGTAACTGCTGCAGGTGCATCTTTATCTCTACAATAGGTTCCTGGAAGACATCCATAGCTTTCCTCAAGACCGAATACATAGTTGTTGCATCCCGTCTCCTCAAACAACTTAATCTGCTCTCCAATATATTTGAATCCAGTTAATACTTCAATTAATTTCACATCATAAGCTGCTGCAATTGCCTTAGCCATATCTGTCGTAACCACAGATTCCACAAGTGCAGGATTCTCAGGCATAATTCCCATAGCCGTTTTCTGGCTCAAAATGTACTCTGCGATTAACATACCCGACATATTTCCAGTAAAGCTTACGTACTCTCCTGTCTTAGTATCCTTTGCATACACACCAAGGCGATCTGCGTCTGGATCAGTTGCAAGTACCAAATCTGCATCCTTCTCTTTCGCAAGCTTCAGTGCAAGCTCCCATGCCTTTGGATCCTCTGGATTTGGATAATCAACAGTTGGGAAATTGCCATCTGCAACAGCCTGTGTTGGCTCAATATATACATTTTCAAATCCTAAGTCCTTCAATACACGCTGCACGGAAAGAAGACCTGTTCCATGAAAAGGCGTATATACAATCTTGATATCTTTTGCGACTTTTTGGATTATCTCTGGATGAATGGATTGTTTACGAAGCTCTGCAAAATATTTCTCATCAACTTCATCTCCAATCACAACATATAGTCCTGCCTCAATAGCCTCAGCCTTGCTCATTGTTTTTACGGTATCAAAGGAAGTAACCTTCGCAACCTCCGCCATAATGTTTCCATCATGTGGTGGAGTAATCTGTGCGCCGTCCTCCCAATATACCTTATATCCATTATATTCACGTGGATTATGGCTCGCTGTAATTACAATACCTGAAATGCAGTGCAGCTCTCTAACTGCAAAAGAAAGCTCTGGTGTTGGGCGAAGACTTGGGAATACATACGCCTTAATTCCATTTGCTGCAAGACAAAGAGCTGCCTCATCTGCGAATTCTGGCGACATAATTCTACAATCATATGCAATTGCTACGCCTTTTTCCTGTCCATTCTGCGATACAATGTAGTTTGCAAGTCCCTGTGTTGCCTGGCGAACCGTATAAATATTCATACGATTTGTTCCTGCACCAATCACACCACGAAGTCCCGCTGTACCAAACTCAAGTGTTCGATAAAAACGGTCTTGAATCTCCTTTTCATCTCCACTAATCGCTTTCAGTTCCTCTTTTGTTTTGTCATCAAAGTAAGGATCCGTACACCATTTCTGATATTCAGCCATATAATCCATCGAAAATTCCTCCTGTATTTAACAAACATAACACACTGGGACCTAGTCCCGCATTCTTTGATATTTTATCATAGATGAATATTTTTTCAAGCTATTGTCTCCACTTTCCCATATCTTTTACTTATACGAAAAATAGCTGTAGTAGCTCGGATTTTTCATTCGACGAATACGCCTACAACCGTTATAATAATCTTATTACTATGGAGGTATCCCTTGAAACGAAATCATCTGCGCGAAATTATCTTATATCTTATATTTGGTGTTTTAACAACTGGTGTAAGCATTCTAAGCTTTGCCCTATTTCAAACAATGCTATCTGTACATGAACTGATTGCCAATATCTTTTCTTGGATTCTGGCAGTGTTGTTTGCATACGTCACCAATCGAATCTGGGTATTTAAAAGTACCTCAGACGCCTTCTTAAAAGAAATGGTAACCTTTTTTTGCAGTCGCTTATCGACACTTTTCGTCGAAGAGTTCCTTCTTTTTGTAGGCATTTCGCTTTTTCACTATAATTCTCTCTTAATTAAAACGATTGCTCAAGTGATAATTATTATTCTTAACTATCTTCTCAGCAAACTCTTTGTCTTTGCCAAACGTGAGGATTAGGGTTCCGCAAATAATCCAATTCCTGGTGGATGGTAGGTAAACCAGATAAATGTCACTCCTTGTAGGATAAGAAGTGCGCGAATGGTCCATACAGAGATCTTAACGCAGTAGCTATTTCTTACCAGGTGAAGAATCCATGCAGCTGCAATGATAAGACTCACATAATAGGTTCCCATATCCGCCCATGAGATTCCAAATCCTAGAATTCCGCGATACGTATAGAACAGGAGCGGAATACACCAGACGGCAACCAATGTACCACTGCCTAGTCCCACTGTCATTAGCTTCGCCCTTTCCTCTTCTATTCCCAACTGTAGCTGCCTTCTTAGTTGCTTTATTCGGAAATAGCGCAAGCATCCAAATACCAATAGCATGGGAAAATACATCAGTTTTAAATGCTCCCAGGTAGACTCATTGACCGGAAATAGGAGACCGACCAACCAATTTTTTCCTGTCCATCCATATACAAAATGGGAGATAGTTCCCAGTACGGCAACCACTCCCATTGCTATCAACAGAGCTCTCTTAAAACTCCTATATTCTTCACTCATTTTTTCATTCCTCACATACTTTTTTATCAGTATATGTTGAATTCTGTCATATCATGCACCCAAGAAATGGATTTCTCTACTTCATTTTCTCCTGTTCCACGATACTACCCGGATTATTTTCAAACAAATCCTCTGCATACTCCTCACCATATTTTTTCGCAACATACGCATAGCACTTATCCATATGACAGGCACGTTCATCAATTCCATGGGAATCACTTGCCACAATATCTGCCAAGTGCCCCTTCAAAATTTTCTTCGTAATTCTCTTTAATGCAAACCCTTCTAGTCCCAAGATACTGTCCGCATTCACCTGAATCATGGCTCCAAGATTCGACAACTCCTGCAGTAGTTCTGGTTTCTTTTGGAAGCACTGATACCGCTCCACATGGGCAATAACTGGTTCATACCCGTGAAAAAGTAATTCCTGTGTTCGCTCATAAATATAACGATACTCCGTCTCAAAGGCATACTCTGTCAGCACCTTATGTGTTCCAGCCATCGTGGCACATCTTCCCGAATTCAAATAGTCCACAATATCATGGTTTACATGGAACTCGCATCCCAAGCCCAATCGAATACCACGCTTACGCGCCTCAGGAATTAAATCATGATAATGTTTGAGTACCATGTCCTTGTCATATTTAAACATGCCCCTTCGATAATGTGGCGTAAGAATTATGGTATGAATCCCTTGTCTCTTCGCCTCATCCAACATCAAAAGTGACTCTTTTCTACTATCTGAACCATCATCCACTCCATACAGTAGATGGCAATGTATATCTATCATCTCTTTTCCTCACTTACATCGTACTGCCACTATACTACCACAATTTGTATGAGGAAGAAAGTAGGGAACTTTTTTCCAGCGTATTTATTCATAAACTTTCTCACTTACAGCAATAGCATATCAATCGCGTCAATTTCACAATGGGAAGTGCCATCCTCGGCATCCGTATTTTCTCGGCATTTTTTCAGTACGGCCTCTGTCATTCGTACTGCATCCTCCCAGCTTCGCTTTATGTGTTTCTCATGATTTGGTTTGATATCGTAGTGCTCCACAATATAATTTGCCAGATAATTACTACATTTCTCCATCCCTCTTACATTGAGATGTTGTGCATTGGAAAAATCGTAGTTATCCGCAATTCCAAATGTTTCATATCCTTTATCCAGATTTAAGAAGTCCTCTCCGTTCGCTTCAATCACCTTTGAAAATTGCTCCATTGCAGCCTGCGACTCTGCTGTATTTCGCTCTTGATGTGGAAATGCCACAAAGAGGATTTTTTTAATCCCTTGCGCATGCGCGAAATCTATGAATTCCTGCAATTCCTTTTTCATTTTATTTGAAAAAGTAAAGCTAGCCACTTCTTCTGTTCCTGTCCCATGATTCGTTCCAGCCACCAAAGAGGTCCCTTTCAAATAGCTCTTGTCAAAAAATGCACTTCCAAATCTTGCCTCATTGCACCGTAGCCACAGCTTCCACTGTTTCCAGGAATTGTGATATTTGCTCCAGGTCATTAAGTATTCCATTCTCTTTTCTTCCGGTATTTTTTCTTCAATTGTGGTAATCCAATTTCTTGAAATCGGAATATTATCCAACCATCTGCGCATGCCATATTCCAGTTCCAGTGACCAGTCTCCCCACAAATATCCCTGCGCATTTACCACGAGAAGTTTCGGATGCTGGTGTTTTACCACCTCTTTCAATATGGAAGTATTCATATTGCAAGGCACCCCACCAACTGCAAGATTATACGAGGTAAACCCATAATCCCGATAGGCAAGTGTAGAGGAAAACCCTGTGTATAACTCACTTTGACCTATTAGAACCACATCCAGGCTCTCATCTGGCTCGTTGTAGAAGCCTTTCACATTGCACACATTTTCTACATCGCAAATTACCATACACTGCGACACAAATCCAAATAGAACAATAAGTCCTAGTACAAATCCAACAATCTTAATGCCTTCTCGGCACTTACTTTTTCTCCCAATATGCTTCATTTAGATCCTTTCTTTTTCACAACCATACTCCCGTATTTGTCGTTATTTCCCCTCCCTAGTATACCCATTTTTCCCTTTCTTGTGCTTAGTGTCTAATTATAGTTTTCTTAATACTTTATGAAGTTGGGAATTCTTCTGTGCAATATGGAAAGAAAAGGCGAAAAATGATATAATAAACCGCAGATTACAGTACCTCTTGTAGGAAACGGTATCTACTTATTCTGAAAGAAACGAAAAGGAACTTCTATGAGTCAGAAAAAAAGTATCAAACGAAACTATATATATAACGTAAGCTATCAAATTCTAAGTCTTATCACACCATTAATTACCACGCCCTACATCGCTCATGTCTTGAACCGTGATTTGGTTGGTGATTATAGCTTTACCGCTTCTATTGTGACCTATTTCAGTATGGTTGCGGTACTTGGAACCTTCACCTATGGTAATCGTGAGATTTCCTACCTACAGAATGATCGTCGTAAGCGTTCTCAAATGTTCTGGGATATTGAATTCCTAAGCTGCATCACAACCGCAATCTGTACCATAGCCTTCCTCATCTTCCTATGTTTTTGTCCAAGGTACTATTTCTCACTTTATGCAATACAGATTGGAAGCATTCTTTGCATTGCAACCGATATTGGCTGGTTACTTCAAGGGATGGAAGACTTTCAGGTCATCGTGGGACGAAACTTTATCTTCAAGCTTTTAAACATTGCTTTCATCTTCCTTTTGGTCAAAAAAGAGGATGACATCCTGTTATACGTAGGTGGAATGGTAATACTTGCACTATTAAGTAATCTATCCCTTTGGATTTCTCTTCCGAAATATGTGGATGCCCCAGATTTTCGAGCAGTACATCCCTTCAAGCACCTAAAACCTACCTTTATTTTATTCGTTCCTTCCGTAGCAATTTCCATCTATACCGTTATGGATAAATCCATGATTGGTTTCTTTAGCACAGCTGCGGAGAATAGCTATTACGAACAGGCACTTAAGGTTTCAAGAACCGCGCTCACCCTTGTTACTTCTCTAGGTGCTGTAATGGTTCCTCGCATGGGTTATCACTTTCAAAGGAAAGAGACCGAAGAATTGAACCGCCTTACCTATCAAAGCTACAATTTCACCTGGTTTCTTGGCTTGCCAATATGTTTTGGACTCATTGGTATTACTCCGAACCTGGTTCCATGGTTTTACGGACCACAATATACCAAAATAACCTTATTGCTTCCCGTATTAGGTCTGCTGGTACCAATCATCGGCTTTAGTAACGTAACCGGAATTCAATACTTTGTTACTACCAAACGTGAGAATCTTCTTACCCGAACCGTATGCATTGGTGCTGCCACAAATTTCATTTTAAATCTCATATTGATTCCACAGCTTGCTTCTGTCGGAGCCTCCATCGCTTCTGTCCTAGCAGAATTGACGATTTCCTTATCCCAATTCTACTTTATCCGCAGAGAGCTATCGTTTATCAAAGTGCTTCGAATGAGTTTGAAATATCTGCTGGCAGGAATCGGAATGCTAGCCTTATTATGTTGGGAGAATCAATATCTAAGTGCTTCCGCAAGCCATACCTTACTTATGATTTTAAGTGGCGCATTTACTTACTTCTTGCTCCTATTTCTACTAAGAGACGCATTTCTGCTTCAATATAGCAAGCAAGTGGTTCATAAAATCACATCCAAACGAAAAAAGTAGAGCACAAGTGAGGCTCTACTTTTTATCTTACTTCTATTCTAATTTTGATTCTAATTAATCTTGGTTTTAATCAATTTTGATTCTAATATATTTTTGATTCTATTCTAGTTTCGCTTCTGTTATATTTTCGTTTTTCTTTTACCTACTATCATTCCTAGGCATATAACTTATGCACATCAAAAATCTTTCTCAGCTTTCTTAGGAAGCTTGTAAAGCTTGTATTATAGGTGTCATCATCCATATGCATACGATTTAAGATTACAAATGCTTTATACTTGTTCTTAATTCGTCCATACATATAAGGACTCTTTTCCTTTATTCTCATAGTAAGCTCTTTGGCATATTTTCGATGGCTATACTTATCTGGATTCTTAACAAGAACAATTTGGTAAATGCTACCCATGAATTTGGATACTTTCTTTGCCCAGTATTCTCTTCCTCCAACAGGAAGCTCTCCTAAACGGCTCTCAAAATCCAACATCCGGAAGGTAACTGCCTCAAAATGAGATAATCTTGACAACTGACTCTGTGCAGATACACTCTGGTTTACGTCTCCGATGCGATATACATACAACTCATCATCCAAAAGGCGAATCTTAGTTGCAAAACATAATGGTATGGTTGCATACTCCTGATCTTCATAGAATACACCTTCTACCAATTTGTAATTCAAGGATTTATAGAACTGTGTATTGTAGGTAACACCATGGAAAGACATTCCTAAATCCACGGCATCCCACATTTCCATTATTTCCTGCAAATTATATAAGCGATCGGTTCCATCGCACGAGATGTCTCTTGGCTCATATAAGTCCTTCGAGATATCATAGGTCCGGAAGCTCTGTACTAATACTTCAAAATCTTCTTTCTCCAATATTGGAATAAAACGTTTCAAAGCCTCAGTATCTACCCAGTCATCTGCATCGATACACTTAAAATATTTTCCTGTAACATGATCCACGCCTACATTGATTGCAGAACCATGTCCTCCATTTTCTTTATTGATAATTTTAAATGTATTCGGATACTGTTCTACATATTTCTGCGCCACTGCTACACTGTTGTCTGGTGTTCCATCATTTACAATCAGCACCTCTAATGCATCCATAAGTCTTGCATCATCCATGATAAAGCTTGTCAATCCTTTATCTAGGAATTTCTCCGCATTATAGGTTGGTATTACAATTGAAAGAATCTTGTTCATTTTCTATCTCCATTTAGTTCTATTACTTTTATCTCTTTACTATTTTGTAGGCAATTACTGCCACAGGAAATAATCCATAATTGGAATGGCGCAATGCCCACACACTCTTTTTCTTTACTGCCTCGTAAATATCTGGATAATCATGACGGATTAATTTATCAAATGCCACCATCTGTCTTTTGGCCTCCGCCTTCTTTTCCTTATCCTGAGCAGCCATAGCAAGGAAAATCTGGAATTGATTCTCCACTAGCATTGCAATCCCTGCCTCCAAATATTTTAGCTTGTATTGCTGGATAAACTGATGATCTCTATAGTAATTCAAAAGGCTATTTAATACCTTCTCATGTTCTGACTTACGTTTAACCATGGACTTCATATCCACACTCTGTCCGTTCCGTCCTAAGCGGTACATATAAATTGGGGTTGCATCATAATATACACTCTTACAAAAAGGAATGGGATATAAAATATACTCTGCATCCTCATAAAATGTCTTTTCATCTACCTTTACTGCATTTTCTTTTAAAATCTCTGTCTTAATCGTAAACGCATGAATCTTGATAATTGGCTCTGCAACCGCTTCTGCAAATCCCCATTCTTTATTATAGTGGAACTTATTGGCTGCCACTTCTCGTTCTTCCAGTATCTTCTCCGTACCATCCTGTACAAGAAAATAGTTATTGGCTACTACATCGGCATCAATACTTTTTAACACCTTGATATAGTTGGTCAAGTTCTCTGTCACAACCCAGTCGTCGCCGTCTACCACCTTAAAGTACTTTCCCGTTGCATGGGCAATGCCACAGTTAATACCAGAACCATGTCCACCATTTTCTTTCGTAATCATCTGAATGCTGGATGGATATTTATCGCAAAATGGTTGCACCTTCTCGGCAGTATGATCGGTAGAGCCATCATTTACTACAATAATCTCTAAATCACGAAGCACCTCAAGATTGATAAATGAATTCAGGCATTTCTCAATATATTTCTCCACATTGTATGCAGGAATTACCACTGTCAAAATCTTATCACTCATAAGCGCATCCTTTCCAACTCTTTCTAAGACCTACTAAGGCTTCCTAAAATCTCCCAAGACTTCCCAAAGCCTACTAAGACTTTCTGAGAACCTTATACAGTAGCCTTCTCATTTTGTCTGGGGAGAATACCATAACCATCGTACACAGCTTTGCACATAAGTATTCTCTATTATTTAGCATTCCAATTTCTCGTTGCATCCTGCGCAAGAACATATAACGTTTTCCGTATTCTTTCCCTCCACGTCTTCCATAGAAATTCGCATTGGTACGCGCATGCACTAATACTTCCTGCACATTATCCAGCAAATATCCTCTTGCAATCACTCGGCTCCAAAGATGATAATCCTCTAAGCCAGGAAAGTGTTCATAATTTCCAGCTTCTAGAATTGCACTTCTTCGCATAAGTACCGTCATATGATTAACCGGACAGCGATACCTCTGATATTTCTTTAATTCCTCGCCTCCCGGAATTCGCTTAACTGCAAGCAATCGATATTCTGGCAAATCGCAAAATTCCTGTATACTGCCACCAAGCACAGCAACCTCAGGATGACTCCTCATAAATGTTTCCTGTAACTCCAAACGATTCTCACAGGCAATATCATCCGTATCCATGCGTGCAATCCACTCATAGGACGCAAGCTCTACGCCTTTTCGCAATGCCTTTCCCAGCTTTACATTCTCAGGAAATCGATAGGTTCGCATAGTGCTACAATTCTTCTCATAGTAAGCAATCATTTTCTCGAGTTCTTCTGTCAATGGTCCATCTATCATAAGCAAGATTTCATCTGCTGGTCTCGTTTGCGCAAGAATACTCTCCATTGCCTCTTTAAAGTAGACGGGATTCTCCTTCTGATAGATTGACATCAGTACGGTTATCCCTGGTTTATTTTCTTGTATCATCGCTGCCTTTCTCTGCAAGCTCCTGCTTCGCTTGTCCCTTAAGCGCTGTCGTCTGCGTCGCGCTCACACCTTCTGTATTCTCCTTCACAAAGAGAATCTTAAAGGTCATAAGCAAGATCTTGATATCCATCCATAAGGAATAATTCTCGATATAGGTTAAATCCAATTTCAGTTTGTCATATGGAGTGGTATTATATTTCCCCCACACCTGCGCATAACCTGTCAATCCAGCCTTCACCTTGGTTCGAAATACGAACTCTGGAATTTCTTTGATATATGCATCCACAACCGGCTTCCATTCTGGACGTGGACCGACAATGGACATCTGTCCTGCTAGAATATTGAACAGCTGTGGAAGTTCATCAAAGTGAATCGCACGAATAATCCCACCAACCGGTGTCACACGACTATCTCCCTGTGCTGTAATCTGAACCCCGTTCTCCTGAGATTTGGTGGTCATGCTTCGGAACTTCAACACCTGGAACACTTCTTGGTCTCTCGTATAGCGTTCCTGCTTATACAAAATTGGTCCGCCATCATACAATTTGATTGCAATTGCAATTACCAGCATAAAAGGCGAAGCAAGCACAATTCCGATTATGGACAATACAATGTCAAAGGTTCTCTTAACAAATCTTTGATCAATGGTAAGTCCTTGATTTCGCATCATATATAACGGTGTATCAAACAAATGAATATCCTCTGCACCGCGAAAGAGTACATCTGTAATCTTTGGTGTCACGTACACACGAACACTCCGATTGTAGCAGAACTTCATGATATCATTTCTTGCTTCTGCAGGAAGATCACAGAGAATTACCCCATGATATTTCGGAAGTATATCTTCCATGATTCCCATGATTTCTCCATAAGAAATAGAAGCACAAATGTTATATTTGTCTCTTCTCGCATTCATCTTATCAATCATGTCATCTGGTGCATATTCTCCATACACCAAGAGAATCTGACGTGGCGGATACAACCGCTTATAGACTTCTCGCACCAGAGCATTCCATACCACCACAAATAGCATCTCAAAAATCATTACACTTATGAGTGGCAACGGATTTGCATAATCACTTAAAATCAAACAAATCTCCACATAAGCAACCATATTACTTAGAAAAAGCGCCAAGATATTAGACAAGACAATGTCTAGTACCCGCACGTATCCAAGACGATACCCTCCTAGATTTCGTGAAAAGAAGTAGACAATCAGAACATATAATCCTATTACTGCCCAGTGTCCTCGCCTAGTAAAGGTGTAGATTACTTCTCCATCAATTTGCCAATTCTTATAAAATGTATACCATATATAACCAAATAGTAGCGCATCCACTAGCATCATCACAAAGTTGGCGCTGAAATTTACCAAATGCTTATACTGTTCTCGCATATTTTATTCCTTTTGCTGTTCAATTCTATATAATAAACGTTTTCTTTTCTGTCATCCAATTTTCTGGTCTCAAAATGAAATTTCCTATCAAGAAAAAGTTTCTTTTTACGACACTTGCAACACATTATAGCATACTCCTATTTTTTTCGCAATTCATAGGCATCATACTCAAATCGCCCGCCTTCCTGGATTCCTGCTTCCATATCTGTCTTGCAGGCATCCACAATCTTTTGTGTTATTTCGGCGCACGTATCCCATTCCTGTATTTCTTCTTCATTCATTCTCTCTTTGCTTTCCCCTAGTGAATAATTTTGCACTAAATACTCCCCAAAATACTGGGTAAACTTCTCAAGGCCATACGCATTCATATGCTCCTTGTCCGCAAAATCGTTCCCGTCATCAATTCCTATCGACTGATATCCTTTGTCCAGGTTCAAGAAATCACAAGATAACTGTGACACCTTATTCTCGAAGCTCTCAAGTGCCAATTCTCCACTTTGGGTATTCCGTTGTTGGTGCGGCAACACCAGAAACAAGATATGCTCTATCTTCTGCTCTCTTGCTTTCTGAACAAAGTCCTCCAAATACTTTGCTTCCCGCTCTGAGAATTCGTATGAATTCTCTTCTTCTAATCCAATGCCTTCATTTTTTCGAATCGTTGATCCAAATCCTTTCAAATAGCTGGTTCCCTCCCATGCGATTCTGGCACGGATTGCGTTACACTTGAGCAATTCCATCGGATTCTTCCAGCCATTGTGATAATTCTCAAAATTCAAATAATACTTTTCACGTTGTTCTTTCGGAATCTCACGCTGAATGGTGGTCCACCAATTTGCCGAAATTGGCATATTATCCAGCCATTTCCGTTGAAACACCTCATGCTCCATTGCCCAGTCTCCAGCGAGAAATCCTTGTGCATTCACCACAAGAACCTTTGGTGCTTGTCTTTTGGTAATTTCCTCCAATACGGATTCATACATATTGCAGGTAATCCCACCAACAGCAAGGTTATAGGAAGTAAATCCATAATCTCTCCACGCTAATGTTGAGGAAAAATCAGCATACAATTCACTTTGTCCCATCAACACCACATCCAGGGTGTCCTTCGGCTCCTGATAAAATCCCTTGATATTTGCAATATCCGTATGATCACTAATCACCATGCAACGAGAAATGCTTCCCCATAGCATAATGCCTATTATAATAAAGCATATATAGCCTATCCTTTTCCTAGTCATACAACAATTCCTACTGTTCTTTCATAAATCCTGCTATTCCAATCTTATCTTGCTGTTCCATTCTCAGCTTTCTATTCTTTCACCTACTTGGATAGTCCTTCCTCTTTCTCAATTGGGGTATAGAAGATGTCCAAAATCATTTGATACAAGGCTTCCTCGTCCACAATATATTCTTCAAACAAAGTTCCCTCTTGCATCTCTCCCGGAACGGAATAGAAATCCTCGCTTACTTGGTAATCATTCAATTCCAATGCAAACTCTCCAATAGAAATATCTGTTACCGTATATGGCTTAATCTCATCGAAAACTTCAACTGCCTTCGTTTTGCTTCCATTTGCCAGCTTCTTTAACTGCTTCATCATAGATGCGATATACACCTGTTGACGTTCAAGTCTCTTAGTCGCACTATTGAACTCATTCACATCTCGATATCGGATAAAGGCGTACGCTTCCTGCCCAGATAATACCTTCGTTTCGCCTTTATGCAGTTCTGTTTTCCAGCTTGGAAGTATCAAATCCTCCGGCACCGTCACTTCTACTCCACCGATTGCATCATTCAATTCTGCCATTCCCTCCATATTTAAGGAAAGGTATCCACTAATTGGAATATCCTTAAACATACGGGAAACTGTTTTCACTGTTCTTTGGCAGCTCTTCTTTTCCCCGTCCCCATAGGCATGCTGTAAACAAATTTGTAAATACTTTCGCCCTAAGTCATCTCCATTCGGTCCATACGTATCCACTTCCACCATAGAATTTCGGTTAATTGCAATAATATCTAATCGCTGTTCCTCTGGATTCTGTACCAGTAAAAACATGGCATCCGACTGACCGCCCTCTGTCTCGACATCTGTCGTCTGAACCTCGCCCTTACTGTCAACGCCTAAGAAAAGATACGTCTTTATCTTATTGTTATATTTATAGTAATTGCCACAATATTGAATTACGCCTTCTTGCCACTTTTCCTTCTTACTTTCCGTTGCCTGTTCTGTTCTATCTCCAACTTGTTTCGCCTGTAATGCTGCCATAATAATAATTGCAGCCAGCACAATCACAAGAAGCGCAACTAACACATATTTCAGCCATCCAAGTTTCTTTCCTGTATCCTTACTCATATTAATAAATCTCCATACTTCCTATTGAAGGTAACCTGCGTCTATACTTATGAAAAGAGGGACCGCCTACACAGTCCCTCTTCAAAGAGGCCTAGGCCTCCACTATAACATTAACCACACAATCGTGAAACTAAGCTAATTTCTTTTTGTTTAATACAACGATGCCAGCTGCTGCTAATAATACAACTGCCATAGCTGCTACAGGAGCTGTCTCACCAGTCTTTGGTGATGTAGCTGCTGCTTCTACTTTAACTACTGCAAATGGAGACCATGTTGCAGGTGCTTTAAATGTAATTTTTCCATCTACTGCTGTAGCTGCGAGTTTCTCAACTCCAGTTGCTGCATAGTGAAGAACTACATATGTCTCAGATGCTTTAATTCCTGCGATTGCAACAGTAACATCCTCACCGGCTTTAACTGTTGTAGAAGAAAGATCAAAGTAAGCAACTAATTCTGCTTTGTCAGATCCAGCATCTTTTTTGAAGTTGTTCTCGATTGTTTTTACATCATCTGTCTTAACTTCTGCTACTTCTACACCCTTTGTTTCAACTGAAACCTTTGTAACTGGAGAAGCTGCAAAAGCTGTTGTTGTCATAGCGAAGCATAATACTAATGCTGCTACTGCTGATAATACTTTTTTCATTGTAACGTTACCTCCTAATATACTATCTTGTGTGGTTGAATTCGGAGAAATTATCCCCTTTATCAAACTTTATTATATAATTTTCTCCCGTGATAGGCAAGAGAAAGTTTGATACCTTTTTAAGATTTTCTAAAAAATGTACCTACAATGCTGCCTATATCATTATTTTTCCTATTTTACACTTCTTAATACCGCAACAACAAGAAATCTTCTCGTTGGTTGTTTCGCATAACAGGTTGACAAAGTGATTACTTTATCCTGTGTCGATGGAACCACACCTTCTCTGTGGTTTCCTTCTGCACTTATTACACTATCTAAAAATTTTTGATAGCTTTTTGTATTCGAATAATCAAAATTCTTCATCAAATGGGAATCCGAATAGTTTACTGCTGCATAGATTTCATATTCATATATGTGTTCTGGCGTATAAATATGAATCGTCGGATTTTGTTCGAAATATGTCGCATCCTCATAATCATGCAAACGGGTAAACATCGTTCCAGCCTTTAATTCGTGACCATAAATAACGGTATTTGGGTCTGAAAAATCTGGTGCATTGATTCTCTCCGTATAGATGCACCCTGGCAATCCCGAAGAATGATCCAAATTATGGTCCAAATAATAATCATTATATGGATCTTCACTGGCATAATTTTGTAAAATTGGATAACTTATTTCTGAATTCTCAACGGTTATCCATGCATATATATCAGAATTCTGTTGTTTCAGATTCGCGAAATCAATTGGAATTACAACTGGTTCTCCCGCTTCCGTCACATGCTCTTCGGTTGACTTCTTTATTTCTGTCACTACCTCTGATTGCAAATCTTCCATTTTCTTAGTTGCCATGCCTTTTCGCACATAATGCTGTACTAAATAAATCACACCTGCCAGCAAAACAATAGTCAACACTATTGTCAGTATTTTTCTTCCTTTTGCACTCAACTTCATAATTATTGTCCTTCCATCTTGCGAGATAACGTTCTTCCCACGGCATGATTCAGTCTCGTTTCGGATATTTCACCAGAATTTACTGATTTCAAAATCTCGCTGTATGCCTCTTCAAACTGCCCTGGATTGTAAATGATGTCACAGCCATCTCGCACTGCTCGTACCGCATCTGCTGCCACAAGCCCCGACGGACTCATGATAATTCCCTCATAGCCAATCTCTCTTAGTCCAACAATGTTCTTCTTACTCTCTTCTTCTAGCATTAGAAATGGCGTACTAACCTGTTCCTTGTCGGTTATGGATACTTTACTTCCCACTGTCATGCAAGTATCAAGTCCTTTACTAGCTGCCACCTGGCACATTCCATATGCAAGAGGAAGCATGTTTGTCTCTTCTACTTTTGGAGCAATATTTAAGTTAATTCCACGCTCTGTCAGATAAGCTGCCATCGTCTCCATGCTACTGCTAACCTGCTGCAAAGCATCTGCTTCCTTTAGAGCTCCACTCTTTTGTTGCTCCCACACGTTCTGAAGAGATGGCTGTATTGCCAGCTTATCCCCTGCTGCAACCGGACTCTTGTCATCTCCGTATTCTTCCACTGCGAGGAGTAGCTTCAAGCCATTTTGTGCCATACCATATTCCGCAATTCCAGAAAGGAGCTTCTTGGTATTCGCTGTTCCAATAAAGTTCTGTTGCGTGTATACCACTCCAGCAACAGGATAATCCTCTAATGCCTTTTTCGTGCCCTTACCAGCCACCGTAACAACATCATTCTTGGTCAGCGCTTCCGGCGTCACAACAAAAAGCTGCGCAACCTTCTCTTCCCTAGACATTGCATTCAACTTCGTAGTAACTCCTTCCGAAAACTCGATATTTTCTTGTATTTCTTCTTCCTGCTGTACCACTTCTTCCTTTTTCTCGGTATCTTTGCTTTCTGAATTTAACGTGTTGCTATGCTCCGATGCCTGTGGTGTTATACTTGTGCTATTTGTATCATTGCTTTTCAGTAAATAAGTAGTAACACCGAATACCAAAACAATAACGAGTATAAGGATTTCTAATACAACTAGGAACACCCCAATACCATTCCTTTGTCTCACTGTTTATCTTCCTCATTTCCGTAATAGCTACCGTAGTAGCTGCCATAATAGCTTCCGTAATATTTTCCGTAATACTTTCCGTAATGATTCTTCTGCATCTTTACTTTATTGAGTACTGTACCAATAATTTTCACACCACCCATTTCAAGCTGCTTTTTAACATTCATAATCATTCTTGATGAAGCACCACCCTGCGCCACTACAATTACTGCGCCATCACAGTGCTTTCCAACAACCGCTGCGTCAATTGCAGCTCCAATTGGTGCCGAATCGATTAAGACATAGTCAAAATGTTCTCTTCCTAGCTGTACCAATTCTTCAAAATATTTCTTTTCCAAAATTTCTGTCGGATTTGGAACCATATGTCCTGCAAAAATCATAAAGAGACGAGGAACTTCTGTCGCATACATTACATCATCTATCTTTTTTTGTCCCGTCAAAAAATGCGATAATCCAAAGATTTCGTCTCCCGTATTGAGCTTTGCTTTCAAACGTCCCACCAACACGGATTTACGCATATCTGTATCAATTACAAGCACGCGTTTTCCAGCTTCTGCTAAGGATCTTCCCAGATTCAATACCACTGTTGACTTTCCTTCATTTGGAACCGAACTTGTAAAAAGAATGGTTCGCATATCATCTCCGCAGAACTGAATATTCGTTCTCAATGCACGGAGAGATTCTTTCATTGTATAGCTTTGGTCCTTTAAGCTTCCAAATATTACTGTATTCATTCTATCCCCCTATGCACTCTTTGCTTTCTTTTTGTTCTTCTTCGACGCATCCCCGTCAAACTCTTCTTCTTCAAGTGGCAATGAAGCTAAAACGTTCAAGCCCACACGTTTCTCCATGTCTTCTGGAGTAATAATAGAATCGTTCAGCAAATAAGTTACAATAACCACTGCCATCGCAAGTACTAAGCCAATCATAGCACCAACAACGGTATTCTTTCCAATACTTGGGCTTACTTTATCGGAATCTGCATAACCATACTGAATAATGGTTGGAGGCGCCTGATCCATCTTCTCAGCAATATAAGCTGCTGCAACCTCTGCAATCTCATCTGCAATCTGTTTTGCTTCCTTAGGATCTGGATCTGTAACAATAATCTGCATAATTCGAGAATTCTGTGGATTATTCAGCTTTACACGACCCTTTAGACTCTTATAATTATCATCCATATTCAGATTCTCAATTACCTGATCCAATACTGGTCTACCACTGATAACTTCCATGTAATCGTTCGTTAAGTTCGTTCCCATCTGCAAGTCTGCCAAGCTCGTAATGGATGTACTTTTTGAAAGTACGTATAGCGCTGATGTTGATTGATACAGCGGTGTAATCAAAAATTTAGTATATACTAATGCAATTGCAGCCACTAATATCGTGGATACCAATAGCATCTTCCAATGTGCTAACAGCTCAAATAGAAGCTCCTTTAAGTCGATTTCTATTTCCTCTGAATTATATTTCTGTTCCATCTACTTCTCCTTTTTCCTTATATGTAAAGCACTATAGCAGTTTTATCTTTCAAAAGCAACTATTACACGATAAAAACTATTCTGCGTATTGATATGTAGGAACAATTGCTGCCACTCGTTTCTTTACATCCATACATTCACCTTTGCAAGCCACTTCCAATTCCTTCAAATCTTTCATGTATCTCTCGTCATCCATTGAAATTGGCTGTCCTATGTGAATGAGCTTATTTGGGGTCTCCATCAACCCCTCTTCTTCCATCAGAAGCTCCTCATACAGCTTCTCGCCTGGTCGAAGTCCCGTATATACAATCGGGATATCGACATCTGGCTCTAAGCCCGACAACTTAATAAGGTTACGTGCCATGTCATCAATCTTTACTGGATCTCCCATGTCTAAGACAAAGATTTCTCCGCCTTTTGCATAGATTCCAGCTTGCAATACCAAGGATACTGCCTCCGGTATTGTCATAAAGTATCGAATAATATTCGGATCTGTTACGGTTACTGGTCCTCCCTCTGCAATCTGCTTTTTGAAGAGAGGAATTACGCTTCCATTACTTCCTAGTACATTTCCAAAACGTACCGCCGCAAATTCGGTGGTGTGCTGTCGATTCATCATTTGCACTACCATCTCGCACATACGCTTCGAAGCCCCCATAATGTTGGTTGGGTTCACTGCCTTATCCGTTGAAATGAGAATGAAACGTTTTACGCCATGTTCCGCTGCCGCTTTTGCCATCTTATAGGTTCCGAACACGTTGTTCTTAATGGCCTCATTTGGTGATTCCTCCATAAGTGGCACGTGCTTATGCGCCGCCGCATGGAAGATAACCTCTGGCTTATATGTATTCAATACCCAATTTACACGGTTTGTATTTCTTACAGATCCAATCAAGGCAAGAACCTTTACATTTGGAAGATGTCTCTTGAGTTCTTGCTCAATTGCATAGGCATTGTTCTCATAGATTTCGAAGATAATTAAAAGCTTAGGCTCTTCCTTCGCTATTTGCCGGCATAACTCACTTCCAATTGAGCCGCCTCCGCCAGTCACCATAATAACTTTGTCGTGAACAAACTCATGAATTCCTTCATTGTCTACCACGACTGGCTCTCTTCCTAACAAGTCTTCGATTTCAACCTGTCTTAGACTTGATACGCTCACCTTTCCATTTACCAATTGGTAAATTCCTGGAATTGTCTTAATCTCGCACCCGGTCTCCTTGCAGATTTCAAGAATCTCTTTCTTGTCTCTTGCATCAGCGGTTGGAATCGCGTATATAATCTGATTGATGGAATACTTTTCAACCATATGTGGTATTGCATAACGATTTCCCACAATTGGAACTCCATCAATGTATCTTCCTTTCTTAATCAGATTGTCATCGATTACACAGCACACCTTTGCAGATAAATGTGTTCCTAATATAATCTCATGGATTAAAATGCGACCAGCACTTCCAGCTCCAATAACCATAATGTGGTCACACTTCTCATCCAATCGCCTTTGCTCCTCAATGGAATAAACAGAACGTGCAAAGCGATAGGAGAAACGGATTGCGGTCAATGCGGCTGACATTAACGCCCAGCCTCCTATCCAGAAGGAAATTGGCATACGCACTCCCACTATCCACTGAATAATGTATCCCGGCCAGTGTGCCACTAGCATTGCCAATATCATTCTCTGCAATTCCACAACTCCAGCAAAGCGCCAAATACTGTGATACAGTTTGAATAAATACAATATTATAATTACACACACTGCATATGGTGCTATTACTTTTGTGTATCCGATAACATAAACCTTATCAATCTTGCTATATCTAAAGTCAAATCGCATTAGTAAAACAAAAAAATAAGAACAGACAATTGTAAATACGTCCAATATACATATAGCAATTGCACGATTTCTCCATTGTCTATCCCGGAGTTCTTGTTTACTATTTGCTTTCTTGTTTTTTATTCCTGACATATCTTTCCCCATATAAAATCATTTGTTTCTATAAACACTTAACTACTCCGTGCGGCTTCCGAATACTCGCATCCCCGTTGTGTACTCGCATAAAATTTCTAGTCGCGCTAATTAAAAGGATAACACTATGAAATATTTACGTCAATGGATATATGGTATTTGTTCTCGATATTGTACATGTAAAATTTTGGATTGACGCACCATTTCAAAAAGAGGGCTAAATTTAACCCTCTTTCCACATCATTTATTCAACTGTTACACTCTTTGCGAGATTTCTTGGTTTATCAACATCCAATCCTTTTGCAACAGATACGTAATAACCAAGCAATTGCAATGGAACTACTGCAAGACTGGCTGCAAAATGCTCATCTGTCTTAGGAATATAAGAAACAAAATCAGCAGAGTCTTCAATACTGTAGTTTCCAAAAGTTGTAAGTCCCATTAGATATGCTCCACGACTCTTACACTCTACAAGGTTGCTCACACATTTTTCGTACAATGCTCCCTGTGTCAGAACTCCAATGACAAGTGTTCCATCTTCAATCAAACTAATTGTTCCATGTTTTAGTTCTCCAGCAGCATATGCTTCCGAATGAATATAACTAATCTCTTTTAATTTAAGACTTCCTTCCATACATATTGCATAGTCAATTCCACGTCCGATGAAGAAAATATCCTTTGCATTTGCCTGTTTTGCTGCAAACCACTGGATTCTTTCTTTGTCCTCGATAATCTTCTCTATCTTCTGAGGAATTGTCTGTAATTCTGCTATGTATTCGTCATATTTCTTCTCGTCGATGAGACCTCTCACCTTTGCAAATTGCACGGAAAGCACGTATCCTGCGATAAGCTGTGCACTGTATGCCTTCGTTGTAGCAACTGAGATTTCCGGTCCTGCTACGGTATAGAATACGCCGTCAGCTTCTCTTGCAATAGAAGAACCTACTACATTAACGATACCAATGGTCTTAAGTCCCTGATTCTTTGCCTCTCTAAGTGCAGCAAGGGTATCTGCAGTCTCTCCAGACTGACTTACTACAATTACAATTCCTTTTGGATCAAGAATTGGCTTACGATAACGGAATTCTGATGCAACTTCAACACGAACAGGGATTCGCGCCAAATCCTCCATTACATACTGCGTCACCATCCCTACATGATAAGCAGATCCACATGCTACGATGTAAATCTGGGAGATTTCTGCAATTTCTTCGTCGGTTAATCCAATGTTCTCAAGGCTAATCTTTCCATCTTTAATAACTGAATTAAGTGTATCCGAAACAGCCTTTGGTTGCTCATGAATCTCTTTCATCATGAAGTGTTCATATCCGCCTTTTTCAGCAGCCTCTTCACTCCACTTGATTTCAACTAGTTCTTTCTGAATCTCATCTCCATCAAGATTGTAGAAAGTAGCTTCTCCATTTGCAAGACGTCCAATTTCAAGATTACCAATATAATAAACGTTACGTGCATATTTCAAAATTGCAGGTACATCCGATGCAATATAACAATTTCCATCCTGTACACCGATAATCATTGGGCTATCTTTTCTTGCAACATAA
>JAZUHO010000115.1:0-48979 GCA_045641745.1 Agathobacter sp. | reverse complement strand
AAGATCAATGCCAGCAACCATATCATTGTAGCCATCTTTGCAGTACACCGAAACCAACTCCAATATTTCATCTGCAAGCTCTTGATTTATTGGCATCTCACCACTGATAATCGGATATATGCTTGATGCAAGAAGCTCCTCATTCTCCTGATATATCCCGCGCATAATGGATCTACGATTTTTTAAATACGCAACCCATTCATCTTCCGATTTCACATCGCTAGCCGCTTCTTGCATGCAAATTTCTTCTTCAAGATTCTCTTTGTATTGTAGATACTTTCTACGAAATTCTTCCTTACTGATTGTTTTTTCCATATTGTTCTCCTAAAAAAGACCATTCATTACAAAATACATTCATAATAAATGGTCTTTTCTCTATGTATGTGACGCAAAATATTCATCAATTGCAGCAATCAAATCCATCGGCTTTATTGTTTTTAAAAAATATCCCTCAGGATTTAGGTTAATTGCGCTTTTCACACTTTCTGGATCATTTTTTCCAGTCAGGAAAAAGACTGGTATATCTTTTGTCGATTCTTCGCCTCTTAATATCTCAAGTAAAAGTGGTCCTGAGCACACCGGCATTTCATAATCGAGCAATATCAAATCTGGCTGCTTCTTCGTTATTACGCTAATCGCCATCGTTGCGGAATTCGCAACACTCACCTTATACTTTTGTGACAACCAGCTTCTTACCGTTCGAAGTGTCATCGCAGAATCATCCACAATCATGATATGTTTCTTCAGTTCTTCATTTTTTTGATTTTCTAGTTCTTGCTGGATTTCATCTATCATATAAGGCATATCCACCGGACGATCAAATTCTTTCCAGATTTGATTCTCCGTTAGGATTTCAACCACAAATCCCCGTTCTTCCGGTTTCCCTATCACGCCAATTTTTCGATTCATTTCTATGCAGGTATCTTGTAAATATATCAACTGCTTCTTTTTTTGATATATGGATTCCCCTGCATACAGCAAAATAATATTGGGTGCCGTCTTTATTTCACTTAACTCTTGTATGGATCCATTGCTTTGTTTTACCTCATAATTTGCTTCCAATCGCTCCACAATGGAATTCACAAAAAAAGGGGACTTTTCGTCACTAATAAATAGAATCGTATCGCCCATAGTTCACCTCTCAACTAGTGCTTTGTTACTATTTCTAATTATAGTGCTTAAGTCCCATTTAATCAACTATTTCTTTTCCAAATATGGTTTTAAAAACTGTCCTGTATAGGATTCTTTTACTTTACATATCTCTTCCGGAGTTCCCTGTGCGATTACGGTTCCTCCTCCTGATCCACCTTCTGGTCCCATGTCAATAATGTAGTCCGCAGTCTTGATAACATCTAGGTTATGTTCAATAACCACAACCGTATTGCCGCCCTCCGACAATTTACGAAGAATCTCAATCAGCTTGTGTACGTCTGCAAAGTGCAAACCAGTAGTTGGCTCATCCAAGACATAAATCGTCTTACCTGTACTACGCTTACTCAATTCTGTTGCAAGCTTAATACGTTGTGCCTCACCTCCAGACAACTCGGTAGAAGGTTGCCCCAATTTGATATAAGAAAGTCCCACATCGTATAACGTTTGTATCTTTCGGTGAATGCTTGGCACATTTTTAAAGAAATCCAGAGCTTCCTCCACCGTCATATCTAATACATCGTAGATACTCTTTCCTTTGTATTTTACCTCAAGTGTTTCTCGGTTATAGCGCTTTCCTTCACAAACCTCACATGGTACAAATACATCCGGCAGGAAGTGCATTTCAATCTTTAAAATTCCGTCTCCGCTACAAGCCTCACAACGGCCTCCTTTTACATTGAAAGAGAAACGTCCTTTCTTATAACCTCTTTGTTTTGCATCCGATGTTGCCGCAAAAAGATCACGAATCATGTCAAATACGCCGGTATATGTGGCTGGGTTGGAACGTGGGGTTCTTCCTATTGGAGACTGGTCAATATCTATAATCTTGTCCAGCTGTTCTACACCGAGAATTTCATCATGGTCTCCTGATAATCCCCTGGCGCGATTCAACTGTCTTGCCAATTCCTTATATAGAATTTCGTTCGTGAGCGAGCTCTTTCCAGAACCAGACACTCCAGTTACACATGTCATCACTCCCAGTGGGAAATTCACATCGATAGTCTTTAGGTTATTTTCTCTTGCGCCTTTTACGGTAAGCCATCCCGTAGGTGTTCTTCGCTCCTCCGGTACCGGAATTTGAATTCTACCACTCAAATATGCGCCCGTAATTGACTTCTTATTTTTCATGATTTCTTCCGCAGTACCTGTCGCTACTACTTCTCCACCATGACTTCCGGCTTTTGGTCCAATATCCACAATGTAATCCGCTGCGCGCATGGTATCCTCATCATGCTCAACCACAATCAAAGAATTTCCCAAATTCTTTAGGTTCATAAGCGCACGTAACAGCTTTTCATTGTCTCTTTGATGCAGTCCAATACTCGGTTCATCCAAAATGTAGGCAACTCCAACAAGTCCAGAACCAATCTGTGTTGCCAATCGGATTCGTTGTGTCTCTCCTCCTGATAAACTGCCGGTTGCGCGTGTTAAGGTCAAATACTCGAGTCCTACTTCCTTCAAAAAGCCTACACGCGCACGTATTTCTTTCAAAATCTGTTCTCCAATTAATTCCTGCTGCTTGGTAAGTGTGAGCTTCTCCAAATATGTGCACAACTCATTCACGGACATAGATGTCATCTCATGGATGTTCAAATCTCCTACCGTAACCGAAAGAGATGTCTTTTTTAATCGCTGGCCATGACACTCCGCACATGGAGTAATGCGCATAAATTGCTCGTATTCCTGCTTCATGGTTTCTGATGCAGTCTCACGATAGCGTCTCTCTACATTGCGAATTAGCCCCTCCCAAACGAGGTCATATACGCCTTCACCGCGTTGCCCTTTATAGCGAACCTTGAGTCCTCTTCCATCCCCACCATGAATAAACATATGGCGCATTTCTTCCGGTAAGTCTCGATATGGAACATCCAAATCCAAGCCATAGCCTTCGGACAACGCACGCAAGGTTGCATAGGTATAGCTGGATTTATCCGTGCAGGACTGCCAACCACACACCTGAATTGCTCCCTCGGAAATGGAGAGCTTACCATCTGGTATCATTAGTTTCTCATCAAATTCCATCTTGTAGCCCAGTCCATAACAAACAGGACACGCACCAAATGGATTATTGAAGGAAAAGCTTCTTGGTTCAATCTCATCAATACTGATTCCACAGTCTGGACATGCATAATTCTCTGAGAAATTCATTGGTTCCCCATCAATTACATCCACTACGGCATTTCCCTCTGCGAGTGCAAATGCATTCTCTAAGGATTCTGCCAATCGCTTCTCAATGCCTTCCTTGATAACCAGTCGGTCAATTACGATATCAATATTATGCTTGATGTTCTTGTCCATAGGGATTTCTTCTGTGAGTTCATACATGTTTCCGTCTACCACAACACGTACATAGCCACTTTTTTTTGCTTTCTCAAATAGCTTCTGATGTTCCCCTTTGCGCCCGCGGACTACCGGTGAAAGAATCTGCACCTTGGTTCTCTCTGGCAATTTCTGAACAGTATCTACAATCTGATCAATTGTCTGTTTCTTGATTTCTTTGCCACATTTTGGACAATGCGGCACTCCGATTCTTGCATAAAGAAGTCGGAAATAATCATAGATTTCCGTTACGGTTCCGACCGTAGAGCGCGGATTTCGGTTCGTAGATTTCTGATCGATGGATATTGCTGGTGGAAGTCCTTCAATGGATTCCACATTTGGCTTCTCCATCTGTCCCAAGAACTGTCTTGCATAGGAAGATAAGGACTCCATGTATCTACGCTGTCCTTCTGCGTAGATAGTGTCAAATGCAAGAGAGGATTTGCCCGAGCCGGAAAGTCCTGTTAATACAACAAACTCATCCCTTGGAATATCGATGCTTACGCTCTTTAAATTGTGTTCATTTGCGCCTCGTATTTTAATATATTTTCGTTCTTTCTTAGCCACTTTGCATTCCTTTCTATTCTGCTGTCTCTATCTCCCGCAACATATTCTTAAGATTTATCATTTGATCACGATACTCTGCTGCGGCTTCAAAGTTCAAGTCTGCAGCTGCCTTCTGCATCTTCTTCTGGATATCTTTAATAAGCTTCTCTAACTCCTTACGGCTCATAGACTCTGGATCCGTCTTGAAGTTCATTTCTTCTGCTGCCACTTTCTTAGAGATTGCAATCAAATCACGCACGGATTTCTGTATTGTAGTTGGTGTAATTCCGTGTGCTTCGTTATATGCCTGCTGTACCGCTCTTCTTCGTGCAGTCTCATCGATTGCCACACGCATGGAATCCGTAATCTTATCGGCATACATAATAACATGCCCTTCGCTATTACGCGCAGCACGTCCAATTGTCTGAATCAGCGAAGTCTCCGAACGTAGAAATCCCTCTTTATCTGCATCTAAGATAGCAACTAAGGTAATCTCTGGAATATCAAGACCTTCTCGTAACAAGTTAATACCTACTAAAACATCGAATACATCCAGTCTTAAATCACGGATAATTTCCGCACGTTCTAGTGTATCAATATCTGAGTGTAAATACTTAACACGAATTCCCAATTCACTCATGTATTGCGTTAAATCTTCTGCCATACGCTTTGTAAGCGTCGTAATTAATACTTTATGCTTTGCTTTAATCTCTTTATTTACTTCTCCGATCAAATCGTCAATCTGTCCCTCTACCGGTCGAACAGAAATCTCTGGATCTAATAATCCTGTTGGACGAATAATCTGCTCCACACGCAGCAATTCGTGCTCATCTTCGTAGACGTTTGGCGTCGCAGAAACAAAGAGCATCTGATCTATTTTACTTTCAAATTCATCAAAATTGAGGGGACGATTATCCAGTGCAGATGGCAATCGAAATCCATAATCCACAAGGGTTGTCTTGCGGGAACGATCTCCTGCATACATTCCACGCACCTGTGGAATCGTAATATGGGACTCATCCACAATAATCAAGAAATCATCTGGGAAGAAATCCATCAAGGTCTCTGGTGTTGCTCCAGGCTCACGGAACGCAAGATGACGCGAATAGTTCTCAATTCCACTGCAGAATCCGGTCTCACGCATCATCTCGATATCAAAATTCGTTCTCTCTGCGATACGTTGTGCCTCAATCAGCTTATCCTCTCCCTTGAAGAATTTAACACGTTCCTGCATTTCCTTCTCAATCTCTTCGCAAGCCGCATTCATCTTCTCCTGAGGAACCACATAGTGAGAAGCTGGAAAAATCGCACAATGCTGTAAGCTACACCGCACTTCTCCCGTCATAACATCTATTTCTGTAATACGATCAATCTCGTCTCCAAAGAACTCCACCCGAATTGCCTTATCCGACTCATAAGCAGGAAAGATTTCCAGCACATCTCCGTGCACACGAAAAGTACCACGTCTGAAGTCTAAATCGTTTCGAATATATTGCATCGCTATCAATTCCTTGATAACCTCATCCCGATCCTTCAACATTCCTGGTCTAAGAGATACCATCATATTCATATAGTCATCCGGACTACCAATTCCATAGATACATGACACACTGGCAACAATGATAACATCCTTTCGCTCAGAAAGTGCCGCGGTTGCAGAAAGGCGTAGTTTGTCAATCTCATCATTAATGGCAGAATCCTTCGCAATATAGGTATCTGACTGTGGCACATATGCCTCTGGCTGATAGTAATCGTAGTAGGATACAAAATACTCTACTGCATTCTCTGGGAAGAATTCTTTCATCTCACCATAGAGCTGTCCCGCCAGTGTTTTGTTATGGGAAATGATAAGTGTCGGCTTATTCAATGCCTGTATCACGTTTGCCATCGTAAATGTCTTTCCCGATCCAGTCACTCCCAATAATGTCTGAAATTGATTTCCTTCTTCAAAACCTTTTACTAATGCTTCAATTGCCTGTGGCTGATCGCCGGTCGCCTGATATGGAGCATGTAATACAAAATGATCCACGTTAGCCTCCTTTATGAATCCCTTTTCGCATTAATCTAACCAATCCTAGCCCTTATTATAACAAAGTCACCTACAATTGTACAGCATTTTTCGAATGTATGTTCTGTTTTATTTTCTGAGGTTACTATGACTGAGAACAGACCAAATATAAAACCAGTCCCAAGTTCTAATAACAGTTTTGGTACATTATTTCCCAACTCGTACTCAATCTCCATAATCCTTCCGCCTTCAGTTCACTTGAAACAAACGTTCTTCTGTCACCTTCTTCGACTTTTGTAACCCATCTCTTAAAATCGTCTGCATCCGTCGCATCCCCGCGGAGCTTTTTTTAACTTATAGAAATTTATATACGAAGAAAGCAGCAGGAATTATCCTACTGCTTTCTCCTAGTAATCTTTTTTATTTCAATATCGTCATGCAAACCATATTACAGTTTTCTCATACAGCACTGCTTGTACTTCTTTCCACTTCCACATGGACATGGATCGTTTGGATAAACCTTTGCATCCTCACGTTTCTTTGGTGCGCGAACTGCAGAATCGTCTTTATTCGTTCCTGAAATCTTTGCAACCTGTTCACGCTCCACCTTCTGCTCAATTTGCACGTGGTAAAGAAGACGAATCGTATCCTCCTGAATTGCTGCAGTCATCTCATCAAACATGTCAAATCCTGCCATCTTGTACTCTACAAGTGGATCTCTCTGTCCATATGCCTGAAGTCCAATACCCTGACGTAACTGATCCATATCATCGATGTGATCCATCCACTTACGGTCAATTACCTTAAGAAGAACCACACGCTCGATTTCACGGAACTGTTCTGGCTCTGGGAATTCCGTTTCCTTTTCTTCATACAGACGAACCGCTTCCTCTTTGAGATGCTGAATCAACTGTTTTCCATTCTTAACATTAGAAATGCTTGCTTCTGTTACTGGATGAATTGGAATGACTGGTAATAACAATTCATTTAATTCCGTTAAATCCCACTCAGAACGATCGATTTCTTCTGAGATACAGGTATTTACGGTCTGCTCTACATGGTCTTGAACCATCTTAAGAACAACATCACGCATGCTTTCTCCATTTAATACACGAAGACGCTCTGCATAGATAATCTCACGCTGATCATTCATAACCTGATCATATTCTAACAGGTTCTTACGAATACCAAAGTTGTTGTACTCAATCTTGTGCTGCGCTTTTTCCAATGCGTTGGTAAGCATCTTATGCTGAAGCTCTTCTCCTTCTGGAACACCGATGGTATTAAATACATCCATCAATCTTTCCGATCCAAATAGACGCATCAAATCGTCTTCCAAAGAAATGTAGAACTTAGATTCACCTGGATCTCCCTGACGACCAGCACGACCACGCAACTGATTGTCAATACGTCTTGATTCGTGACGCTCGGTACCAATAATCTTTAATCCGCCTGCTTCCTTCGCATCATCGTCCAACTTAATATCGGTACCACGACCAGCCATGTTTGTAGCGATTGTTACCGCACCATGCTGTCCAGCCTGTGCAACGATTTCAGCCTCCTGCTCATGGAATTTCGCATTTAATACAGTATGCTGAATTCCCTCTCGTTTTAACATCTTGCTTAACAATTCGGAAGTCTCGATGGTAATTGTACCAACCAAAACTGGCTGTCCTTTTTCATGGGCCTCTTTTACTTCACGAACAACAGCCTCAAATTTCTCTTTCTTTGTCTTATATACCGCATCCTGATGATCGATACGAGCTACTGGACGGTTCGTTGGAACCTCTACAACATCCATTCCATAGATATCCCGGAACTCCTTCTCCTCTGTAAGTGCAGTACCTGTCATACCTGATTTCTTGTCAAACTTGTTGAAGAAATTCTGGAAAGTAATCGTTGCAAGTGTCTTACTCTCTCTCTTAACCTTAACATGTTCCTTTGCTTCGATTGCCTGATGTAAGCCGTCAGAATAACAACGACCTGGCATAATACGACCAGTGAACTCATCAACAATCATAACCTCATCATCTTTTACCACATAATCCTGGTCTCTAAACATTAAATTATGCGCGCGAAGAGCTAAAATAATATTGTGCTGAATCTCAAGATTCTCTGGATCAGCCAGGTTCTCAATGTGGAAGAAATTCTCCACCTTCTTTACACCCTGTCCAGTAAGGTTCACTACTTTATCCTTCTCATTAACGATAAAGTCTCCAGTCTCCTCCTGCTCAATTCCCATAAGGGCATCCATTTTGGAGAAGTCAGGAATGTCCTCACCTCTTTGTAACTGCTGTGCAAGGATATCACATGCCTCATAAAGCTTTGTCGACTTTCCACTCTGTCCTGAAATAATAAGTGGTGTACGCGCCTCATCAATCAATACTGAGTCAACCTCATCGATTACTGCAAAATGCAATCCTCTCTGCACGAGCTGCTCTTTGTAGATAACCATATTATCTCTCAAATAGTCAAATCCAAGTTCGTTATTGGTTACATATGTAATATCACATTCATATGCAGCTCTACGCTCATCATTGTTCATGCTGTTAAGGATGACACCAACCTTAAGTCCCAAGAACTCATGAACCTGTCCCATCCATTCCGCATCACGCTTTGCCAAGTAATCATTGACAGTTACGATATGAACGCCTTTTCCCTCCAATGCATTCAAATATGCAGGAAGGGTAGATACTAAGGTCTTACCTTCACCAGTTCTCATCTCTGCGATACGTCCTTGGTGAAGAATAATACCACCGATAATCTGTACTCTATAATGCTCCATACCAAGCACACGTCTTGCCGCCTCACGAACGGTTGCATATGCCTCTGGTAAAATATCATCTAATGTCTCACCCTTCTGTAGGCGATTCTTAAATTCTTTTGTTTTCCCCTGTAACTCTTCATCTGATAACGCCATCATACTTTCTCTGTATGATTCTACTTTATCTGCAATTGGATAAATTCTCTTTAACTCACGCTCAGAGTGCGTTCCGAATACATTCGTTAATAAACTCATTTTTTAACTCCTATTCCATTTCCTCACATTGCTCACGCAATATTAAGATTGTATCACTAAATAGGCTATATCTCAATAAAAAGCCGTTAACAGTTTGTGAATTTTTTGTAAAACCTATCCCCTTTCCATTTTCCTCTTCTTTCTCCCAAAAACAATTCTTTTGTCCTATATGAAAAAATAAGTTTCCCATGCTATAATATAGGCTAACATCAAAACACTGTATTACCTTGTGTGTTTTTGCACGCAAGTACTAAAGAAACAAGGAGTCAACATGCATTACGAATATAAAACAGCTGGAACTTGTTCCACCAAAATCGAATTTGAAATCGAAGATAATATTGTACATAACGTTACATATACTGGCGGTTGCAATGGCAACCTTCAGGCCGTTGGTAGATTAGTTGAAGGACTTAGTACCGATGAAGTAATTGAGCGCCTTTCAGGTATTAAATGTGGTTTTAAGAATACCTCTTGTGGAGATCAGCTTGCGAAAGCCCTTCTTTCTGTTCGCTAATTTCAAATACGTGTAAACTTTCCAGCAGTATTGCATATCATATCATAACGGATTTTTACGGAGTGATTATGAGCAATATTGCTGGTTTTTTTTATGCAACAGAAGCCTATCTACCAGGCCAAGAGACACAAGATGAAGTCATTGAGACCATGTTGAAGGCGTCCAAGCATCGCGGTCCAGATGAAACCCACGTCTGCCGTCTGCCACTTGGTCGTATGGGAAAAGGCGCCCTTCTTGCCGCAACCCTTCCAAGCGACATTCCACGTGCGCCGCAACCCTACACCTTCCGTTTTGCCTCAATTGACAGTGCGTGTACCTCTGCGTCTTCTTCGGAGGCATCTTTTACAATTCTCTACGACGGCACCATCACGAACTGGGAAGTTTTACGTTCTTTGCTTCCAGATAGCGCACACAACCGCTGTCAGGAGCAAATCTTAATTGAACTCTATCTCGCCAAAGGGCCTGATTTTATTCGTCACCTGGAAGGTAGCTTTGCCCTGGCTCTCTGGGACTCTACAAAGCAAACTCTCTACCTGTATCGTGACGCCTTAGGACTGCGTCCACTTTTCTATCACCAGACACAGCATGGTCTTCTTTTTGCCTCTACGCTTCGTTCTATTCTTGCCTACCCAGGTATGCGTGCGCGTATTGGTTTGGAAGAGTTGAATGAACTTTTTGCGATGGGTCCTAGTTCTTCCCTTGGAAAAAGCGTATTTCGTGGCATTCTTCAAGTGTTACCTGGCGCCTGCGTCGCTTTTTCCAAAAATGGAATCCAGCAGACTACCTTCCATACATTTCAAACCAAGGAGCACACCGATTCTTATTCCGACACCTTGATTCGCCTCAATGAACTACTAACGAAAAGTGTGCATACTACCGCTTATGCCAAGGCTCCGATTGCCAGTCTCCTATCTGGCGGTCTCGATTCTTCCTACGTCACTGCGTTGGCCTATGGTGATGGGGTCAGCCACACCTACTCTTTTGATTTTCTAGGAAGCAAAAAGCATTTCATTGCCAACGCTTTCCAGCCATCTCTCGATGACCCGTTTGTGGATGAAATGGTGGATTACCTCGGTACCGAGCATCAAAAGATTATTTGCGGAAATGAGGAACAAATTGCTTACTTAAAGAATTCTGTACTTGCCCACGATACTCCTGCCATGGGTGATATCGATAGTTCCTTTTTGTATTTTCTTCGTCAGGTGAGCAAGGATTATCCCGTTGTCTTAACTGGGGAATGCTCTGACGAACTTTTCTGTGGCTACCCTTGGTATCACAAGGATACCTTATCCACAACTTTCCCATGGATGCCAGACTTATCCCCAAGAAAACGTTTGTTATCCAAGCCGCTTCTCGCCAAGATGGATATGAAGAGCTATGTTTCTGAGGAATATCAGCGTGCGCTTTCCATGGTTCCTGATGCTACGGAGCACCAGCAAAAAATGTTCCTTACCATTCGCTACTTTATGCAAACACTTGTGGACCGCACAGACCGTCTTGCAGCTTACCTTTCCATGGATGCCCGCGTGCCATTTGCGTCGCTTCCGATGGCGGAATACCTTTATAACATTCCATACGAATGGAAGACTAAGAATGGGGAAGTGAAGCATTTGTTGCGCGAGCTTTCACACGGTCTCCTTCCAGAATCGGTTCGTACTCGCAAGAAGAGTCCTTTCCCAAAGACCTACGATCCAAACTACGAGGCACTTCTGAAAGCCAATCTTGCAGAAGTTCTCAACCATAGCTACAGTCCACTTCTTGCCCTCATCGACACCAATGCCATGCAAGACTTCCTCGCTCCAACCCAAGGCAACTACACCACACCATGGTTTGGACAGCTTATGGCCGACCCGCAGTTGGCTGCCTACTACCTACAGGTCAACTACTGGCTCGACCACTATCAAGTGGAGCTCGCCTTGTAGGTTCCCTCCGGGCCACCCTTTTTTGGGTGGCTCTTTTCTTTGTATCCCTCACTGACTAGGGCATCCACCATAGGCACAATTCTCCGGACGCTTAATTTCAAGTTGCAACGCACATACTGCTACGACTTTATGCTATTGACAGTTCGCCAAAATCTGTACTTGCGCCCCCTGCTGTTCGCCAAAAATGTTGGACGTAAAGCGAACCGTATCAGCGCTTTACAGATGCTCGAAGATAATGCAAGGCGGCGAAGAACTGTTTGAGCGCGATTCGCTTCGAATCGCGTGAGTTTTCGCAACCGCCTTATTATAAGCATTCTGAGAGCATCTGTTTAGCGATGGTAGGTGCAGCGTCCCGTCCAACCTTGGCGGACAGCAGGGGGCGCAAGTCCAGAGGTTGGCGGACTGCCAATAAAGTCGTAGCAGTATGTGCGGCAACTTGTAAATACGCTTTAGTCGAATTGTGCCTATGGTGGACGCCCTGGTCAGTGAGAACGCAAACAAATAAGGCCACCCAAAAAAAGGGTGGCCCGGAGGGTTATCGAAGGACGGGTTGGAGCTGACGGCCCTGTAGTGCAGCCTCAATGGTGGCTGGCATGTAAGTCAGGTCGGCCACAAGAGAGTTCGGCTTACGCTCACTGTCGTCCTGCGTAAATGGTACAAAATAGATGTTTTTGGTATTCATGAGAAGGCCAATATTTTTGAAATTGGCCCCCATAGCATCATTGGTAGACACCGCAATCACCAGGGGCTTAAGATTTCGCATATGCGCCTTCGCCGCCATAAGAACTGGCGTATCCACAATCCCATTGGCAAGCTTTGCAATGGTATTTCCCGTACAGGGAGCAATCACCATAACATCAAATAGTTTTTTGGGTCCAACGGGCTCCGCATCCACAATTGTAGTAATAGGATTGTTCCCCGCAATATTGGTGATTTCCTGTTGAAAGCTCTGTGCCTCTGCAAACCGGGTATCGGTTGAAGCCGCCATATAAGAAAACACTGGAAGAATCGTCGCATCCAACTTCTTAAGTTCCTTCATCGCCTCTTTCGTTTTGGAAAACGTACAAAATGATCCCGTAATTCCATATCCTATACGAACACCTGATAAATCCATAGCGTATCCTCTCCACATACATCATAGTGAAGCGAGTGCCTGATATAATCCTTTGCTAAAATGGTTCCACTCGAACTGGTTTCATATTTTCCTGGAAGTCCCAGCGCATGCTTGGTAACAATCTTCGCTCGCTTTGCCGCATCAAAATCCACACCACCTAGTTTCGATGCCAAATCGATAATTACCGTATCCTTGTATAATCCTGCGATTAGTTCCTCGGATACTACTGGCGCCGGAATGGTGTTAATAATCGCCTTTGCTCCACAACACTCTTCCATTCGATAAGCCAAATCACTAGCCTCGTATCCCTTGGCTCGAGCTTCCTTTCTCTGTTCTTTGTTTCTGGCAAGAACGGTCACCTTGCCTCCAATAGCCGAAAGCACCCTTGCCATCTCCTTGCCACATCTGCCAAACCCAAGTACCACCTGCTTGTTATTGGCAATTTCATATGGCGAAGTCTGAATCAACTCTGCTAGCGCCGCCTCTGCGGTGATCGACGCATTTGCTGTCAACACGGCTTCTTCCGTCATAAAGTCATGGAAAAGGATATGATTTTCTTCCAAAAAACATAGCCACTTTTCATCAAATGCACCACCAAACACTTGAAACTTCATGCATGCATTCTCCTCGCTCACCATCGCTATCAATTCCTGTAAACGTTCCACCTCAAAAAAGCCGTTTAACCGTGTAACGGGTGTTGGGAGAATAATTTCTCCACATCTGCGCAGAATCGCAAGCATTTGTTCCAACCGTTTTTCTGGATCTAAATACACTTTTCTCTTTTGCGCTTGTAGCTGCTCTACAAGGCTCACTTGTCTTGCATCCGATGAAATTACTAACGTCGCCTTTTCCATATTGACTCTCCAATAAAATAAGGACACTCTCTTCCATATAATCTATGAAAAAGAGTATCCTTATGTTACACATTCTTTATTTCCTTTTTCCGGCTCACTTGCATCGATTTCCTGCTTTACCCGCTAAATTGATGCTTCATTTTCGCTTTTTCCGGTTCTCACACATCAATTTCTATCTTTACCCACTAAATTGATGCATTATTTCCAGATTTTCCATTTTTCTCGCATCAATTTCGTACTTTACTCGCTAAATTGATGCTTGATTTCCTTTTTATCCGGTTTTTACGCATCGATTCCATGCTTTGTCCGCTAAATTGATGCTTCCTTTTCTTTTTTTCCGTTTTTCTCGCATCGATTCCATGCTTTACTCGCTAAATTGATGCTTCATTCCATTTTTTCCGGCTCTCACGCATCAATTTCCTACCTTACTCGCTAAATTGATGCTTGATTTCCTTTTACATTTTTTCAGCTCTAGAATGATATATCTAGTTGGATAAAACTTGCTCCCAAACACGTCTTTACAGTCTTGTCTCTACGAAAATATCATAAATTGCCTTAATTGCATCATCAAAATCGTCATTGCTTACACCAATGATAATGTTAAGCTCAGAAGATCCCTGATCAATCATGCGAACATTGATGTTGGCATGTGCAAGCGCTGAGAAAATGCGACCTGCTGTACCACGATTCGAACGCATTCCACGACCTACGACTGCAATCAATCCCAAGTCTGCCTCAAGCTCGATTAAATCAGGCTTTGCCATCTGACGAATCGAACTAATCACCTGCTGCTCTTTTCCTTCGAACTCTTCCTGATGAACAAAAACGGTCATGGTATCAATACCAGAAGGCATGTGCTCGATAGAGATTCCATTCTCTTCAAACGCCTGAAGTGCTTTACGACAGAAGCCAACCTCTGCATTCATCATATCCTTGTCAATGTTAACAGCAACAAAGCCCTTCTTTCCAGCGATACCAGTGATGGTAAACTCAGGTTTCTGGCAAGTGCTCTCAACAATCATAGTGCCCTCGTCCTCTGGAGCATTTGTATTCTTAATATTAATTGGAATTCCTGCTTTACGAACAGGGAAAATTGCATCCTCATGCAATACCGATGCCCCCATGTAAGATAACTCGCGAAGCTCACGATACGTAATCACCTTAATTGGTTTTGCATCTTTAATAATACGTGGATCTGCAACCAAACATCCAGACACATCTGTCCAGTTCTCATATACACTCGCGTGTACAGCTTTCGAAACAATAGAACCCGTAATGTCGGAACCACCTCTTGAAAAGGTGCGAACACTTCCGTCTGGATTCGCACCATAGAAGCCTGGAACGACTGCATTCTCGAGATTTTCTAGGCGTTTTGAAAGCACTTTATCCGTCTTATGTGCGTCAAAATTTCCATCCTCGTCGAAGAAAATAACCTCTGCCGAATCAACAAATGTATATCCAAGGTAGTTTGCCATGATGATACCATTTAAGTATTCTCCACGGCTTGCAGCATAATCAGCTCCCGCCTTTGCCTTAAAATTCTCCGTAATCTTTTTGAATTCTTCCTCTAAAGATAACTTTAAATTCAAGCCATTGATAATAGAATCATAACGATCCTTAATCTTCATCATTTGAACGCGAAATTCCTTATCCTCTTCAGCCAACGCATAGCATGCATACAGCATATCCGTTACCTTTGTGTCCTTCGCATTTCTTTTTCCAGGTGCACTTGGCACTACGAATTTTCTTGATGCATCTGCACGGATGATATCTCCCACCTTCGCAAACTGCTCTGCGCTTGCAAGTGAGCTCCCGCCGAACTTCACTACCTTAACCATTTTCCAATCTCCTTAATGTCTTTCCTATAATTCCTTGTTATTGCTAGTCTCTCTACTATGCCTACATTAATCGACATTATAGCATACTCATGAAATTCGTCAACACTTTTATACTACACTTCGTGAAAGTGTCCTTTCAAGCTTCTTATTGCTCGCCTTTTCTTGGTAATTTTTCCCTTATTATGCGCGCCCTCGCCTGCTAAGACTCCACGCGTTTTGCATCCTCCCTCGGAACAATGCGTGGAATCACAAGTAGAAATAGCGTAGATGCCGTAAGTGCCGACAAGATATCAGAAACCGGTTCAGCATAGTATATGCCCATAACTCCCCAGAAGTGTGGGAAAATAATTGCCAGTGGAATCAGTAAAATAATCTTTCTTAAAATTGCAATAAATAAAGAAATCTTCGCCTGTCCCAAGGCTACAAATGTTGGCTGAATTCCGTTTTGCAATCCAAACACCAGCATACCAAAGATGAAAATAGGAAGCACTTCTCCTACCAAGGAAATCAACTCCACATCTTTCGTAAATATAGCAGCAAAGGTTTCTGGCATTCTACGTACAATAAACGAAAACGTAAATACAAATAGGAAGGTAATCGAAATCATTCTTCGATAGGTGCTGCGCACACGCGAATATTTTCCCGCTCCATAGTTATAGCTAATAATCGGCTGCACTCCCTGGGTAAAGCCCTGCACAGGTGCGGAAATCATTTGCACAATACTTTGAATAATCGTAAAGGATGCCACATACATATCGCCTCCGTAGGTAGACAATCCATGATTAATCACAATACTAATCAAGCTTTCCGTCGAAGACATAATAAAAGGCGCCGATCCCAGTCCTAAAATCGATTGCAGCACTCGTTTGTTTGGACGTATGTACTCCTTACGAAGTGTCAACGATGCCTCCTTATTCAACAACGTATACAGAACCCATACCGCGCTCGCCGTCTGAGAAATGATTGTTGCCACAGCTGCTCCTCGCACACCCATATTGCACACAAAAATAAAAATAGGATCCAAAATAAGATTCAGCACTGCACCAATTCCCACCGAAAACATGGCGGTAATCGACTTTCCCTGCGCAATGATAAAAGAATTTAGTCCCATGTACAGCATAACTGCAATGGTTCCAACTAAATAGATGGTCAGATACATATCCGAATAGGTTATCGTAACCTCACTTGCTCCAAACAAAAAGAGAAGTGGTCGCTTAAAAATATAAAAGAAGGCCATCAGCACGACTGCGAAGCTTAGTAATAAGAAAACACCGCAGCCAAGAATTTCCTCCGCTTTTTTTCGGTCGCCTTTTCCCAACTCAATGGATGCCAGTGGCGAGCCACCTGCTCCCACAATCATAGAAAAAGCGGATATAAACATAATAACTGGAAACGTAAGTCCCACACCAGTTAATGCACTTGCTCCGACACCTTTGATATGACCGATATAAATTCGATCAATAATGCTATATAAAATATTAATTAGTTGGGCCACAATAGATGGAATTGCCATCTTAACCATCAGCCCATTAATAGGAAGTTTCCCCAAATCACTCTGTCTACTCTCGCTCATATATACTCCTTAATTATTACTCCAAATATCGCACGCCTATGTCCAAGCTTCCTGTCCCCTCATCAACAAGTACCAGTCCATAGGAAGGCTCATTTCCATATCTCGGTGCGCCAATACTTCCCGGATTCAAGAAATTGATATGATTGTGCTTATCGTAAAAAATCTGATGCGTATGTCCAAAAAGCGCTGCATCCGCTTCCATTTCTCTCGCTCGCATCTGAAGCGGAAGATAACTTGCTTTCACATTCAAGGAATGCCCATGGCAGAAAAAAATCTTCTTTCCCTCCACTTCAATCAGTCGTTCCGCAAATTCCTGGCTATAATCGCAATTTCCTGGAACCTGCTCCATTGGAATATTCGGAAACTTTTTATGAAGAAAAAGCGCATCCGCCATACAGTCTCCTAGGTGAAGAATCATATCCGGATTCTCGCGCTTAACCGCCAATATCATATTGTTTACATTCCCATGAGAATCACTCAACACTAAAATCTTTTTCATACAACAACCGTCTTTTCATCTATTTCCATTCATTTTTTATATTTCGTATCTTATAGATTGCACATTTTAGCCTCTATCATAGCAAAAAACTCTTGGTACGTCTACATCGACACCAAGAGTTCTTCCCCCCAATTGAAAGCTTCCCTTTCTGCTTTCACATCTCTCCAATATATACACCTGTTTCATGGTAAATTATGATTTAAGTCTAAAACTACGCTAACCGTTTCCACTGTTTGCTACATTTGTAATAGGAATAAAACATACAATTTTCTGCCTGATCACAGCACTGTGGTGCATTCTCAATATTACACTGACAATCTACGATTGCATCTGCTTTTCCCTTGCAAGTTCCCTTTAACATTACTTCGTCTAACACATCACCTGTCATATTATTCTCCTCACAACCTTTTGTTAACCACTGTTTGAAATTATACAATATATGGTATATCACGTCATGGGGCAGATTGTACAAATATCTTCTATTCTTTTATTAAATATTTCACTTGACTTCGATATCAAAATAGGCGCTATCCAAATTTTTTAAAAAATAACCAAATGAATCGCGCCTCGTTCCATATCCTTTTAACTAACAGTACCATTCTTATAACTACATCTTATCGTTCTATTCACCCTTACTTCTAACACTCTACACAACCATGGTGCTTTTTGTCATGAAATCATTGTGCACAGATGCCAAAATACTATTTACAGCACTTATCTCATCTTACATATCTTATTTCTAATCAATTATGAACCTTGATTTATTTTTCCATCTAACGCTCTGGTTCTTTATGAACCCTGATTTATTTTTCCGTCTAGTGCACAGGTTCTTTATCAACCCTAATTTACTTTTCCGTCTAGCGCTTGGTTCCATATAAAATAGGTGCCACATGATTTCTTTACATCACGTGACACCTACATAACTTCCGTCTCCAATGGTCTGTACCTCACTTTTCATTTATCGTTCCATTTTCTATCTTCTGTATTCCAGTTGCTTTCTTGGACCGGCTTTGTATTATATGAACTTATCGTATTCAAAGTTCTGTCCAACATTTTCCTGCTATTGCTACTGTTTTCCCGATCAAAATGGGTGGTGCTGGGTTGCTTCTTACAAAGTTAAGTTCCTTTTGGACCGTACCTCCTGTTCCTAAATTCAAGCACCCTCTCTCTTGTGCTTGTTCGACCTCCGTTACTGCTTCGCCTTCGACTAATTCCTCATCAGCTACTTCCTTCACGTCTGTCGTCTTTTTATCTCACATATGTTTGATTTGTTTTGTTGTGCTTAATATACCACCATAATTTAACTGTGTCAACACTATTTTCTATTTATTTGTATATTTAATATATAATTGTCTGATTATAATTGTTATTGTTTTTTGTTTTGTTGCAATTTTTTGTACAATTACAGCATCCAACAGTTGCGTTCCTTCCATATTTTGATATAATGTCAACGTATTAGCCTTTGAAGTGTCTAACGTTTTCGGAGGCTACCTATCGAACTATGAAAAATATATGATATGAGGATTATTATGACAAACCAAAAAGAAATTTACAAAAAGGCGTTAAAGCTCGCCATTCCAATGATGATTCAAAATGGAATCACCAACATGGTAGGTTTGATTGACAATGTTATGGTTGGAAGCTTGGGAACCGAAGCCATAACCGCTGTTTCTATCATTGGACAACTTATTTTTATCTTTAACTTAGCTATTTTCGGTGGAATATCCGGACCGGGTATCTATGGAGCCCAGTTCTTCGGACAAAAGAATATGGAAGGTCTTCGAAATACCTTCCGAATCAAGATCTGGATTTGTGGTATTTGCCTCCTGTTTGGACTTACCATTTTTACCTGTTTTGGTGCAAACCTAATCCAGCTATATCTTCACGGGGAAAGTGCAACCATGGACGCAGCACTTACCATGTCGCTGGCACAGGATTACTTGCATATCATGTTTGCGAACACAATTCCTTTCGTAATCACGCAGATTTACGCAAGTACCCTTCGTGAAACTGGCGAAAGCGTAACTCCAATGATTGCAGGAGTTGCTTCGGTGGTTGTAGATATCGTATTCAATTATCTACTTATTTTTGGAAAATTTGGTCTTCCAGCACTTGGTGTCAAAGGAGCCGCTTTGGCAACCGTATTAGCGCGAATCGTAGAAATGACCATTGTTATCGTATACGCACATACGCACAAAGCTCGCTTCGCCTTTTTACAGGGATTGTATCGTACCATCCTTATTCCAAGGGATTTATGCAAGCGAATTCTTTTCAAAGGTATCCCTATCTTTTTCAACGAATTCCTTTGGGCTGGCGGTATTGCCGCGATGACACAAAGCTATTCCCTCTGCGGATTGGAGGTAATTGCCGGACTTAACATTTCCAACGCACTCTGTAACCTTTTAAACGTCGTCTTCATTGCCCTTGGTAATGCAGTAGGTGTTTTAAGTGGCCAGACGCTTGGCGAAGGGAAATTTGAAGAAGCAAAAGAAAATGCCTTCCACCTCATGTGGTTTACTGCGGGGATTTGTCTTGTGCTAACTGCTATCCTTGAACTACTTGCAGGAGCCTTCCCTCTTCTTTATGATACTGAACCTGAGGTTCGCGCACTTGCAACTAATTTTATTCGAATTAATGCACTCTTTTTCCCAGTACAGGGGTATTTGAATGCACTTTACTTCACACTCCGTTCCGGCGGTAAAACACTCATCACCTTTATTTTTGATAGTGTTTTCACATGGGCAGTTCCCGTAACCATAGCTTTCACACTTAGTAGCTTTACCTCGCTTCACATCTTGGTAATCTTTACACTTGTACAAGCTGCTGACATTATCAAGCTCGCCATCGGATATGTCCTCGTTAAGCGTGGTGTCTGGATTACGAACCTCGTGTCCGACTAGGTTCCGACTAAGTTCCGACTAAGTTCCGACTATTTCATTTATCATAAAACACCATAGGCTGTAGCACATCTTGTTATGTGTTGCAGCTTTTTTGTTGCAGCTTTTTTGTTGTAGCTTTTTTGTTGTAGCTTTTTTGTTGCGGTATTTTGGGTGGAGTGTTTTTGTCACAACATTTTTCTTGCAGTATTCATCGAAATCCCTAGCGGCAGGTTCTTTTTGATGATTTTCTCCTGGCATATTGCCTCTTTGTTCATCAATTTCCACGGGAATAGGCTCTTTTTGATGTCTTTTTCCCGGCATATCGTTCATTTCTTCATCAATTTCCACGGGGATAGGCTCTTTTTGATGATTTTTTCCCGGCACATCGTTCATTTCTTCATCAATTTCCACGGGATAGGCTCTTTTTGATGATTTTTTCCCGGCATATCGTTCATTTCTTCATCAATTTCCACGGGGATAGGCTCTTTTTGATGTCTTTTTCCCGGCACATCGTTCATTTCTTCATCAATTTCCACGGGGATAGGCTCTTTTTGATGTCTTTTTCCCGGCATATCGTTCATTTCTTCATCAATTTCCACGGGGATAGGCTCTTTTTGATGATTTTTTCCCGGCATATCGTTCATTTCTTCATCAATTTCCACGAGTCTGGCTCTTTTTGATGCTTTTTTCCCGGCATATCGTTCATTTCTTCATCAATTTCCACGAGTCTGGCTCTTTTTGATGATTTTCTCCCGGCATATCGTTCATTTCTTCATCGATTTCCACGTGTCTGGCTCTTTTTGATGATTTGCCCAACCTGCTCCTCCCCGTCAGCTTGCGTCGACTACCGCCTAACGAGAACATTGCTATCACACTTTTCAAATTACCCACTCCCCTATGCCAATAGGCTGTAGCACCCATAAAGATGCTACAGCCTATTTTATAGTTCATATAAACATTTTTTAGTCCATGAAAACATTTTTAGTCCATGAAAACATTTTTTAGTTCATGAAAACATTTTTTAGTTCATGTAGAGATAGTTTAAAGTTTATAGTTCATGCAAAGATAATTGTATGTAGTCAGACATGAGAGCAATAAATTCTGAATTTGTCGGGCGCCCCTTTAGTTCATTTACCGTATAGCCAAACATATCATCCAGACGTTTGATGTCTCCCTTTTCCCAAGCGATTTCGATAGCATTGCGAATCGCACGTTCCACTCCGATGGTTGTAGATTTATATTTTTCTGCCAAATGTGGATACAGGCTCTTTGTAATATTATCCAGGTAACCTGGTTGTTCATTGCATAGAATTAGGGCATCTCGAATATATTGATATCCCTTTAATTTCGCTGGAATTCCGATTTCACGAATTAACTGTGTTACAAATTGCTGCAGGTTTGCCTGTTTTTGTGGTTTTCCCAACTGCTTCCTGTTCATAACGATATCAATTCCATTTAGCACACTTCTCTCAGAAAAAGGCTTTACAATGTAATAATCCGCACCCTTTTCTAATGCGCGACTGGTTACTCCATCTGCCCCCATATTACTAATGCATAGGATTCTAGGTCGAGTCTTTTGCTGTTCATTGAGAATCTCTAATGTTTCTAATCCATCCAAAAGTGGCATCATAATATCTAGAATTAAAAGATCTGGCTTTAACTCTTGCACTAGCGCAAGGGCTTCTTTTCCATTTTCTGCTGTACCTACTACCTTGTAATTTTCCCTAGTTTCAATAATTGCAGTCACTAATTGAACCATCTTCTTGTTGTCATCTGCCACAACTACTGTATTCATTCCTCTTCCCCTTCTTATGTTTCATTTTCTAGTTATTTCTCTCTTTTTTCTTCTTTCCTCATATTATACACTTATTTTTCAAACATACTATTGCTTATTCGACCTATTGCTTATTTGACCTATTGCTTATTCGGCCTATTGCTCTTATCCTCTGCTTTTTTCCCCTTATTTTTTAGCCCCATTTCGTTTAAAAACCAAGTGCTCACCTTAATCATTATAAACAAATTTTGTCAGTTCATTGTCAAGTTTTGTCGACTATTTTTTCTTTACTTCACATTAGAAAGAGCGTAGACTTACCCTTATCCAATCATTTTAAAAGAGTTCCATCGTTTTGTCATACTCATTTTAAATGTTTGCAATATCTATAACGTTTTTACCAGAAGTAAAGGAGTACTTATGACGAACACAACATTATCTACACCCGAGGAACCAATCATTCACGCAAAAATTACTGCAGCTAATCTTGATGCAGAAACCAAAGTTGCGCTTATGACAGAAATATATCGTTTCGGTATTGAGCTGGAAGAAGATATTTTTCATTCTGATTTTTCATTTAGCGAAGCGCCATTGCTTCATCTATGCATGCCTGAAAACACCTGGCTCTATGAAGATGTACGGACTCCATTTTATGATTGTGATAGCCTCACATGCTATCTCAAAGAAAAATGGAGCTCCATCGGTCTAATTCCCTATTCTACGCGTTTTCTTGTTACAACTCGACCAGAATATTGGACTCGCGAGAAGGGGCACAACAATATCGACGAGCATTGCTTTCAATTAAGCCTTCTGCTTTTAAGTCAGACCAAGCTTGGACGCCATATCATAGACGAACTGCCAAAGGATGATGTGTAATCATCCCTTGGCAGTTCGCTAGACTTATTTCATTTTATATGTAATTGCATGAATTTGGGAAGTGGCGATTCCAGATATTTCATGCAGTTACTTTCTTCTAAGAAATTCCTTTGTTTTACGTAATTTATCTTTTATGTAATCTCTCTTTTACGTAATTTATCTTTTATGTAATTTATCTTTTACACAATTGCGCTTGTAATCCAAGCTGTAATCAGACGACGGTTACTCTACTCTGATATCCGCAACAGATTCTCCCTCTAAGAGTATTCCATCTACGATTTCATGAGAGCACAATGTAATTTTAGGTCGCTCAATTGTGTCAACCAAAATCTCTGCTGCTCTCTTTCCTATCAAATCTGTGTCCTGTCCAATTGTGGTAACGCGAGGATACAGTAGCTGTCCCACTCGATTTCCATCATAACCCACTACCGAGATATCATCCGGAATTCGAAGTCCCATTGAACGAATTGCATTTCTTCCTCCTATGTAGGAAGTGTCGTCTGGGTAAAAAATGCAAGTTGGCGGATTCTTTAATTTAAGAAGTTGCCTTGTTTCTTCTTCTGATTTCTCTGTCTGCAAGTAATCAGCTTCTCTTACATAATTCTCCGGTATCTCTAATCCTAACTCTTCTGCAGTACGATAAAAACTCGTCAAACGCTCTCTTGTTACAAAAGAGCCATCCTGACCATGAATATATGCAATTCTACGATGACCTCTCTCATACACGTATTGTAGCAAATCCTGAATTCCTTTTACGTTATTAGAGCTAACCGCAGGGCAATCATGATTCACATAATCTATTGTAACAACCGGAATATCACTGGAAATCAGCTCCTGTACTCCTGGCTCTCGAAAATCGACACATACAATTACAATTCCATCAAAGTTACGATATTTGCAATGCTCATAGTAAGACATCTTGCGATTTTCAAAAAAGGTATTAATAAAGGTTACATCATATCCCTTCTCTTCTGCACACACCTTAAATCCATTCAGTACTCCGGAAAAATAGTCGTGCTTTAATCCGGAATTTGCCTCATCCTGAAATAGTACACCTATATTATGCGATTTATTCGTTTTCAATGCACGCGCAGCAGAATTGGGAAAATATCCCATATCATTTGCCACCTGGCGAATTCTCTCTTTTGTCTTCTGTCCAATATCACTTTGATCATTCAAAGCCTTGCTTACTGTAGCCGTCGAAACGCCACAGTATTGTGCAATGTCCTTTAACGAAACCATATCTCACCATTCTAAAAGAAACTCTCTTGCCTTTCTAGGGCTCCTATATTTCCGTTTCTTTTACCTTTATCACATATTCTCCATTGAAATACTCTTCAATACTCTTCTATAATAATTTAACCAATTTAGTTTCCAAAATCAAGCTTTTTCTTAAACGTTTTCGGCTTTTTATCCGATTTCAATTCCATTTTCTTTAAATTTTCGGACAATTTAGCGCATATTTACGAAACTCATCTTTTTGCACAAATCATGTTTCCCTTTTTTAGTAAATATTTTTTTCAAAAAAAGCTTGCATTTTCGAGTGACAGGGCATATTCTATTTATAGTTTTCAGAGAAACTTAATCGTTTTCGCTCTAGATGGTTATTTTTCTCGCAGATTTTACGAAATGTGCAACTATATGACTTTTTATTCTTAACTTTGAAATCGGGAGGTTTTTTATGCAGTTTGGTCATTTTGATGATGCCAAGAAAGAATATGTAATCACTTCTCCAAGAACTCCATTACCATGGATTAATTATCTTGGATGTGAGAACTTTTTTTCACTTGTCTCAAACACCTGCGGTGGTTATAGCTTTTACAAAGATGCAAAGCTACTCCGCTTAACTAGATATCGTTACAATAATATTCCATTGGATAGCAATGGACACTACTATTACATAAAAGAAGGCGATTCTATCTGGAATCCAGGTTGGATGCCTACCAAAACCGAATTAGACCACTATACTTGTCGTCACGGACTAGGTTATTCGGTATTCGAAGGTGCTAAAAACGGAATTTCTGCAGAGCTTACCGCCTTTGTTCCTATGGGATACAATTGTGAGATTAATAAAATCACACTTAAGAATACAACAGCTGCAGCTAAGAACTTTACACTTTTCTCTTATGTTGAGTTCTGTCTCTGGAACGCAATGGATGATATGACAAACTTCCAGCGTAACTTCTCTACTGGCGAGGTAGAAATTCATGATTCTACCATCTACCACAAGACAGAGTATCGCGAGCGTCGTAATCACTATGCCGTTTATTCCGTAAACTCAGAGATTAGCGGATTTGATACGGATCGTGATACCTTCTTAGGTGCATATGGCGAGAATCGTATGCCAGCTTGTGTCGCAGATGGTAAATCTGCAAATAGCGTTGCAAGCGGATGGGGACCAATTGGTTCACATAGCATCGACCTCACGCTTGCTGCTGGCGAAGAGAAGACCTTCGTATTTGTATTAGGATATGTAGAAGTTCCAGACGATGCGAAGTTCGAGGAAGATATTTGTTCTACACCACAGACAACACCGGTTCGCGACATTGTTATCAATTCTCGTCGCGTAAACCGTAAACCTGCGGAAGAATTACTTTCGCATTTCGATACTACCGAGAAAGCAGACCAGGCACTTGCTGATTTGAAAGCTTACTGGACCAATCTCTTGGATCACTTTACAGTTTCTTCTTCCGAAGAGAAGTTGGATCGAATGGTTAATATCTGGCACCAGTATCAGTGTATGGTAACCTTTAACATGTCACGTTCTGCCTCTTACTATGAGTCAGGAATTGGTCGTGGAATGGGATTCCGAGATTCTTGTCAGGATCTTCTTGGTTTCGTACATTTGATTCCAGATCGTGCAAGAGAAAGAATTCTCGACATCGCTGCTACACAGTTTGAAGATGGTAGTGCTTACCATCAGTATCAACCACTTACCAAGCGCGGTAATGCAGATATCGGAAGTGGATTTAACGATGATCCATTATGGCTCATTGCTGGTACTGCTGCTTACATTAAAGAAACAGGCGATTATACTATCTTAGATGAGATGACACCATACAACAGTGATCCTTCGAAGGCAACTGATTTCATGGAGCATTTACGTCGCTCTTTCAATTACACAGTAGAGCACTTAGGACCTCACAAGCTTCCATTGATTGGTCGTGCTGACTGGAACGATTGTTTGAACCTTAACTGCTTCTCAAAGGAGCCAGGTGAATCCTTCCAGACCTTCGGACCATCAGAAGGACCAGTTGCAGAATCGGTATTCATCGCTGGTATGTTTGTAAAATATGGAAAAGATTATGTAGAAATCTGCCGTCACAGAGGCTTAGATGCTGAAGCAGACGAGGCAGAGAAACATATTGCTGATATGGAGAAAGCCGTCCTTGAAAGTGGATGGGACGGAGATTGGTATCTTCGTGCATACGATGCTTTCTCTAACAAGATTGGTACAAAGGAGAATGACGAAGCTCAGATTTTCATTGAGCCACAGGGATTCTGTGTTATGGCTGAAATCGGTCTTGAGGAAGGAAAATGTCTTCAGGCAATGAAATCGGTTGAGGAACGTCTCGACAGCAAGTATGGTATCGTACTTCTTCAGCCATGCTACACCAAGTACCATGTTGAATTAGGTGAGATTACTTCTTATCCAGGCGGTTACAAGGAGAACGCAGGTATCTTCTGTCACAACAACCCATGGATTTCCATTGCTGAGACCGTGGTTGGACGTGGTAATCGTGCTTGGCAGGTATATACTCGTACATGTCCAGCTTACATTGAAAACATTAGCGAGATTCATAGAACTGAGCCATATGTTTATTCTCAGATGATAGCTGGTAAGGATGCTCCAAACTTTGGTGAGGCTAAGAACTCTTGGCTCACAGGTACCGCAGCTTGGACCTTCCTCAATGTATCACAGTTTATTCTTGGAATTCGTCCAGATTACGATGGACTTGTTGTGGATCCATGTATTCCACAGACCTTAGACGGTTTCACTGCCAAACGTGAATTCCGTGGTGCTACTTACTTTATCGACGTTAAGAATCCATCTAACGTAGAAAAAGGCGTAGCAAAGATGTTGGTAGACGGCAAAGAAGTTGCCGGAAATCGAATCCCATATGACGCTTCGAAAAAAGAAATTCACGTAGAAGTTATCATGGGATAATAAATAATGCTGATTAGTTTATCGCATTCGTGCGAAAAACTTTTCTTTCTCTCCAATATATATAAACGTTGTTACACATATGTGTAACTCCCTTTCAAAGGAGGCTCTCCCAAGCCTCCTTTTTCCCTGTCCATTTTTACCACTCTTAACCATTTTTACAGTGCTTAATCATTTTTAACCCGCTGAATCCCGTTACTCACCCTTTATGAATTCGGAATGTTCTATAAGCAAATTTCTTAACTAATACGCCCGTAATCAAGCAATACAATAGCGTAAAGGCGATGCAGGCAATTCCAAATAAAAATGCATCCATCTGGACATTAACCATCAGATAAACAACGACAAACACCATCCAATTCACCACGGAATATCCCAAGCTTTTCGCCTTACTTTCCTCGGTATATGGTTGAAGGAGATAATATATCCCCAAATAATGCACGGAAAAGAAGATACTCATCATCACGATTGAAACAAAGGCCACCCCATAATACCAATAAGTAGGTGTCCCACCGGAGCAATACAAGATTGCCACAATTCCCAGTGCAATGGTGGTTCCTGACACCAAATTCATCTTCACCAGGTCTCGCAAACGGATCTTATATAGCTTCCATATATTCTCCGGCTTACGATATACCGTATAAGGGAATAGGCTTCTATCGCAATTCACAAACATAGCCTCCGTAATCCCTTTTCCACGATTTGTCATATACATAACGAACACTAAGTAGGCAAGCTGATTAATTAAAAACTGATTGGTTTCTCTCGCCATCTCAGGATTCCATAAGCAGCCGATACACATTCCAATAGACGCAACAATTGCAACACCTGAAATTACCAATGTTGGTTTCCACAAAATTTTGCGATGTCTACGGAAGAAAATGCGATTCAAATACGCGAAATCCGCCTTTTCTCCCTGATTTGCTTCTTTGTAGCCAGCCTCAAGTTTAATAATTCTACTATTTCTTGTCTTTGTCTCCGATTCTATTTCTTCGACATAAGCTTGTAAGCCTTCCTGCACAATCTGCTGGAAACGGCGATAATTATCGCATTTTGCAGCTGTGAAGCCTCCCCAAATTGCACCGAAGTAAAACACGCACATAATTGCAAATGAGACCGCATATGGTACCTCACAAAAGTAAATTCCAAGTCCCCAGGCTGCAAGAATCCCCATAGTTATAATCCCGCGAACAAATAGGAATACCTTTTCCATTCTTGTATTGTCATATTCAAACCTAAGCTTCCACATCGGAAATGTTGCAAGCTTTGAAGCCACGGAAAATGACGGACATGCAAGTGCTATCCACAGTGGTGCTTTCACAAGTAGCGCCACAACCAAGCAGATTCCCATATATCCCACAAAGTTTTTCGCAAGCTTATAGATGTAATCCGATAGGGTATATTTCTTCGCGTCCATTCGCATCAAAAAGATTGCATAATAGTCGCTTTTGCCACCTTCAAATACGCAGGGCGATAAGAAAATTCCAACTGCCATAAAACAAAGAAGCGAAAAAAACACATCCTGTCCCGAATGGCATTGTGCGATTTTATAATAAGGATATAACACACACGCCCCGATTCCGATTGCTTTTCCGAAAAATATCCCAAGCAATTCGCCCATCGTAGAAATAATCTGGGCAAATATCTTTAATCCCTCTGCTGCGTATATTCTATCTGGCAAAAATTTACCTATAATCGGTGTTCTTTTTATTGCATATAGAATCCCATTCATGCGATAGGTTTTCCGCATAGAGCGAGTAATTGCAAAAGTTGATAACACGCTATCTCACCTCGCCTTCTGCATCACGAAGTGCCTCTAGAATGACTGCCTTAAACTCATCACTTCCCAAATTTTCTTTGTCAACCACCTCTAGTTTTCCGTGCTGTAACAGAACAATCACATCACATAAGTCCAAGGCCAAATCCATAATGTGCGTTGAAAAAAGAACAATTCGGTTTTGCTTATATCTTCGAAGCAGCTCTTTCATTTCCTCGGCTGCAACCACGTCTAATGACGTCAGCGGCTCATCAAGAAGCAAAAGGTTAGGCTCCGTCATTAAATTTGCAAGCATTTGCATTTTATTTTTCATTCCATGCGAATAGTCTTTCAGCAAACGATTGCGATCTTCCGGTTCAATTTGCATCATATCAAACCACTCATCTGGTGTATGCTTTTGGTTCATCTTCTTTTGATTAATCTCTAAGAAAAAGCGAAGGAACTCCCTTCCTGTTAAAAACTCCGGAACACTTGGCACAGAAAGCACATAACCAATATCCTCCGGTGTTATTTCACGCTTACCGCCGTCTTCCTCTATGAAATACATTCTTCCTGCATCAGCGAGTACATCCTTATTTACACAGTTAAAAAAGGTCGTCTTTCCTGCTCCGTTTCTTCCAAGCAATCCATATATTTTTCCCTCTTCAAAGGAAAAGGACACATCCGTCAAGACCTCTTTCTTGTCAAACGCTTTTGCCACATGCTCAACAATAAATTTCATTTCATTCTCCTTCATTTCTCATTTTGTCTTTTTTAACTTAACCACAAGCATATAGCACCGTCAATAGCATTCACTATTTCTTATATTGGTGTTAAGTGAATCTTAAGGTATCACCTCCTCTAATAACTCCTCCTTTACTCATTAGTACTTTTAACCCATTTTCGTTTTTCTTTTCTTTACTTTCGTTTATCGAAGATGGTACTATTTACGCACAAGCACAATCTCACAAGGAAGACAACATGAAAAAGACAAGCTCATCGCATATGCTAAATCCAGAGGCATCAATTCCATCGGTTATATTACAGCCGCAGAAGAGGATTCATCCCTTCAGGAACAGGCAAAGGTTTACCAGAACATTTTAGATACTGGAAATGGCGTAGTCTCCTTTGAGGGAAATCGCCTTTACTATATCCCAGTAGAAGAGTCCAACAACTGGACCATGATTTTCAAAATTCCTGAAAGTGTTTTCTCACGGGAAGTAAACGCATTAATCAATGTGTTTGTCATCTTCATAGTTGTAGGAATCGCACTCGTTGTCATCCTTCGCCGTTTTCAATCAGAACTTTGAAAGCTTCCGCAATATCATTACAAACATGAACGAAAGTCTCTCAGCCATCAGCACGATTACCTCCACCATTGGAGATATTGCCGATCAGAGTTCAAACTCTATTTCAGAGATCAACGCTGTTGTTGTTGGAATCACCAACAATGGTCGTCAGCTAATAGACTCAACCGCTAGCCAGACGATTGGAGACTCCCTTCAGAATGCCAATGCTATCTCTGAAGAGTTGCTCGCTACTACAATCGAAGTTGGCAACACAAGTGACGATTTCGCTCATTCCAGCGACAACGTAGAATCTGCAGCCAATAAGATTCTCGACCTAAGTCATCATTTGTCTGATTTGACCGATAAATTTGAAATTTAAAATAGTAGCTTAAAAACGAAAAGGTTGGTTTGCCTAGCAAGCCAACCTTTTTTTCATTTTCAAGGATTCACACCATGCCAACTTTTTATAGAAGCTATGCGTTATTTCTATAGCCCAGCTATAAGTTCTACTTATTGTAGGTACGTTATAAATATGTTAAACTTAATTAAGCATATGACAGTCTATCGCCAATTTTGCATTTTACAAAAAAACTGCAGGGAGTTTAAATTATGCCAGACATCAATCACATTCTATCTGAAATCGACAACTTTATTTGGGGATTACCTCTCATCCTTCTCATTTTACTCGTTGGTATTTACCTTACCATTCGTTTGCACGGAGTTCAATTCACCAATCTTGGGCGTGCATTCTACTATATGTTTGCCAAGGAAGAGGGACAAAACAACGGAGAAGTTAGTAGCTTTGCTGCTCTATGCACCGCTCTTTCTGCCACAATTGGAACCGGTAATATTGTAGGTGTTGCCACCGCTATTGTATCTGGTGGTCCTGGTGCCCTTTTTTGGATGTGGCTCGCCGCCCTCGTAGGAACCGCCACCAAATATGCCGAATGCCTTCTTGCCGTAAAATATAGAAAAATCGACGCGGACGGTCACATTGTTGGCGGCCCCTTCAACTACATAGAGCTAGGTATGGGTGCTCGTTGGAAATGGCTTGCCAAACTCTTTGCATTCTTTGGCGTTGCCGTAGGGCTTCTCGGAATTGGTACCTTTACGCAGGTAAATTCCATTTCCTCTTCCATCAATCAATTCTTTGATCCAGAAAACCGATGGGTTGTCTCCCTATTAGGCAACAACTATTCCTGGACGGTTGTCATCAGCTGTCTCGTGCTCACCCTTTGTGTTGCACTCGTAGTACTTGGCGGCATCAAGCGAATTTCTAAGGTTGCGCAATTTGTGGTACCTTTTATGGCAATCTTATATTTTCTATCTGGACTTCTTATCATTGTGCTAAATATCCAAGAAGTGCCTGCTGCGTTACTTACCATTCTACAAAGTGCATTTGGTATGAAAGCGGTCAGTGGCGGAGCTCTTGGTGCTATGATTGTTGCCATGCAAAAAGGAATTGCCCGCGGTATTTTTTCCAACGAAGCAGGACTTGGAAGTGCCCCTATTGCTGCAGCAGCTGCCCAGACAAACGAATGTGTTCGTCAGGGACTAGTTTCTATGACGGGAACCTTTATTGACACTATTATTATTTGTAGCATAACGGGCTTATCCATTGTCATCACCAAAAGCTATAACATGGGACTTGAAGGGGTTGCTGTAACCGTAAAAGCCTTCCAGCTTGGTCTGCCTTTTCCATCTGAATTTGCAGCCTTTCTCCTCATGCTTTGCCTGATTTTCTTTGCCTTTACGACCATACTCGGTTGGGATTATTATTCTGAGCGTTGCCTCGAATATCTAACCAATGGAAATCAGCGCGCAGTTCTCTGCTATCGTATTCTTTACATCGGCTGTGTATTTATTGGTCCTTATATGACAATCTCTGCTGTTTGGACACTTGCGGACATTTTCAACGGATTGATGGCATTGCCAAATCTTGTTGCACTCATCGCCCTTAGCAATGTAGTCGTTAAGGAAACACGTACCTTTATTTCCGCAAAATGATCTACTTCCTAGGAATGCATAAGCGTGTAGGGGTATCGATTTATGCACTGCACACGCTGTAAATTTACAGAATTGCCCGCTTTTTCTACAAAATGAAACAATTTTGTCCCCAAACTTGCATTTGTATCCATACTTATTTATAATATAGTAGGATTTTACTAGAACGCGGACAAAATAGGAATGTACTAAGAGGAGAACTTATGTTATATGTAGGGACAGTGGCTCAGAAAGAGACCGTAGGAGATTATCTTGATGATTTAGCAATGTTAATTAACAAATTTGAATGTTTAGATACCATGCAACCACGTCAAAAAAGCGCTTATCAAACCTTAGTGGAGCGCAAGACCACCATTGAGCAGATTGTATCGTCAGGCCGTGGGATTATTGATTTACCTTCTTTAAGGGATTTTCGTCGACTTCTTCCGAAATCAAACGCTTCTGTTGAGCAAAATATTGCAGACGAAGAGAGCCATGCAACACAGGTACGAGCCTCTTCCATTTGGGATGAAATAGATAGTATTGAATAGAATTAGAATGAATTATACATTACCGAAGTAGTACAATAGCTACTTCGGTTTTATATTTTCAGTGCTTTTCATTTTTAGCGCTTTTTTTCATTGTTTTTAGTACCTTGGTATTGTTTTTCATTTTATTTCATTATATAATATATTCAGTACTTTTGAACCATACTACACACCTATACGGAGGAAGACTTATGAAATTCAAGCGAATTAGTTCAAAAATGTTAGCTGCGATTTTGCCAGTTATCGTTATTGCCATGGTTGTTCTTACTCTTGTCAGTATGAATTCCAGTCGTGATATCGTAAACAGCCAAATTTTGGTTAATATGGAATCCGAACTCTCTGCTCAAGAAGGTAAAATGGGCGAATATTTAGATTCGGTTTCTAATATGGCAACACAGATTGCCAACATGGTGGAAACAAGCTATACCGCAGTCCCTATGAGCGAATATGAGAAAATGCTTGCTAATATCATTTCAGATAATGAGATTGTTTTAGGAAGTGGACTTTGGTTTGAGCCTTATGTGTTTGATGCCAACGAAAAGTATATGGGACCTTATGTATATAAAGACGGGGGATCAACGGTTACTACTTATGATTATAGTAATGCCGAATACGATTATTTTTCACAGGAGTATTACACCATGTGTGTAAATGCTACCGAGGCACAATTTACAGATCCTTACTATGATTCAACCTCAAATACCATTATGTCTTCTTGTGCTTGTCCAATTATTGTGTCTGGAAAATACTTAGGATGTGTGACGGTTGATATTGAACTTGGTTCTATCACTACTCTTATCGACAACATTAAAGTAGGAGAAACCGGAAGTGCTATTCTTGTCACTTCAGATGGAACCTATTTGGCAGGTGTTGACTCCGCAAAAGTCACAGATGCTGTCAACATTTCCAATGATGAGAACGATACGCTTGCACAAGTCGGAAAAGAAATTATCGCAACTGAAAGTGGACAAGGTGAGTATAAGACAGATAAAGACTCCATTAATGTATACTATTCTACACTTAAGGATACTGGTTGGAAATTAATCCTTCAGATGCCACAGGCTGAACTAAACGCCCCTTTGAATCACTTAAGAGGTCTTATGATTGCTGTATCTGCACTTGCGCTTGTTGCCGCAGTACTCGCTGTCATGCTTCAGGTTCGCTCTATTTCTAAGAGTATTATCGTGGTACAAAAATTCGCAAGTAAGCTTGCTGGCGGTGACTTTACCGTTGAACCAATGAAGGTAACTAGCGAGGATGAGCTCGGAAATATGAGTAACTCCTTGAATCAAATGTATGAAAGCAACAAGGATGTTATTAATAATATCAAGTCACATTCCTTTGAGTTAGCAGATTCAAGCACTAAGCTACGTGATGCTGCAAATACCCTTGCGGATCGTTTCAGTGAGATTCAGACTTTCATGTCAGATGTTAACTCCGCAATGCTTTCTACAAGTGCTGCAACCGAGGAAGTAAACGCCTCTACAGAAGAAGTATTGTCCAATGTTAATCTTCTAGCTGCACAGACTGAAGATAGCATGAAGATGGCAGAAGAAATCCGTAACCGTGCAGCGGAAGTTGGCTCTAACAGTAAATCTGCCTTTGATTCTGCAAACAAGCTTTCTGGACAGTTTGAGGAACGCTTAGAAGCAAGTATTGAGAATTCAAAAGTTGTAGAAAGTATTGGAGATCTTGCAAATGTTATCTCTGAAATTGCAGAGCAAATTAATCTTCTTTCTCTTAATGCTTCTATTGAGGCTGCAAGAGCTGGTGAAGCCGGAAGAGGTTTTGCTGTTGTAGCTTCGGAAATTGGTTCCCTTGCCGGCAATACTGCAGAGGCAGTCAACCAAATTCAGGCCACCATTGCAGATGTTAAGACCGCATTTAATGGGCTTGCATCTGATGCCAAGGATTTACTTGGTTTCGTACAGAATACCGTAGCTCCAGACTACAGTAGCTTTGTGGAAGTTGCCGAGCAATATGGTCGTGATGCTGAATCCATTGACGAGACCTCAAATCAGATATCTAACATGTCTGAAGCAATTAAGAGCATTATGCAGGAAGTTACAGAAGCGATTCAAAATATTGCGGAAGCAACTCAAAGTACAACGGATCTTAGCTCCAACATTATGACTTCTATTGATGACGTGAGTTCTAACGTTACCGACATTTCCGATATGTCAGATTCGCAGGATCTCATTGTAAAAGACTTAAATGAAGTGGTAAGTAACTTTACTTTAGAATAATGTCCAGAACATAGTGGTCGGAAATAATACAATCCCTTATGAATGCAATGAGACCTCCAGTTGTGTGCTGTGAGGTCTCATTCATTTTGGAAATCAATGTGGATATATTTATAGTACTTATCAAACATTTCCTAGTAGGTTTATATAATATAAACACTTACAATACGCAAGGAGGCTATTTTTATGAAATTGTATAATGCAAGCATTAAGCTAAAACTGGGGCTTGCCGTTATTCTTCTTGGAATTTTCGGTATTATTGGAAGCTTTTTCGGTGCGTCCAGTATCGAGCGTTTAAGCATGTTGAATAACGACATCATAAACAACGCAGACGAAATCCAGCTATCTGCAACTGAGATTTCCACCAATACAGAGGCACTTATCAAATTCTTGTTTGCGGGAATTATTTCTCCAGAGAGCATTCTCATTATGGAAGATAAAATGGATGCAACCCTTGAGGCAAATCAGGACATCATTGATCACTTTAAAGAACGTCTCACCACCACATCCGATCAACAAGACTTTGAGATATTTGAATATTACTATGAGCACTTTGTAACCTCTTATCAGGAAGCGCTTTCCTTGTGTAGAAGTGGTGAAATTAATGCCGCAAAAGAATTTACTATGGGAGAGCTCACCACTGCTGCCATGGGAGCCGAGGCTGCTATTGCTGAAATTAAGAAAACGCAGAAGGAAGAGGCAGATTCTTTAAAGCAACATGCACGTAATACGTTTGTCATCGCAAAGACCATTCAATATGTACTTGTTGCAATCAATTTTATTGCAGCAACTCTTATTACGTTTGTTATATTCACCTCCATCATGAAGCCATTGAATCAATCGGAAAAGGATGTTTCTTCTCTTATTCAAACCATTCGAAATGAAAGTGGTGACTTATCCTTGCGCGTAAAGCAGTACGGAAATGATGAGATTGGACGTGTTGCTGGTTCCTTCAACCAATTAATTTCTGGCTTTGAGAAATTAATTTCTTCCATTAAGCATGGTTCAGCCAAGATGGATGAGGTTGCCTCTCATATGAATGAAAAGATTGAGGAATCCAATCAAAGTATCAACCGTATTTCCTGTGCAATGCAGGAAGTTTCCAGCACCTTAACTGAACTATCTGATTCTGCGGAAAATATCAACAAGAGCATTCTCGAAATGTCCGACGATGTTACCTCCATTCGAGAATCTGCAGATTCCATCCACCACTATGCAACAGACATGAGTACTCGTGCAAATGATTTGGAAGCAACTGCCCGTAAGAACAAAGACGAAACCACAACCATGATTAACAGCATTGTTGGTTCCTTGAATCAGGCAATTGAAGATAGTAAGAGTGTCGATAAGATTCAGGCCCTAACAGAACAGATTCTTAGCATCAGTAGTCAGACCAATCTTCTTGCGCTAAATGCTTCTATCGAGGCTGCCCGCGCCGGTGAAGCAGGTAAAGGATTCGCAGTCGTTGCTGACGAAATTCGTGAGCTTGCAGATAGCAGCCGACAGACCGCAAACGATATTCAAGAGATTAACGTCCTTGTAACAGGAAGTGTACACGGATTGATTGACAATGCAAATCATATGATTGATTACGTAAACTCACAAGTTATCAATGATTACGAGAGTTTCGTTTCTGCCGGTCAACAGTATAACGAAGACGCTACCTATATTGATGAAATCATGGAAAGCTTCCAGAAGAGTACCGAGACCTTGGATAGCAACATGAATACGGTTGCTTCTACTATGACAAATATGTCCCAAGAATTAGAGGCAAGTACCTCTGATGTTTCTTCTACAGCAGAAGATTCTGCATTACTTGCCAATATTTTTGTTGACATCTTAGAGATTTCAGGCGAAAATCAAGATGTTGCTTCTGACTTAAAGGAACAGACAAAGATGTTCTTATAGGAGGCAACCCAAACAGTCTTGTAAAGAAATTGGTAGAGTCTGTATTTTTACGAACTCCCCCCGATTTTTCGCTATGGAAGGAGCCCCATGAAGAAGTACGCTTTTATCTGGGATTTGGATGGAACACTTCTTGATTCCTACCAAATCATTGTAACAAGCTTATATGAAATGCTTGCGGAACAGAATATTACCATTGCAAAAGAAGAAATCCATGCACACGTAATCACCTACTCTGTGAGTGCCTTTCTTCAGAAAATTGCAGATAACTACTCGCTTCCCTTTTCCCAGTTAAAGGCTCGTTACTCAGAGATTAGTGCAAGTAAAAAAATGGACATTCCCGCTATCTCACACGCACATGAGATTCTCTCCTACCTGGAGAATAAAGGGATTTCATCCTATGTTTTCACGCACCGTGGTGCTACCACTATGGCTGTGTTGGATCATTTATCGCTTACACACTATTTTACAGAGATTATAACCGCAGAGTCTGACTTTCCTCGAAAGCCAGCTCCTGATGCCATTCACTATTTAATAGATAAATACAATTTAGAAAAGGCGAACACCTTCTATGTTGGCGATCGAAGCCTCGACATGGAATGTGCCAAGAATGCAGGCATCTTAGGGCTTTTGTATCTTCCAGATAACAGTGTAGGCGAAGCCACTGGAATGGAAACCTATATCATAAAAGATTTGATGGATATTACAAATTATATTTTCGAATAAAAATACCGGCTCTCAAACGTTAGGTTATCCTCTAACGTTTGGAGTCGGTATTCTTTCGCTCATTATATAACTGTTCCCTCTTCCTTCGTATGAAGACAGAAGGATTGAAATTGCAAATGTCCCTCTCCCACAAAGGTGAAATACAGCGCCTGCACACCATCTGGCACCTCTATCGTCGCACTACTTGTAAGCCACTCATTGGAAGTCTGCAATGGAATCACTCCAATTGCTTCTTCATCCCATTTGGTTCGTACTTCCATAACACCACTTACATATCCTCGGGTGCGTATCGAAATTCGGCAAACATCTTTACAATCAAAGTATTTGAAGCCTGCCACCGTTTCGGGTCTCATATTGGCAATATGACCGAGTCTCTCCTCACCATCTCCGCCTTCCTGCGTAACCTTGTGAAAACGATCATCCATCCAACCAGACCATGGAATATAAGTTACATCCAATGGAGAGAACAGATTACATGCAAGATAGGTAGGATATTCACCTTTTCCAACAAAAGGCGTTCCACCGCAGGAGGTAATCTCCGCCTGTGCAAAGAAACCATCCTCTCGCTTCACCAGCTTCTCCATACATCCCTGTCTACTATAATTCGTTCCATTGGTGTGACGATGATAGAAAATGTACCAGTCCGCTCCAATCTGCACCATACTTCCATGATTGTTCGCACAATAGCACATTGGCTTGTCTGCAGGCTTATAGGAATCTATATTTAAGTCGCCATTGCTCACAAGTACCCCACGATAGGTAAAGCCCTCTGTAGGCTTCTCACTGGTTGCATAGGCCAACTCATGAAACAGTTGTGACGAATAAATAAAATAATATAAGTCGCCTTTTTTCCGAATGGAAGGAGCCTCAAAGAATGCATGTCCCTCAAATTCCGTTCCATGACTGTAGGCTTCTCCCGGCACAATAAACTTTGGTTCCTCAATAATGGTCAGCATATCTTCCCCAAGCACCGTTGCCATCGCACCATGTCGTGAGGCATCTCCCACACCGCAAAATCCGGTATACAGATAGGTCCTATTGCCCTCCGTCAGAACGCCTGGGTCAAACTGTGGCTCATCCCCTTCTCGCTGTCCAAGTAAGGTTCCATCCGCGTAATGCACATAGCCATAGAATTCATACTTTCCTGCTGGTTCCTCACTCACCGCAACGGAAACAACGCCCCACTTGCTCAACACGTAATACAAATAGTATCTTCCATCCGGTCCCACTGTCACGTCCGGCGCATATAGGTTGCCTTGCAAATCAGCATTTGCCGGGTCTTGCCCCTTTTGGTAGATTACACCTTCATATCTCCAGTTTCCCAAATCATCCACTGGTGCCGACCAACAAACATAGTCAAGCATGCAGTAGAGCTCCCCATTAAATTTATCATGTGAGCCATAGACATAGACACGATCACCAAACACATATGGTTCTCCATCTGGCACATACTCCCAGGATGGAAGGTAGGGATTCGTAAGTTGCTTTAAATTCTCCATATTTTTCCCTTCTTTCAGCGCATATTTTACATTTCAAGTCGTCGATTCTCTCGTATCGCGCTTCTTTCTGCCTATTATAATGGTTTCCACACCTTTGAACTGGTCCATTTTTACCCAATCAACGTCACTTTTTTGTCCTATCGCTTTTTTCTCATTTTGTTTTGGTTTCTTTTGAAAAATCTTATTATCCCTTTTCAACTCCTTCCATTTTCGATAAACTTGTATACAGATAGATGCACGTTGTGGGATTTTGGAATTCTTCCATCCCGTGCATCCCCGTCGGAATGTACTACACCTAAAAAGAGGAGAAACTATGGAAACAAATTCACGTGAAAAACAAATAACCAAAACAAGTATGATTGGCATTATCGCCAATGTCTTTCTAGCTGCTTTTAAGGCAGGCATCGGTGTCCTTGCCGGCTCAATTGCAATTATTTTGGACGCGGTAAATAATATTACCGACGCCCTTTCTTCCGTCATCACAATTGCCGGAATTAAGCTTTCCAAAAGGAAACCCGACGAAAAGCATCCTTATGGTTATGGTCGCATTGAATATTTCAGTGCCGTCCTTATTTCTGGCTTAGTTCTTTCTGCCGGACTCATGTCTTTTATAGAATCAGCAAAGAAAATATTCTCACCGGAGATTCCTGATTATACCGCCATTACACTGCTCATTATTGCTGTGGCTGTTAATGTCAAGCTTGCCCTTGGTCGCTACGTCAAGGCACAAGGCAAGAAATACAATTCCGACGCCCTTATTGCATCCGGTTCTGATGCCTCTTTTGATGCTATCTTATCGGCTTCTACCTTTGTCGGTGCAGCAATCACCCTATTCTTCCACGTTTCTGTGGATGGAATTATTGGAGCTATTATCTCGATTTTCATCGTAAAAGCCGGTATTGAAATGTTTTTGGAATCTGTCGGCAACATTCTCGGTGTTCGCCCTGATAGCGAAATCACAAAAGAAATAAAGGCTCGCGTTAATTCCATCAATGGAATTAACGGAGCCTATGATCTCGTTTTACACAACTATGGTCCTGATTATGCGTTAGGATCCATTCACATTGAAATTGATGCTTCCCTGCATGCAGCCGAGGTTCACAAGCTTTGCAAGCAGGTACAGCAAATTGTCATCGAAGAGTTTAACGTATTCCTTACCGTTGGAATCTATGCCATTGACGAAGCACATAATGAAGAACGTGAAGTCATCAAACAGACGGTGCTTGCCAATGCTGGCACTTTAGGTGCTCATGGAATTTGCTTTGATGACAATACAAAGACTCTCAGCTTAGATGTCGTCCTAGATTTCTCTGTCAAAGATAAAGAAGCGATGTATAAGCTGCTAATAGAAGAACTCCTAAAGTTATACCCTGGATATCAAATCACCATAAGCTTTGACACCAATTACAGCGGTTAAAGCTATAACTCCAGCTTACTCTTTTTCTTCTTTATTTCTTCCATATAGGCCGCAGTAATGATACCTGATGGAAGCGCAATTACAGCAACACCCACCAAGGAAGAAATCATCGTAATCATACGACCTGTAATTGTAACGGGAATGATATCTCCATATCCAATGGTGGTAATCGAAACCGTTGCCCAATACACAGCATCGAAGAAGGATGGAAAGGACTCTGGTTCCACCTGGAACATTAACATTGCAGATGCTAGAATATATACTGCCGTCAAAAACAGTACCGCAAGTAACTGACTTTTCACCTTCTTCAATACATTTGTAATTGTCACCATTACCTTTGAATATCTCGCGAATTTAAACACACGAAGTACGCGGAAAATGCGAAACATCTCAATAAAGGTAGAGCCCTTAATAAAGAATCCAAGAATCGGCACAATTGACAATAAGTCCACAATTGCCATCGGCGTAAGCGCATATGCCAGATATGCCTTATAGCTTTTCACTCCCATTTTGTAATCCGCTGTATAAATTCGCAATACGTAGTCAATCGTAAGAATAACTAGTGTAATAGGATCAATTATTTGCATAAAAATATTGGTTTGCTTCATGGTAAGTGGAATCAGGCTCACTACCACTGCTACCAAAATCATAACATCATATGCAAGACTTGCCGTATCCTTTTCTTTGGATGCCTCAATAATTTCATAGATTCGTTTTTTGCAAAAACCTGAATTTATCATACTGTTCACCTCATCCCGCAGCAACCGCTAATATGCCTAGTATAATCAAAATTGCAGATATGATACTACAGCCTGCTATCACAAACATTCCAAAACGATCTGTTTTACGTACTACACCATTATCCCCAATGAGTGGTTTTGATTCTTTCAATTTGTGTCCCTCCATTCTACCAACATCACATACTTCTCATATCAGCGACTTTACATTCCCCGTCGCTTTTTCTAGTACTATTATACCATTTTTATATCTTATAGAACAAGAGACAACATAAACAAATTATGTACTTGTTCTATTTATATACTAGAGTGATGGATTATAAAATTTCTATTGAACGCGCACAAGAAGAAAGTTTTGTGAATGGAACTAAGCTAAGTCAGAACGTGTAAGGAATTGTTGTGAAGGGAAGGTAACATGGATGAATAATCAATTTATAATAGAATGTGTTTCCGATGAATATTTGGTGTGAAATAAAATTAACGTGTTTTTCCATAATTTAAAGCTGCCGCAAAATTGCGGCAGCTCCTTTTTGTTTGATTCTATTTTTCAATTACATACTGTTTGTAACCTTTTGTTACGAATACTACAAGTGCTGTAATATTGAGTGCTGATACAACGAAGAGCAATAAGTCTACAGCATCGAAGATGATGTTGAAACCGAAGATTGCAAGTGTTCCAGCAAGTAATACAACAAGAATGTAGATTGTAATATTCTTGTTTGCTGAGTTGTTGTTGAACAACTGTGTTAAGTAATAGAAAGATCCTAACAATGTTGTAAGTGCTGACAACAAAGTAAACAATGATAAAGCAAATAATCCAAATCCACCAGTAACACTTGTTGCTGTTGAGAAGTATCCGCCAAGACGCTCTAAGCTTGCTGCTGGTAAGGAAATAATTCCTGTGTGGATACCATAAGAACATACATAAGATGTTACTAAGATAGAAGCCATTACGGTAATGATACTTGGAATCAATGCAATCGTAGCTGCCTCTCTTGGCTTCGTGTCTGCTTCCTGTGCTGCCATAGCCTGTGAACCAATACCAGTCTCAGCAGTCTGCAATACTCGCTGCATACCTAAAATCAATCCTGTTGGAATTCCAAGCATTGCAGTAATTGGATTTGACATACCATGAGCAAGGCGTGACATAAACTCTGGGAAGTATGCATGTGTTTTTACAATAAAGGTAATGAAGAAAGCAAAGTACATAATTACGGCAAAACCAATCATGTACGTCATTGCATTCATAAATACCTGATGTTTCTTTGATAAAACAATAATAGAAACAAAGATTACAATCGGAATAATGATGAATAAGTAACGCTGTGTCTGTGATAATGCAATGTGCGCATACTTATCTGTAATAATGGTTACTACTGCATCAATTCCAGAGAATTGGAATCCACTGATACCGAATAAATATAAAGTTACAAATGCTAATGTATAAATCATGCAAGCTGCTGGTGATAGCATAGCTGCGATGTACTCTTTTGGAGTCTTCTTCATAATTTTAGAGCACATAACTTCTGAAAAAGTAACTGGAATCATAATCATTGCACCAATGATTCCCCAACCAGCCATTGCTTCGATATACATCTGTCCGCTTCCGGCCAACTTACTTAATGAACCCATAACACCAATAATGGCACCGGTACCAATCATGTTACCCAATGAAATGGATGCAGGTCCAATAATATTTTTCGCATTCACTTTTGTCTTGTCCGTACATTTCTTCTTTACAAAAAAGATAGCACGAATGGCGGTGTACGCACCAGCAAGAAACATGAATGGCAAGAAAATAGGCCATACACTATTGGAAATTGTAGAGATAACAACCTCTGCGCCTTCTAAAATTGAATTCATTTTCATTTCCTCCTAAATAAATCTTCTGCAATCCATCTGCAAATGAGCGCACATGAATCGCACCTAAAATTTCTCTTAACACTGTTATATCATCAATATGCCGATGGATGTCATTTTTCAAATTGACATAAATTGAATTCAAGCTGTATCAATTTTCCATAAAAGTTTGTCAAATTGGGCATTTTGTACTATAATATACCTATACTATATGGAGGAAACGCATGGACAATACTAGAAATTTATCCGAATACACCTTTGGTCAGCTACTCAGCTATCTTTTAACAACCTCACACCAAAAGTCTTATGTACTAGCAAGCTTTTTAAACTATGACGTATCTTATATTTCTAAGTGGGTCACTGGTTCCATGTTGCCCGCTGCAAAACATGCCAATTCCATGTGTAAGGAAATAGCGACGTTCATTGTTGACAACACAGACGATACTACTCTCAACGATTTGTTTATTTTATATCCAGTAGGAAATAAGGAATCTCTAAAGGATGCCATCTACCAATCACTTCTCACTGCTTACCAGTTAAGTGGAGAAATCAAAAGGAAATCCAAGTCGATTCTTATTTCGGATGAAAACAATTCGCGAACGGTAGCCAATCCACATTTACAAAAACTATACATGCGCTTTAATCCGGATTCTATCACGAATAGCCTCGAGAAATTCAATTTGGCAATGATGATGGATTTGTTTGCATTGGGCAAAGAGGATAAGGTAAGCATTGCAAAGACCGATGCCAATGCCAACTTTATTAAACACATCAACGAAGTTCATTATTTAGTATCCTTAAATCAGGAGCTCATAGATGATACCTTTGATGCTTTGTTGATTACCTATCTGCTCAACAACTATGCAGATCTTAATTTTACTATGTCACATTATAAGCAGGTTCCATGCTCCTTAATGTTGGCAATTCCAAATTACTATATGCACATGTCAATTGTATCACAAAATCACCGTGCAATCATATCCAACACTTGCCAGGATAAAGGCGTTGTTAATGAAATGTACGATACCATTCTTTCAATTGAACAGTGCTTCACGAAGCCAATGATTCGCAGTGCTTCCCTTCCTGACTTGATTCAGGACAAGCACTACCTCAGCTTTGTAATTTCATCAAACATACGCCTTTATCTTACTAAGATGGATGAATTGTTGCTTCCGGATGATGTATTCGAGGAGCTCCTAGAAAGCATCGATGCCAAGAAGAATAACATAGAAGAAATTAAATTGCTACATAACATGTTCAAATCTGCGATGAATTCCTCTAATATAAAAGTAGCTATATTAGATCATTGTTTGCAGAATTATGCGCTAACAGGAACCATTGATTTCTATGGCAATCCATTAACCACCACCATCGATCAGCGTGAGCGACACTTGAATTACCTCATGCAGATTATGAAAGCAGAGAATCCTTCTTTACAGATTTACCTTACCAATCAATCATCACTTAAGGATTTTGATAATAATTTCGCACCATGTATGTATTTATCCGATATCTTTTGTTACATACGTTTACGTTCTTGTACCAAGAAGAATCGCACTTACGTGATAGAAGCCAATGAATTAAAAGAAATCTATTTGCGCTTTGTCAATACTGTTTTTGATAATATTGATCCAAAGGATAATTCGTCTCTTGTTCGGCTTTCTACTTATCTCAACATGATTCGTCTGTTGAAGAGTTAGCATCTTTTTTCGAGGCTTGGAGCCTGGTGCATTCCAAGCCTCGATTTTCTCTTTTATACTTCTTTTTGATGATTGATTACTAGATTCCCGATTCGCTCGCATCAATTTCCTCTGTTTCCTCTTCTTTCGATGACTGATTTCCAGGATTTCCGATTCGCTCGCATCAATTTTTCCTTTTATGCTTCTTTTCGATGATTAAATTCCAGGATTTCCGACTCGCTCGCATCAATTTTTCGTTTTATGCTTCTTTTCGATGATTAATTTCCGAGATTTCCAATTTTTTCGCATCGATTTTCACTTTTTCGTCTTCTTTCGATGATTGATTACTAGATTCCCGATTCGCCCGCATCAATTTCTCCGTCTCCCCCCTCTTTCGATGCGCAGAACTCTCATGAATCCCCCATAAAGTCCCATGAATTCTGTATCGCACGCGCTCTATCGACCTATTTTACTACATTTTCCAAACGCAGCTCGCCTTTTCTAGGTAATTATTCCTAAAAAAGTTGACAAATTGAATAAATTGAAACCAAGTTGAATCATAACTCTTCTATATAAACAGGGCTTATAATAAGCTCAAGCCTTACGGTTAAAACACATAGAAAGGAAGAGTTACTATGAACAACAAAAAAGAAGGAAATATTTTGATGATTGTTGCGCTGTTTATCTTCATGGGTATGCAGCCAACCATCATTTCAAAATCCATTTCCCTATTCATGACACCTATGTATCTTGTCAAAGGTGTTTCAACCACAGCGTTCTCAACTATGATCGCTATCTCAGGATTGCTCGCAGCATTCCTTGCACCAGTTACTGGTAAGCTAATGAACAAATGGGGTGTGAAAAAGCTTATGCTATTCTCCGCAATCCTTGCGCTCGTTGCTTACACAGCAATTACACTTGTTACTCCTGAAAACGCATGGCTTCTCTATGTCATCGGAGTTGTCAATGGTATTAGCCAGTTAGGACTTTCCAATGTAGTCGTATCTACCATTGTTACCAGCTGGTATCCTGGAAAACAGAAAGGAACCATGCTTGGTATCGTTATGGCAGGTTCGAACGGTTTCAACTTTGCTTGGGTTAATATCATCGGATTCCTTTTAGCAACCAATGGAAATGAATTCTATATTACTTTGATGCGTATGCTTGCTGTAGTTATGGCAGTCGTATCGATTCCACTTATTCTCTTTGTATTCCGTCTCAATCCTGAAATGGATACAACAGCTGCTGCAAACGGCGATGCTGATGCAGCAACAGAGATTCCTGGTATGACAATGAAAGAAGCTCAGAAAACTGGTGTATTCTGGTTATTCTGTCTCGCTCTCATCAGCTTAGGAATCGTTGTTACTGGTGTTCAGATGCACACAAACGCATTCTTACAGTTGGAATGTGGCGCTGATGCTGGTACTGCTGCAAAGATTTGGTCTATCGCAGCTCCATGTGCCGTTCTTTCTAACGTTGCCATGGGATTCCTCTTCTCTAAAATTGGAGAAGCAAAAACGATCGTCCTTGCCGGTATCTTCCAACTTGGAATGACCATTTGTTTGATTATGTCCGTACAGAACATCGCATTAGGTTCTATAGCAACTGCTCTTTATGGACTTTCTGCTGGTGTTGCAACAACAACTCCTGCTTACTTAACAAACGTTATGTTTGGTCAGAAAGAGTATGCAAAGATTTACGGATTCACCATGATGCTCTTCTTATTAGGAGCAACTGCTGGTTCTGTCATTACATCTGCAGTATTTAACGCTGCTGGATACGTAACTATGTGGAAGATTGATACAGGACTTGTTATCTTTACATTCGCAATTTTCCTTTACACAATTGCTAAGAGTAAATCAAATATTGAAGCATATACAAAATAAGAGGATTAAAAATTATGAAGAAAGTATTCTATAATGCTGATGTTGTAACAATGGACGAAGCACTCCCAGGGGGAGAAGCTGTCGTTGTAGAAGATGGAAAAATCGTATTCGTTGGCTCTAACGACGAGGCGAAGGCAAGTGCTCCAGATGCAGAAATGATTGATTTAGGTGGCAAAGCATTGTTACCAGGATTCATCGATCCACACTCTCATTTCTCTGGTGTTGCATTCTCCTATATTCAGGTAAACATCGGCGAAGCAGCATGCTTTGAAGATATTAAGACAAAAATCGTAGATCACATTCGTTTTAACGGTGTTCCAGCAGGCAAATGGATTTCATGTACTGGCTACGATCATAACAACTTAGAAGAGAAAACACATCCAACCAAGGATTGGTTAGATTCTTTCTCTAAGGATAATCCTGTAGTTCTTCAACACAAATCCGGACATATGGGTGTATTCAACTCCCTCGCATTAAAAGAGCTTGGCATTACCGCTGAGACTCCAGCACCAAACGGTGGTATGATTGCGAAAGATGAAAATGGCGAACTTACTGGATACATGGAAGAAACCATCTACGTTGATACTGTAAAATCTGTTCCAATGCCATCTCCGCAGGAGATTTTCGGCGGATTTGTACAGGGCCAGACCAAATATGCTTCCTATGGTATCACCACTATTCAGGAAGGTATGTTTGTAAATGAGTTATCACAGATGTATCAGGCATTGGTGGCTCAGAATATGTTAAAACTGGATGTTATCACTTACCTTGATTTCAGAAATGTAGATTCCTTAAAGGAGCAGTTCAAGGATCACATCAATACCTACAAGAATCACTTTAAGATTAATGGTATTAAGATGATTCTAGATGGATCTCCACAGGGAAGAACCGCTTGGATGGAAACTCCATATGTTGGTTCTGATGACTACTGCGGATATCCAGTCTTGAAGGATGAAATGGTAGAAGGCGTGTTAAAACGCGGAGCTACTGAAAATCTTCAGGTATTAGCACACTGTAATGGTGATGCTGCTGCAACACAGTACATTCGCTGTATGGATCATGTAGCTGATGAGTGTCCTGAAATTGACAAAAACCGTACCGTAATGATTCACGCACAGTTACTCCGTGAAGATCAGATGGACGGCATGAAGAAACATGGTATGATTGCCAGCTTCTTTGCTGCACATGTATGGCACTGGGGCGATGTTCATATCAAGAACTTTGGACGTGAAAGAGCGGAGCACATCTCAAGCGTACGCTCTTGTGCAGATAAGGGAATTATGTACACCTTCCATCAGGATTCTCCTGTTATCGAGCCAAACATGCTTGAAACTCTTTGGATTGCAACCAACCGTATCACCAAAAATGGTGAAGTGCTTGGTGCTGATCAGAAGGTTACAACCTATGAAGCATTGAAAGCAATTACCGTAAATGCTGCATATCAGTACTTTGAAGAAGATATCAAAGGAAGTATTACGGTAGGAAAGAACGCTGATTTAGTTGTTCTTGATCGCAACCCACTTAAGGTTGACACCATGGAATTAAAAGATCTCGTAGTAGAAGAAACCATCAAAGCTGGTGAGACCATCTACAAACGTGACTAATTCCGCATAAATAGAAAGGACCTTCGCAACCTTTCTATGTACCAAATAGAGAGAACCTTCGCAATCTCTCTATGTACCAAATAGAGAGAACCTTCGTAATCTCTCTATGTACCAGATAGAGAGAATCTTCGCACACTCTCTATCCACAAAACAGATTTTTAATAACATAAAGTACCCAAAAGAGAGCTGAGATTTTTCTCAGCTCTCTTAGTATAGACAAACATTTGCCGCGTTTCTCGCATCAATTTTCTCTGTTTACCCTTCTTTCGATGTTTAAATTTCAGGATTTACGATTCTCTTGCATCAATTTTTCTTTTTATCCTTCTTTTCGATAATTAAATTCCGAGATTCTCGCATTTCTCGCATCAATTTCCCCTTTTCCTTCTTCTTTCGATGATTAGATACTAGGGATTCCGTTTTTCACGCATCAATTTTCCCTTTTCCCTCTTCTTTCGATGATTGATTTCCAGAATTTATCACGTTTCGAACAGGAAAATATGAACCTATCCTGTGAAACGGACCATATACAGCATATGCTTTATTATCTTTAACTGTCAAATCAAGCTTCAGATCCTGACTTTTTCTGCTTTCTTTCCATTCGTTTCCAATTTTTAAATCCATATAAATCATTTGCTAAAAAAGCGACGAAGCACACCATCACAGACATATAGGAAGTGTCGGTCATGGATGCCCACGCCCACAAGATAATCAAAATAATGTCATTGGACGCGTATGCAACCGCATAATAAGGGCTTCTTCGGAATGTTAAGTATACTGCTACAAAGCTTGTGGTTACCG
>JAZUHO010000114.1:0-11362 GCA_045641745.1 Agathobacter sp. | reverse complement strand
GTGAAGATGGTAGTGGCTTGGTATTTTGCGACAGCGCTGGCAAAACAATATGAGACAACGCTACCTTATATCGAAGGACGCAGACTGGAGCCATGGACACACAATAAGGCGATTCAAAAGGCGAGAGAAAGCTACCGAATTACCGGGGAACAGAAGGAATATTTGAAATCCTTGAAAGAAAAAGCGAAAAATGCGTAAAATAAAGCCAAGAGGTGACGAATCTCTTGGCTTTTTTGATAGAGGATTTTGTTGCATGATTGGCTGTCACAGGATTAGTGACAACCACTACAATGGCCACAATCATGCCCGCAGGAACTCTTCCCACTTAACTTGCTTCTAATTAAGGATTTAATAATTAAACTCACAATTACGATAAGAATAATTAGTACAATTGCTGTTGACATAGGCGTTGCTCCTTTCGTTTTGTTGATTTATAAATAAATCACACGTTTTTTCTGATTTTCTGAGGTTAGTATACACTAACACGAGTTAGATGTCAATAATAAAATTGCTCTTAATTTGTTGAAATGAAAGTGGAGAATATGGTATAATTCGTAAGTGATACATGAAAAAACAAATGAAGTTTGCAGGGAATAAATTACTAACCTAGGAGGTTTTTTACAATGAGCAGCAACGAGTCGTCAGAAAACTATTTGGAATCCATTTTGGTTCTCTCGCAGAAATTACCAGTGGTTCGTTCCGTTGACATTGCAAATGAAATGGGATTCAAGAAATCCAGTGTTAGTATTGCAATGAAGAATCTTCGAGAAAAGAATATGATTACCGTAACGGATGCAGGATTTATCTACCTTACGGATGAGGGAAAGAAGATTGCAGATATGATATATGAGCGCCACCAGTTTATTACTGATTTTTTAGTGAAGCTCGGTGTCCCAGAAGAAATTGCAGTAGCGGACGCGTGCCGCATGGAGCATGTCATTAGCGAGGAAAGTTTTCATGCACTAAAGGAATATGTTAAGAAGCATATATAAGATACCAAAGAGTCACAGAGGTGGCTCTTTTTTCTTTTATTCTCAGGAAAAATATGGTATTCTGTAACATGAATTGTTTGGGAAAGTGTGGAGAAAATGAAATGATAGTAACAAAATTATTTGTATGGTTTATCTTGTTTAGTTTTATGGGGTGGATATACGAAACGATATATTGCACCATAACCAATCATAAGTGGCAGAATCGAGGCTTCCTGTTTGGACCCATTTGCCCAATCTATGGTGCCGGTGGAGTGGCAGCGGCTATTGTTTGCACAGGGGAAGTCTTACCGGAGATGAACTGGTGGCAGATTTTTGCTGTGTGTTTTTTGGGAAGTATTGTACTTGAGTATGTGACTTCCTACGTGCTGGAGAAATTATTTCACGCGGTATGGTGGGATTATAGTGAGGTATTTTGCAACATTAATGGACGTGTCTGTTTACCAGCTTCTTTAGGATTTGGATTTGCAGGACTTCTGGTGGTGAACTATATCGTGCCGTTTGCAAAATGGCTGACTGGTCCAGTTACTCCGCTTGCTATGGAAGTGCTTGCGCTTCTTTTCATGGGCTTTTTGGCGGCAGATTTGGCACTTACGGTAAGCGCGCTCACAAGCTTAGTGCAAAGCATCCAAAAGATTGAGTCTTCTGTAAATACGCAGATGGAAGCTTTCTATGACAATTTGGAAACCAGCGTGGTGGAGAAGAAGCAGGCCGTAGTGGATAAGAATGCGGAGAAACGCGAAGAGCGTTTAGAACGTAAGGAAGAGAAAGCGCTGCGCAAAGAAGAACGCCAGTTAACCAATATGGCAAAACGGCAAGAGCTTTACGCAACTGCAACGGAATCCTTTGCCCGCTTCATGAATTTGGGTCAAAAGCATGCACTTCATAGCGTAAAGGAATTCCGTTATAAGGATAATAAGGTGAGTAACATGCTGATACGTGTGGAAAAGGAGCTTGCAGATGCAGCGCGCAGTGTAAAAAAGGTTGCGGGGCAGGTGAAGGATACCACCGTAGATAAGCTTGGAGATGTTAAGGACACCGCGGTAGACAAAATTGGTGGAGTCAAGGATACTGCAGTAGAGAAGCTATCAGCAAGAACGACAAAAAGCAAAGGAGAATCCGATGAAGAAAATTCTTGAGATTCTAAAAGAGTATAAAAAAGAAAGTATTTTGGGGCCTCTATTTAAGCTGTTGGAGGCCTCTTTTGAATTATTTATTCCACTGGTTATCGCGAAAATGATTGATGAGGGTATTGCGAATGCGAATCACTCGCTTGTAGTTCAGTTATTTGTGGTGCTATGTATCCTTGCAGCGATTGGATTAACCTGTGCCATAACCGCACAGTATTTTGCAGCGAAGGCAGCGGTTGGTTGCGCAACGAAGTTGCGGAGTGCGCTTTTTTCACATATACAAGAATTATCGCACCCGGAACTGGACACAATAGGAACATCTACCTTAATTACACGAATGACAAGTGACATTAATCAGGTGCAAAGTGGTGTAAATATGTCGCTTCGCCTTTTCTTACGGTCTCCTTTTATTGTATTTGGTGCAATGATTATGGCGTTTACCGTAGATGTGAAGGCTGCACTTATTTTTGTGGTGACCATTCCTGCGTTATCCCTTGTGGTATTTGGTGTGATGCTTTGGTCAGTGCCTCTATACAAAAAGGTACAGGGATATTTGGATCAAATCCTTTTGAAAACGAGAGAAAACCTTGGGGGAGCACGTGTGATTCGCGCTTTCCGAATGGAAGAAGCGGAGACCATCGCATATAACGAAAGCAACAATCGTTTGATGCAGATGCAATTGATGGTGGGGCGTGTGTCAGCACTCATGAATCCAGTTACGTATGTCATCATTAATGTGGCGACCTTGGCGATTATCTGGGTTGGCGGAAAGCAAGTGTATGCAGGAGTCTTAACCCAGGGCCAGGTAGTTGCGTTAGTAAATTACATGTCACAGATATTGGTAGAATTGGTGAAGCTTGCCAACCTGTTGGTAAACATTAATAAATCAATTGCCTCCGCGAACCGTGTGGAGGAAATGTTTCAGATACAGCCTTCTATCGAAAATCCATTCAACAAGGCTGCAGCAGAAGGGGAGCGTGATTCGAAGGAGAGTGCAAGTGATTATGCAGTGGAATTTGTCCATGCGTCCATGAACTATGCAAATGCTGGTGAAGAAGCCTTAAGTGATATCTCTTTCTATGCAAGAAAAGGCGAAGTAATCGGTGTTATTGGTGGAACTGGTTCTGGAAAAAGCTCACTGGTAAATCTGATTCCAAGATTTTATGATGTATCGGATGGCACAGTCCGCGTCAACGGAAGAGATGTGAAAGCCTATGACCTCGCACAGCTTCGGCAAAGTGTCGGCGTGGTGATGCAAAAAGCTGTGTTATTTACGGGAACCATCCGCGATAATCTGCTCTGGGGGAATCCGGATGCAACGGATGAGATGCTAGAAAAAGCGCTTTCCATTGCGCAGGCAAAGGAAATTGTAGATAGTAAGGAAGACGGTTTGCTGCATCATGTCGAGCAGGGAGGACGAAATCTGTCCGGCGGACAAAAGCAGCGATTAACCATTGCGCGAGCACTCGTTAAGAATCCAGACATTCTTATTCTGGATGATAGTGCGTCTGCATTAGATTTTGTAACAGACGCCCGATTACGGAAAGCATTAAAGGAGATGCAGGGAGAAAAAACAATTTTTATTGTCTCACAGCGCACGTCATCGATACAGTTTGCGGATCGTATTGTTGTGTTAGATGATGGCAAAATGGTTGGTCTTGGTACACATGAGGAATTGTTACAGAATTGTGAGGTATATCAGGAGATATATGCGTCACAGTTTAGAAAAGAAGATGAAAATACGAAAGCTGGAAAGGAAGGTGCGGTATGACTTCCATGAAAAAAGTATTTCGCTATATGAAGCGGTATATTCCCCTTTTATTGATTTCGGTGCTTCTTGCAGGAGTTACCGTGGCATTAAGCTTATATTTTCCAATTCTTACCGGACAAGCAATTGATCTTGTGGTGGAAAAAGGCGCAGTGGACTTTGCCGGTATTCGCCGCATTGTGATGACGGGGGCCATTGTTATTGGGGCGACTGCGTTGGCACAGTGGGGAATGAATCTTTTGAATAACCGAATGACGTATCATATTGTTCGTGATATACGAAGAGATGCGTTTGAAAAAATAGAAAGCCTTCCACTAAGCTATATGGATGGTCATTCGCATGGAGACATTGTTAGTCGTATGATTGCAGATGTTGATACCTTTGCGGATGGATTACTAATGGGATTTACGCAGGTGTTTACCGGAGTGGCAACCATTGTGGGAACCCTTGGCTTTATGCTTAGCATTAATATAAAGATTGCGCTTGCAGTTGTGCTTCTTACTCCGCTTTCGCTTTTTGTTGCGAGCTTCATCGCGAAAAAGACACATTCTATGTTTCAGCTACAATCGAGGACAAGGGGAGAACAGACCGCATTTGTAGAAGAAATTTTGGGAAATCAAAAGGTAGTGAAAGCTTTTTCTCATGAAAAGATGGCGATTGCACAATTTGAAGAAATAAATCAAAGACTGGAAGCTTACAGCTTGCGAGCTATCTTTTTTTCAAGCTTAACCAATCCGTGTACTCGTTTCGTAAATAGTACCGTTTATGCGGTTGTGGGCTTGACAGGCGCTTTTAGCGCAATTATGGGAAGAATCTCTGTGGGACAGTTAAGCTGCTTGCTGGGATATGCCAATCAGTACACGAAACCATTTAACGAAATTTCTTCTGTTATTACAGAATTACAAAATGCACTGGCTTGTGCAGAACGGATTTTTGAAATTCTGGAAGCAGAACCGGAAAAAGCGGATGCCAAAGATGCAATCGTTTTGCAAGAAGCGGATGGAAGTATCCGATTGGAAGAGGTGTGCTTCTCCTATGACCCGGACAAGAAGCTGATAGAGGATTTCGATTTGGATGTTAAGCCGGGACAAAGAGTAGCCATTGTTGGACCGACCGGCTGTGGAAAGACTACACTGATTAACTTGCTGATGCGCTTCTATGATATCAATGCCGGAACAATTGTGATGAGCGGACATGATGTAAGGCAGATTACCAAGGGAAGCTTGCGCGCAAATTACGGGATGGTTTTGCAGGATACGTGGTTGAAGACGGGAACCATTCGAGAGAATCTTGTGATGGGCAAGCCCGATGCAACGGAAGATGAGATTATCGAAGCTGCAAAAGCAAGCCATGCGCATAGCTTTATTAAGCGACTTCCAAAGGGATATGATACCGTAATCGGAGAAGATGGAGGAAATCTTTCACAAGGACAGAAACAGCTTTTGTGCATTACACGAGTGATGCTATGCTTGCCACCAATGCTGATTTTGGATGAAGCAACTTCTTCGATAGATACGCGTACCGAAGTGAAAATACAGAATGCATTTCTTAAAATGATGGAGGGACGTACAAGCTTTATTGTAGCCCATCGTCTTTCAACGATTCGAGAAGCGGATATTATTCTTGTGATGAAGGATGGAAAGATACTAGAGCAGGGAAATCATGAGGAATTGTTAAAAAGAGATGGATTTTATGCGCAACTATATAATGCTCAGTTCTCGTAGAGAACTGAGCATTTTTCTTAAAAAGTTTAAAAAGCTTCGCGGAGATGCGACTGATGCGCAGAGAAAGCCACTAGCGAGTTTTGTTATCTAAGCGCAAAGAAGAAAGATAGGGTTTGCAGAGCGAAATGAGATGACTCAAATCGGTCTTTGCCATGTCATACTGGGAAGTGGTCACCTGCAACAATCCATAAGGGTGTGCGCTTCCTGTTTCATCTGTTTCCACGCGATAGCGAATGCGGAAATCCAGGTAACCTTCCTGCATAAGCAATTTCTCACATTTGGCTACGGCTTCAAGCGCCTCTTTTGAGATTGGATAGTCAGTTGGAATTCGTGTGGCGAGACAGGCATAGCTTGGCGTATCTGCGGTTATAAGTCCATACGTTTTGGAGGCAGCGCGAATTTCCTCTTTGGTGATTCCACAGCTGAGAAGTGGAGATAATACACCCAGTTCCTGCAAGGCTTGATAACCGGGACGATCGGATAAATCATCACTTGCGTTGGTGCCTTCAATCACATAAGGGATGTTATGCTCCTTTGCAACGGAAAGAATCTGTGTGAAAATCGTCTTCTTACAATAGTAACAACGATTCCATGGATTCTTTTTTATTGTTTCATTGGCAAGGACATCGAGTGGAAGAACGATGAGAGGAACCTTACAATCAGCGGCGATTTTTTTCGCAGTTTCGATTTCGAAGTCTGGTTGAAAAGCACTGTGCACACAAACGGCAAGAACTTTCTTGGCATACAGGCTTGCTTCCTTTAGTAAAAAGGAAGAATCAACACCGCCAGAAAGCGCTACGACAACATGGTCATATTTGAAAAAGAATGATTTTAATTCTTGCATATTTTCTCCTTTTAGGTAAACTGATTTTGCACAGAATAGATGAAAAATATATAAAAATCAAGGCATAGACGAGTACGGAAAGTGCAAAAAATGGATTGCTTTGAATATCTATGCAAATATATGAAAATAATACATGTTTGTGCGCATTTAGCGCAATAATTTGCATTGAAGTTTGTCGGAAACACCTAAAAAATAGTCCGAAAATTGGCGTTTTGTTGAAAAAAATAGACGAAAAAGGGGTCTGTATACAAGTTTGTGGATAAAATGAACATGGAAAAATGCGAAAACGGTTATTCTTTTGTTGAATTTGCAGAATACCTATTTTATAGATGGGAGTTTCCTGGTTTTGACAAATTTTTCATATGGTGCTATATTTCTCAAAAGTTGGGAAGTGTTATTGAAAAAATTGTTTTATGGTGAAATGAAAGAAGGTTATTGGTATGTACGAAATAGAAAAGAAAATTAAATTGCCAGAAGCTGGCGATATTGTTGCATTCGTAAAAGCAGCAGAGAAATGTAACTTTGAAATTGATGTTTACTATAATCGCGCAGTTATAGATGCGAAATCGTTGGTTGGCATGATAGCGATTGGAATTGCAAAGGATATTGTAGTTCGCTATGGTGGAAAAAACGCAAATTTCGAGAACCTAGTTGCGAAATATGCAATTGCATAATAGAATAGGATTATAGACGTAAGAATGTCTTGTGACCAAATGGTTGCAAGACATTTTTTAACTTATAGGACCTTCCAGAAAGTTAAAAAAGCTCCGCGAGGATGTTCAATTGGTGAAAAGGGCAAGGGTGCGATGGTTGAGACAGTAGGAAAAAAGAAATTGAATACAGATGGTGACAAGCCGATTGTCCATACCTCCGTGCGTGAACTTGTGGAGTTTATCTTTCGAGAGGGAGATATTGACAATCGTCAGGGAAAAGCCTTAAATCCGGAGGCGATGATGGAAGGCACACGAATTCATAAGAAGATTCAGAATTCGAAGGATGCAACCTATATGCCAGAGGTGCCGCTTAAGATTACAATAGAGAACGAATGGTATCAGTTTGTAATAGAGGGACGTGCGGATGGAATCGGAGTCTGGGAAGAGGAAGACCTTAGCTATATTGACGAGATTAAGGGCGTTTATAAAAATCTATCTCACTTAGAAGAACCAGTGTATGTGCACAAAGCGCAGGCCATGTGTTATGCCTACATATATGCTTGGCAGAATTCGTTGGAGAAGATTGCCGTCCAAATGACGTATTGTAATTTGGATACGGAGGAATGCAAATATTTTAAGGAAACAATTCCATTTGAGGCGTTGGCTTCTTGGTTTGATGAGCTGGTGAAAGCGTATCAGAAGTGGGCGGATTTCCAATACCATTGGAAAAAGCGTAGGCAAGCATCCATTAAGGCGTTGGAATTTCCATTTCCTTATCGCAAGGGACAAAAGAAGCTGGTGGCAGATGTTTATCGAACGATTGCGCGGAACAAAACGCTTTTTTTGCAGGCACCAACAGGGGTTGGAAAAACGATTTCTACGGTGTTCCCAGCCGTAAAGGCGGTGGGAGAAGGTTTGGGAGATCGTATTTTTTATCTCACGGCAAAGACCATTACTGCTACTGTGGCAAAGGAAACCTTTGCGCTCCTTAGGGAGCAGGGGTATGTGGCGAAAACAATTCAGCTAACAGCCAAGGAAAAGCTTTGTGTCTGTGAGGAGATGGAATGTAATCCTATTCATTGTCCGTATGCGAAAGGCCATTATGACCGTGTCAATGATGCGGTATTTGAAACCTTGACACAATTCGATACCTTTACGAGAGAAGAGATTATTGCCCAGGCTAAGAAGTGGGAGGTATGCCCGTTTGAATTTAGCTTAGACATTTCGTCCTGGGTTGATAATATAATCTGTGATTACAATTATGTCTTTGATCCAAATGTGCATTTGAAACGCTTTTTCCAAGAAGGAATCAAGGGAGATTACTTACTTTTGATAGACGAAGCACATAACTTAGTGGATCGCAGTCGAGAGATGTATTCTGCGCAAATCTATAAGGAAGATTTTCTTGCGGTAAAGCGTATCGTAAAAAGTCGTAGCAAAAAGCTAGAACGTGCCTTGGATAAATGCAATAAAATTTTATTGGATTACAAGAGGGAGTGTGAAAACTACGTAGAATATGAAAATATAGGAAATCTTTTATTTGCGTTGATGCGATTGGCTTCTTATATGGATGAGTTTTTGCAGGATAATGTGGAATTCCCCGACCGTAAGACGGTACTGGAATTCTATTTGAACTTGCGCAATTTTCTCACAATCTATGAGTTAGTGGACGAGCATTATGTGATCTATTCGCAGCTAGAAGCGGACGGACGTTTTATCATGAAATTGTTTTGCGTGGATCCTTCTGCGAATTTGCAGGAGAGGCTAGATTTGGTACAGTCCACGATTTTATTTTCGGCCACCTTCCTTCCAATTCAGTATTATAAGTCCCTTCTCAGCACCAGAGAGGACAATTATGCAATATATGCGGAGACCACATTTGACCCAAGTCAACGCCTTCTCTTATTTGGAAGAGACGTTAGTAGCAAATACACGAGGCGAACACCATCAGAATTCGAAAAAATTGCGAGCTATATCTCGAAAACAGTCGCTTGCCAGAAGGGAAATTATATGGTATTTTTCCCGTCATATAAGATGATGAATCAGGTATATGAGGTATTCATTTCTATGGAAAAAGGCGATGTGACCGCAATTGTGCAGGCTTCAGGAATGAATGAAGAGGAAAGAGAGCTTTTTCTTCAAAATTTTGAGGAGACTCGAGACAATACGTTGGTAGCCTTCTGTGTTATGGGAGGGATTTTTGGAGAAGGAATTGACCTTAAGAATGAGCAGTTGATTGGTACGATTATTGTGGGAACCGGAATCCCGCAGATTAGCAATGAGCGAGAAATTTTAAAGAACTATTTTGATCGCCGCACTGGAAACGGGTTTGATTATGCCTTTCGCTATCCGGGCATGAATAAGGTATTGCAGGCTGCCGGGCGCGTGATTCGTACGACAGAGGATCGTGGCATCATTCTTCTTTTGGATGAGCGCTTCCTACAATCCGATTATAGGGGGCTTTATCCGCGCGAGTGGGCAGACCGTAGCATCTGCGACTTAAGCAATTTACAATCCTACCTAAATGCCTTTTGGAATATACATAGTACCGAATAAGGAACTGTCGCAGTTGCGATGGTTCCTTATTAAATTGTAAAGGCCTAGTCAGCACTTGGCTGCACAAAAAATCCGGAACCATCGCAACTGCGACAATTCCGGATGACGGTGCTATGTATATTTTATTTGCCCACATCTGGTAGGATTTTAAGGAATTCCTCAGTGGAAGCGGAGATTGGCAAGGTTGTGTTGACTGCCGCAACCATCTGTCTTTGAGGAAGTGGGTCCTTGGTATTCAATACGTAGAGTTCCTTGGTTGCTTTCTCAAGACAGTAATCTGGAATAAAGGCAATGCCAAGTCCGATTTTTGCCAAGTCAATTAGTAAGTCGTTACTGCTGAGCTCAATTTCAGGAATAAGCTCAAGCTGATGCTGTAAAAACAGATTATGTAAGAACTCGCTGGTTGTACTCTTGCGATCAAGCATCATAAGAGGATATTTCTGTAGCTCCTCAAAAGTAAGCTGCTGCTTGGTGAAATTGAAGAATGCTGGATTCGCAATGAAAACGTCGGAGAAATTTGCGACGGTTTTCTGAATATACGTGTGATTCAAATGCGAATTTGGAAAGTTTGTAACAATGAGGTCAACTTTTCCCTTTTCCAGTAAATCGACACAGTTAATAGAAGTATCATTGGTTACCTTGATAGGAACATTTGGAAACTTTTTGTGAAATTCCTTTAAATATGGAACCAGGAAGTAACGACAAATGGTATCGCTTGCTCCGATGTGAAGCTGACCAAGTCCAAGATTACTGGTATCCATCAACTGATTTTCGCCACGAGAGATAAGATTCATCGCTGGCTCGATATGCTTTAAAAGAATCTGACCAGCTGGTGTTAGCTGCACTTTTTTTGTGCTTCGAATGAAAAGCGGCTGCTCCAGCTTCTTTTCCAATGTTTTAATGGACTGACTGACTGCTGACTGAGAAATATAGAGCTTCTTGCTAGCTTCTGAAAAGCTAAGAGAAGAAGCAACATAATAAAACACCTTATATAGTTCATAGTTAATATCCATACCTAAACTCCTTTTTCTGTTTGTAAGGAATGTGCTCAATAATCGAATTAAGCATATTGTATTAAGATTATAAGATTTACTAATAAATGTGTCAATGATTTCGGTTTATTTTTTGCAAAAATCGTAGTATGATATACCTACTACACGTGAGAGGAGTTGGTGTATTGAACGAGTTATGGAATCGTTGGAAAACATTGAGACTTTCGGGGAAAATTGGTATATCTGTAGGTACTTTGACGGTAGTTCTTGCAATTGTGATTGGGAGTACCGTGGCGGGAAAAGGAGCTACATTAAATAAAGATACGGTTGCAAGTGAAGTGCAACAGAAAACTATTAAGAAGGAGAAAAAGGGGACAGAGAAAAAGAATACGGAAGATACGGAGATATCGGAAGAAGAATATTATAAGGAGGAATTGGAGCTAGATGAGAGCGCGGATAATGTGACGTATCAGGAAGCTACAAACATCAGCGGACATCCTTATTATATTAAAGTCAATCGTCTTGCAAATGTGGTTACGATTTATACGCAGGACACAGATGGATTCTATACTATTCCTTATAAGGCAATGGTATGCTCGGTAGGCGTAAACGATGGAACTCCAACAGGAACCTTTCGTACTTCGACAAAGTACCGCTGGAGAGCCTTGTTTGGCAATGTATATGGACAGTATGCATACCGAATTAA
>JAZUHO010000113.1:0-4174 GCA_045641745.1 Agathobacter sp. | reverse complement strand
ACCGGAGCTGGTCAATTGAACAGGCAATAGCCCATCAAGGATGCTAGATGTAAGTAGGTTGATTCGGGTCGTGCACGTTACGCACTCAAAGAGGGAAAACGCAAGTTTTTCAAAGCGGGTGGTACCGCGGGATATGTATGTATTCTCCCCCCGGGACAAGTGATTGTCCCGGGGTTTTTTGTTTCATTGAAGACTTCTTTTCATGAAGCCAGAAATGAAATATGCTACAGGAATGTTTGACAATCCCGTCCCGTTACTGAATGTTTATACAAACAGTAAGGAGCGTACGAATATGGAATTTGTAACTGGAACTATGGAAAAGACCTGCCTGGAAATCTCTGAAATTTTAAGTGGAGATTACGAGGGCAAAATCATCTCAGTACGAGGTGCCATTCACACCATTCGAAACATGGGGGAGGTAGCATTTATCGTGCTTCGCAAACGAGAAGGCTTAGTACAGTGCGTATATGAGCCGGACAAATCACAATTTGATCTTCACGATTTAACGGAGGCCATGACCGTTGAGGTGTGTGGCACCTACAAAAGCGATGATCGTTCACCGAACGGATTCGAACTTCGCCTAGATACTGTGAAGATTCTATCTGAGCCGAAAGAGGCTTTACCACTTCAGATTTCGAAGTGGAAACTCAATACTTCGTTAGAAGCAAAATTAAATCATCGAGCAGTGTCTCTTAGAAACCTAAGAGAACGCGCAGTATTTCGTATTCAGGAAGGAATCACAAGAGGCTTTCGTGATTACCTTTACAGCCAGGGCTTTACGGAGATTCACACGCCAAAGCTTGGGGCAAAGAGTGCGGAAGGTGGCGCAAACCTATTTAAGCTGGAGTACTTCCACAGACCTGCAATTCTGCAGCAGAGCCCACAGTTCTATAAGCAGATGATGGTGGGAGTGTTCGATCGTGTTTTTGAGACGGCACCGGTATTTCGTGCAGAGAAGCACAACACGAAGAGACACTTGAATGAATATACATCTTTGGATTTTGAGATGGGATATATTGATAGCTTTGCAGACATTATGGCAATGGAAACAGGATTTTTGCAGTACACGATGGACCTGCTTAGCCGAGAATACCAAAAAGAATTGGAGCTCCTTAAGATAGAGCTTCCAAAGGTAGATAAGATTCCAGCCGTGAAATTTATGGATGCAAAGGCGTTGGTCGCAGAAAAATATAACCGACAGTTCAGAAATCCTTTTGATTTGGAACCGGAGGAGGAGGAATTGAATGGACAATACTTCAAGGAGGAATACGATGCTGATTTCGTATTTGTTACCCATTATCCATCCAAAAAGCGACCTTTTTATGCCATGGATGATCCAGAGGATGAGACCTATACCTTAAGCTTCGACCTTTTATTTCGAGGACTCGAAATCACGACAGGAGGACAGCGTATTCATCAGTACGACAAGCTGATGGAAAAGATTGAGAAGCGAGGTATGGAGGTAGAGGGCATGGAACACTACCTATCCGCATTCAAATATGGAATGCCACCTCACGGAGGTTTGGGAATTGGATTGGAGCGTTTGACCATGCATCTCATTGGAGAGGAAAATGTGCGAGAGGCTACGCTTTTTCCAAGGGATTTAATACGACTGGAACCATAAGATAGCGGTTGAAAAGGAGAAGACAGTGAGAGATTTAGGAACAAGAACCATCGAAACAAAGCGTCTGATTTTGCGACGTTTTACGATAGAAGATGCCGAGGCAATGTTCAGAAACTGGGCATCGGACGAGGAAGTAACTCGTTATCTTACCTGGCCGACACATGCGTCAGTGGAAGTGACAGAGCAGGTAATCAGTGGCTGGGAGGAGGAAACCATACTGGATACCAATTACCAGTGGGCCATTGAATTAAAGGAAATCGAAGAACCAATTGGAAGCATCGGCGTGGTGAGACGCAATGATAAGGCGCAGTCCTTTGAACTTGGCTATTGCATCGGAAAGGCTTTTTGGAAGAAAGGTTACACCTCCGAGGCACTTGAGACCGTGATGAAATTCTTATTTGAAGAAGTGGGAGCAAACCGTGTCAGCGCAAGATGCGATGCGAGAAATCTAGGCTCTGAGAAGGTGATGCAGAAATGTGGCATGACCTATGAGGGAACGATGAAAGCAGCCGATTGGAACAATACTGGTGTCTGCGACTGTAAATACTACGCTAAGGTGATAAAAAGCGTAGCGAGCCTTGCTATTTTAGAAGAGGAAGAACCAGAAGAGGACAGACCACAGGCTGTGGCAATCAAGGTGGATGGCAAGAATGTTATCTCGGATGAGACCATCGAGTATGTGGGAATTCTGGCGAAGCTTGAGCTCAGTCCAGAGGAGAAGGAACAGGCAAAAAAGGACATTGGAGAGATGCTTGATTATGTGGATCAATTGAAAGAGTTGGATACGGAGGGCATAGAGCCAATGTCGCATGTCTTCACCATTTCTAATGTATTCCGTGAGGATGTTGTGGCAAATGGAGACGGCAGAGAGGATACGCTGAAGAATGCACCGTTACAGAAGGATGGCGGCTTCAAGGTTCCAAAGACGATTGGTGAGTAAAGCGGCAGAGTGGAGGATTTCCTCCGAAAGAAAGGAAAGTATATGAGTTTAATGCGTTTAACTGCCGTAGAACTCGGCAGAAAGATTAAAACAGGCGAGGTAACCGCCATAGAAGCGACCCAGGCAGCGCTAGATGCGATTCGAGCAAAGGATGGGGAGATAGGCAGCTTTGTTACCGTTGAGGAAGAAAGGGCATTGGAAAGAGCCGCTAAGGTGCAAGCCTTAATTGAAAAAGGCGAACTTACAGGCCCTCTTGCAGGGGTTCCGGTTGCCATAAAGGATAATATTTGCACCAAGGATTTAAAGACGACCTGTGCTTCTAAGATTTTATATAATTTCATTCCAACCTACAGCGCAACTGCAGTGGAAAAATTGGAAAAGGCGGGAGCAATCGTAGTGGGAAAAGCGAACATGGATGAGTTTGCGATGGGAAGTACCACAGAGACCTCGGCATATCATGATACAAAAAACCCATGGAATTTGGAGCATGTGCCAGGTGGATCATCGGGCGGAAGCTGTGCAGCAGTTGCAGCAGAAGAGGTTCCCTTTGCATTGGGTTCGGATACAGGAGGATCCATTCGTCAGCCAAGCTCCTTCTGCGGAGTAACCGGAATTAAGCCAACCTACGGCACGGTATCACGCTATGGATTAATTGCCTATGGCTCTTCTTTGGATCAGATTGGACCGGTTGCCAAGGATGTGACAGACTGTGCAACAATTTTGGAAGTGATTGCAGGGCAGGATACGAAGGATTCCACTTCCATTGCCCGTTCTGACATGGATTTTACCAGTGCATTAGTTGCTGATGTCAAAGGCATGCGAATCGGAATTCCAAGAGACTATATGACAGAGGGCTTAGATGCAGAGGTGAAGGATGCGGTTCTTGCGGCAGCAGAAATGCTACGAGAGCGTGGAGCCATTGTGGAAGAGTTTGACCTTGGCCTGGTAAGCTATGCAATCCCTGCATACTATGTGATTGCCTGTGCGGAAGCCAGCAGCAACCTTTCCCGCTTCGATGGTGTAAAATACGGCTATCGAACTGCAGAATATGAAGAGCTTCACAGTATGTATAAGAAATCTCGTTCTGAGGGCTTTGGACCAGAGGTAAAGCGAAGAATTATGTTAGGTTCCTTTGTGCTGAGCTCTGGATATTACGATGCATATTATTTGAAGGCACTCCGTGTGAAAGCTTTGATTAAAAAAGCCTTCGACGACGCCTTTTCCAAATATGATGTCATACTGGGACCGGTGGCACCAACTACAGCTCCAAAACGAGGCGAGAGCTTACAGGATCCAATTAAAATGTATCTGGGAGATATCTACACAATCGCCGTGAATCTGGCAGGACTTCCAGGCATTTCCCTTCCATGTGGGATGGACAAAAAGGGACTTCCAATTGGACTGCAATTAATTGGAGATTGTTTTCAGGAAAAGAAGATTATCCGTGCAGCATACACCTATGAGCAGACGAGAAGCTATGTGCATTGTCCAGAGGCTTGTGGAGAGCACTGCGCAGGAACGGAAAATAAGTAGGAAAGGAGCAGAAGAATGAGTAAGAATTATGAAACAGTAATCGGACTTGAGGTTCATGTGGAGCTTGCAACGAAAAC
>JAZUHO010000112.1:0-3925 GCA_045641745.1 Agathobacter sp. | reverse complement strand
TTATTTACATATCCCAGCGACGCAAGCAACATGGTTCTTGTCTGTTCCAATTCCGATTTCTTGGTCTTCAAATCGATTTCTGTCATCGTCAATTGATTGCTGCCATCTAGCATCTGACCAAATCCATTTGCTAATTCCTTTTGCCCTTTTGAAATCTCTCCCTGTCCGCTTGTGACTTGACCAATGCCATCCTCCAGTTGTTTCTTAGGATCTTCAAATTGAAGTGCAATTGCAGCCTGAATTTTCTCATTCAACGCATCTATTTTAGCTTGATCTAAGGTTACCTGAATATGCTCGGTAATGGTTCCCGTTGCGTTGACAGATGCAACACCCTCGACACTTTCTAATGACGGAATTAATTCATTTTTCACATATTCTGTGATTTCAACATTGTTCATATTGTCCACATCAACAGCCGTCATCATAATCGGAAGCATATCTGGGTTCACCTGCATAATCATAGGCGTTCCAACAGTAGTTGCAAATTGCCCCTTTAGTTGATCTAATTTCTGTTGTATCTCAATCATGGTCGAGTCCATGTTGGCATTCTGCTCATATTCACACACAACTAGTGAATAACTATAATACGACGTAGATGTTACTTTCTTTATGTTGGATGTCGTTGCAATCGCCGCCTCAATAGGCGCAGTTACATCCGACTCCACCTTCTCTGGACTTGCGCCCACATCAGTCGTAACAATCAACGCATATGGAAAGCTCATATCTGGCAATAAGTCTGTTGTCATACGGCTTAATGACACGATGCCAAGCACAATAACCAATACTACACCTACCAACACGGTAAATGGTTTCTTTACGCTATATCTTGAAATCATAAGGACCTCCTACTACTATTTCAGACCGACCAGTCGGTCAGTTTATCTACATTATACGACGCGTTTTTCGTTTTACAAGGCTTCCTCCGATTTCTTTATATTCTTTTTAGAATTATGAACGAATCCTTTCGAATTCGTACACAAGTTATTTACTTTCTTGCCACAGAATCCTCATATCTTTCCCCTATACTATTCTTAAAGAAAAAATTTTTTCATTCTTTTTTTTACTCCCTATATATATTAAAAAGTTGCACACCTGCTTCGCAAGTGCGCAACTTTTTTGTGTTCGCTTTTATTCATTAGCTAATGAAGTAACTTTTTCTTCTATTTGGCTACAAAATTATGCCTTTTCCGATTCCATTTTCTTTTTTATTTCATCAATAATTGTGGATGCCACATCTGTCTTTGACATCATTTCCAGTTGCTTGGTTGAGTCCTTCGTAATCATTGTTACGATATTGGTATCTGTACCAAATCCTGCGCCAGCAACTTTTAAATTGTTTGCCACAATCATATCCACTTTTTTCTTTTCTAATTTCGCACGCGAATTTGCTTCCATGTTTTCGGTTTCCATGGAGAAACCACAAATAAACTGTCCCACGCGCTTTTTCTTTCCGAGCTGTTCTAAAATATCTTCTGTGCGCTCCAATTCAATGCTAGAATCGTTATCCTTTTTCTTTATCTTTTCCTCCGCTGGATGCGTTGGACGATAGTCCGCAACCGCCGCTGCTTTGATAATAATGTCCTGTTCTTTGCTTCTAGCAAACACTTCACGTGCCATGTCGGCAGCGGAAACCACCGGAACTACTTGAACAAACATTGGTGGAGTTAAGGAAACCGGTCCCGAAACCAAGGTTACCTCAGCGCCACGAAGCATACATACCTCTGCAAGTGCATAGCCCATTTTTCCAGTTGAATGATTCGTGATATAACGCACAGGATCAATTTTTTCCTGTGTTGGTCCCGCGGTGATAAGAACTTTCTTGCCTGCCAAGTCCTTATCGCGTCCAATCGTACGTAGTATATATGCACGCAAGGTTTCCGGCTCTGGCATTTTTCCAGCGCCTGTATCTCCACACGCGAGATATCCGCTTGCTGGTGAAATAATTTCATATCCATATTGCTCCAATTTTTTCAAGTTATCCTGTACAATTGGATTCTCATACATATTTGTGTTCATGGCTGGTGAAATTAGCTTCGGACATTTCGCCGCCATAATCGTTGTTGTTAGCATATCATCTGCAATTCCATTGGCAATCTTTCCAATTACATTGGCAGATGCAGGTGCAACTACAAAAATATCCGCTCTCTTAGCCAATGCCACATGTTCCACATGAAATTCAAAATTTCGATCAAAGGTGTCAATTAGACACTTATGATTGGTTAAGGTTTCAAATGTAATCGGATTAATAAAATTCGTTGCATTCTTTGTCATTATTACATGTACATCTGCGTGTAGCTTTACTAGCATGCTTGCCAGATTTGCAATCTTATATGCAGCAATACTGCCTGTCACCCCAAGTACTACGGTCTTTCCTTTTAACATATCCCGTCCTCCTGCTTCTCTTTTTCCCATGCAGTCATAAACGCGTGTTTTCTCATTCTTTCACGCAAGGTTTTAAAAATTTGGGGTGTTACCCTCGCAACACCCCATTTATTACAATTTTGCATTTCTATTTTATCATATTTTTCTATTTTACGCGGCTTTAATTGGTTTTAGTTTTAATAATACAAAACCAACAATATAAACGATGATAGCGGCTACAATAGCCTCGATTACACCGTTAAAACTGATTACGCCTGCAATGACACCAAGCACTGCCTCTGCAGCTACTCCAACTGCCTTTGCATACGCGTCTTTATATAAAACAAAGATTCCACCCATAACAAGAATGGTATTGGTCATTGCACCTGCAATTCCTGCATATGAGAAACATAGAATCTGTGCATTTTTCAAAAATGTCATAACTTCTACAAGAATAAATATAACTACTGCTACGGCTACTGCTACGATTGTTGCAACATTTGTGTCCATCTTTTCGCCTAATCCCTTTGCTAAGAATGCATTAACGGCAAAGAAAACGAATATTCCCATTACAAGATTTAATACGGTTGCCCATAGCTTCTTGTTTTGTGCATATAATAATCTCTATCACCACTACCTCCGCCACCACCTTTATAAGAACCAGCATTTCCATTACTACCACTAGTTCCTGCATAAACGGTCGAAGAAGATATTCCCAATAACATTATAAAGCTAAATAACATTAAAATATGTTTTAAACTTTTCATCTTTTGTACTCCTCCTTTTATTTATATATTTTATTTATCTAATATTGCCATAATGACCTCCCCAATACATACCTCCTGATTCAGGATAATGAGCATCACCCCAAACTTTTTCATGACCATATACATTTCCATTTTCGTCATATTGAGTTACAATACCATCGTAATATGGAACAGTGTCCCAAGTTAAACTCTCAATCCAAGCATACTCTTCATCTTCACTGTCAAAGTGAGGAATTTTAGAAGAACCTGATGATTTGTTTGAAGAGTTTCCTGAGTTGCTTGAACTATTTGATGAACCAGAATTAGACTTTTTAGCTTCCTCAGCTTTCTTAGCCTCTTCAGCTTTTCTTGCTTCTTCAGCAGCTGCTTGCTCTGCAGCAATTCTTTCAGCTTCAGCTTTAGCTATTTCTTCTGCATTAATTCTTTCAATAGTAGCAGTATATAATGCTTTAACATCAGTAATTGATTTATTAATATTTTCATAGTCTTTTTCGGATAATTCTACGATATCTTTTTCTGAATCAACACGTTTTGTAAGCTCATCTAATGCAGCACTTTTAGCATTGATAGCTTCTTTATCAGTAGCTGCTGTTAAGTCTGCTTCAGCCATAGTATTTTCTGTTAATATTTTGTTGTAATCATCAGCAAAATACTTTTTCATATCATCCAATAATGAGATATATTTATCTTCTACATCTTTAGAATAATATTTTGCTTTTTCTTCTGAAACGTCTTTCAATCCATCTTTTGTCTCAGAAATAGTTTTCAATTTTTCATTGAGGGTATCAGCTGAATCA
>JAZUHO010000111.1:0-2850 GCA_045641745.1 Agathobacter sp. | reverse complement strand
ATGTGGTAAGTTGTGATGATAAAGGACTTACGGTATCGCGCAACAATTTTATTGATCACGAGGAAGTAGTGCTTGGAACGGTCAAGCTGATTGACGGCGAAGTAATCTTTGTCGAGAATTAAAAGAAACTGTTTTTGAAATATATATATCGATAGCCCGAATTATCGGAAGAACAATTATAATAGTAATTGTTCTTCTTTTTTTGTAAAATGATAGATGGGCATATGATTTTGACAATACGGGCTAAATCCAAATTTACGGATAAACAATAATTGAATATTTAAACAGACCATAAAAGGTGGAATGCAAAATGGTAAAGCATATTGCAGCCACCTTTTTCATTTTCAGAAAGAGAGGTTATTATGAACGAAAAAACAGAAGATAAATAATCCTCAGAAAACACGTGTTCCCGGGGCACTGGGGCTTTTTTTGATACGGATAGTTATCGGAAATTCTTTGGAATTAAATTGACTTCGTAAAAGAAAGGGGCTAAAATTTGGTTAACGCAATTAGCCAAATAGCTAAAACGATTAACAAGGAGATAGTAATGTCCAGAAAGCAAGAGATAATTGATGTATGTGTTGAGATGATTGACAAAGATGGTTTATTTAATCTTTCAATTAAATCAATCGCTGACAGATTAGGTGTAAAACCACCATCGTTGTATAAACATTTTCCGGGAGGTTTGGATGAAATTAATGAGTCAATCGTTGTATATGGATGGAACAGCATCGATATGAAGATAGCCAGATCTGCGGTAGGGAAATCACAAGAAGCCGGATTAAAAGCAATGTGTTATGCATTGCGCAATTTTGCGCATGAGCATCCCGGAGTTTTTGAAGCAGTATGTTGGCATAATTCATATACATCTGAAATAAACCATGAAATAACAAAAGGGGTTATATCATCTCTGTATGCAATTTTGGATTCTCTTGACTTTGATGATGTTAAGAAGATGCATGTGTTACGAAGTCTTCGAGGATTCGTGGAAGGCTTTGCGATGCTGGAATTGCATAGTAGTTTTGGAGATAAGATTTCTTTGGATGAGAGCTTTGCTTATGGAGTAGATGCATTGATTAACGGTATTATGAAAGGATAAAAGAAGATGTGGAAAGATGAAAAAAAGAAAGCGCCAATAGCTGATTACCTTGGTTGGCTACTGTTTTTAAGTTTATTTGTCAATATTATTATTCTCGCGCTTGAACCTGCGTCGATAGCATATGCTGAAACAGGAAAATTAACATTTTTATATGTGATATATGCAATTATTGGTATGTTTTTTACCACTCCGGGTCCGGTTATTACTCTGTTTATAGTGCTTAGGAAAGAGGAAAGTATTTCCGTAAAAGAATTTTTGAGACGTTTTTTATATATGCCCGGGAAAATGAAAATGATTTTGATAACCGGATTCTTTTGTGCATGTGCACTTATATTTGCATTAGTATGTGGTGAACCGAACGGTTCACCCTGGTATTTGTTGCCGTTGGGATTTGTTATTATGCTTCCGTTCGTTGGATTTGCAGAGGAAACCGGATGGCGCGGATTTCTGCAACCTGCCTTGGAGAAGAGATTTCCTTTCCCGGTTGCGACTTCTATTGTTGCGGTGATTTGGTGCGTATGGCATTTCCCAATATGGCTGCAACCATCATCGAATCATTACGGTGACAGCATGGTAGGATTTGCCATGAATATTTTCGTGTGGGCATTCGTAGCGGCAGCAATCTATAAATCAACCAAAAGTGTTCTGGCATGCGCCATTTATCATTCTTTCATCAATTCAATAGGCGCAATTTATGATTGGAATAAATTATTTGATACATATCCGAAATCAAATGCGGCATACCTTTATTTTGGAGTTATCTTTGTCGCTGCTTTGATAATATGGTATGTGGAAGATACGCCTGTTTTGAAACGAAAACAAAAGGAAAAATCATGAAATGATTTTGATAGTATTGCGCAGACGAATTTGAAGTTGTAGAAGAGAAATATGGAAAATACAGAAATTAATATTAAAATACAAGATACAGAGTGGGAAGGATGACATCTTTTAACAATGGAAGAGAAAGGATATATATGGGTAAGAAAAAGATATTAAAGGTCATTGGTGTTATTGGTTTATGTATTGTAATACTGATTGTAGCCTTTCTGTTTGGAATAAAAATATGGAATCATATTGCGATGGCAAGTGAAAAAGAACTGCTTCAAAATCATCCAGGCATCAGTGTGGAAGTTGATGGACGTAACATGAATATTTATGTCGAAGGGGAAGGAAATCATACGATTGTTTTCCTGTCGGGGTGGAAAGTGCCATCTCCAATTTATGATTTCAAGCCTTTGTATTCAGAACTTAGTGATGAATACAGATGTGTTGTTATTGAAAAGTTTGGATACGGATTCAGTGATGATTATGACGGAGACCGTGACTTTGAAACTTTGATACGCCAAGACAGAGAAGCATTGAAAAAAGCGGGAATTGAAGGCCCTTATGTGTTGTGTGCACATTCGCTTTCAGGACTTGAAGCTGAATTGTGGGCGGTGAAATATCCGGAAGAGGTTGAGGCGATAATCGGACTTGATATGAATCTTGCAGGTAGCTACGATCCCGAAGAGGCTATAGAGAATGGTAAAAAACAGAATAAGATTGATAAAATAGGTGCTTTCTTTGGGATAAATCGGTTTTTGATGAGCACCAGTGAATTTGAAGGACTCTCCAAAGAAGAGATAGCGCAGTATATTGCCGTTGGCTGTAAGAATCTTGGAAATGATACTGCTCAACGTGAAATAGAAGGAGTTAGCAAAGTCTTTGATGAAATAAACAATTCTTCATTGCCGACTGTTCCAACAATACAA
>JAZUHO010000110.1:0-28422 GCA_045641745.1 Agathobacter sp. | reverse complement strand
AGCTCTCTCAGCAACCTCGAATGTTCCGAATCCTACTAACTGGATTTTCTCACCTTTCTTTAATTCCTCAGCAACAACGTCTGTAAATGCTTTTAAAGCTGCCTCAGCATCCTTTTTAGAAAGCTGAGTTTTCTCAGCCATAGCTGCAACTAATTCTGCTTTGTTCATATTAATCTTCCTCCTCTGGATTTACGTGTTCGCAATTCGATTTCTCTCAAATTGCCTACAAAAATATATATACTTGTTTTTGTACCTTTTGTCAAGCAAATAAGCCTTATTTTATGCGGTTTTCAGCTATAAAACTAAACAAAATAACCTTAGAAAAATCGTAAAATCTGCTATAATTTTCAGACATTATTTTAAATCTTTCAACTTTTCTGTCAACGTTGATAAATAATCTGTCAATAGTCCATCTGTCAAAGAACTCAACGCGTTTTCCTGGCTTCCCGAACCACTTGTCCCACTGGTGTTCGTAGATGGCTTTTGTGCATTTGGAACACGTTGCGATGGTTCGGTATGACTGGAGGTGTGATTCTTGTCCGTGCTACCCTCAGTAGAATTCGTGCCACCACTTGTGTTTCCAGTTGTCGCAGAGCCACTCGAGGAATTTGTTGAGCCATTCGAAGCTGCTTTCTTTTCCTCATCCACCTCAATGGAAATAGTTGCTTCTGCCGAGTTTACATACAAATGCTTCGTCCACCTTACATCATCCTTGGTTCTGATTTCGAATTTGTGTTTTCCATATCTCAATTCCACAGGTTCTGCATAGTCGACTTCCTCGCCATCAATATATAATCGCGCTTCCACGTCATCCAATAGAAATAGAATTCTTCCATACTTCGGACCTTCGCCTTTTATGGAGTCCAAATCCAAACTCGTCATCTGCCCTCTAGCAATCGAAATCTGTGTCGTGCCACCCCATCCATCATTCGCAACCGTAACCGCATAATCACCCTCTGGCAGCTCCATTTTCATATCCTTTGTAATTTCAACAAACATCTTTGTTCCAATTTGTAAGAAGCTGCCTTCGAATAATTCCGTGTTGGAGAGCATTAAGGTTCCATGCCCTGTTGTAATGTCGATTGCTAAAATCTTTTTTCCATCGCCTGTAAGCTTAAGGGTATCGTCCTTGGTCACTTTATCCAGACTCACTTCTTCATTCCCTGAGAAAACGCGAAGCGTCTCATCATATTGATATTTTTCGTTTGCAACCGTTATCATCTTATACTCTGGATCTATCGAGAAGCGCACAACATCCTCATACTCCCAAACCTGATCTGAGAGCTGAATTTGAGACACCTTTCCCTTGGTATTTAGTGAGCCAACTTCAATCGCCTTTCCTGGTGTAAAATTCGCCACAGACGCCCGGTCTCCATACTTATCCAAGAACTTCGTATCCATTCCATAGCGATATAAGTATGTTTCCCTTTTTTCAAAATTATACACTGTCACGGTTTCCTGGACGCTGTCCAGGCTCGTTATCAGATAGTAGGTTCTTTGATTTTCAGCCTGACTCTCTTTTTGCTCCGTTCCCGGACTATAATAATTTTGTCCAAATGATATCTTTGCTCTGCTAGATCCGCACCCCGCAAGAAGCGCAATCAAGGCGGCCGCAAACAATATTTCTATGCACTTTTTCTTTTGTTTCATTATTTTTCTTCTCATAGCTTAAGTATACCGAATTCAACGTAAATAGCAAGACTCGTAGTCCATTCTGCCTGTTTTATCTTTACATCTGCAACATTTTTTCCAAGAAAAGGCGACGTCTTTCTTCTTCCTGCCATACCACACCAAGCTTCTCGATATCCCTTTGTGGAATCCAAGCCTTATGTGAGTTGTAATAATGATTTGCAATCTTCCAGAATTTTTCCGGATACGCAAGTTCTAAGGCTAGCAGCTCTCTTTCTACCTGAAGCAGCGGATGCTGTTGCTCATACGCATCCATCAGTTCCCTTCCCAGTTTGTAATCCCAGTGATTTTTTTCCATCATTTTCCGAATAAAGTTTGCCGCATCATCAATTACTAATCCATACTTTACATCTTCAAAATTCAGTAGATATACTTGCCCCTGATAAAATACCACATTGTGCTGGTGGAAGTTTCCGTGCGTCAGTCCCCAGGCTTCCTGCGGAATCTGCTTTTTTTCCCATAAATCGCAGACGAAATTCGCTTTTTCCATAAAATATGGAAAACATTTTAAAAATTCCTGTTCAAACGCATTCTTCTTGTTTTTCGTCCGTATGTAATTCTTTATTTTCACCAGTTCGCGGTTGTGACGTTGCATTCTTTCCCAATTCAAATTTTTTCCGCATGCGTTTCGATAAGCTTCACATGCGTTGCAATCTTTTACTATATTATGATAATTCGCCAATGCCTTCATTGCGTTCTTCATCTCGTCTTTCGCACGTACGGAACATTCCTGTCCCACCAATACAGTTTTAACAAGATAACGGGTGCCTGCTTCATCCTCTGTCAGTGGCTCCCCCTCCTTGCTCATAATGACCTGCTCTACACACATTCCTTTCTCCTGCAGTTCCTTCAAGACGTTTGCCACAAAATTCGCACGTTCCACCGATCCAGTGAACTCTTTTAGTAACATAAGTCCCTGATCCGTATGGAGAATATATGCGCCTCTTCCCCGATTCATTTCTTCTACCGTAAAATTATATTTTTCCAGTATTCCGGACCATTGATTATACAAAATACCCCTCCATATGATACAGTCTCTATCTGTTTATCATATGTGAGGGGTAATCATTTTATGTGCCATTTCCAGTAAAGTTTCTCGGTCATTTTGCTCTGGATTATCAAGCACCTGCTCAAAAATTGCGTCTATTATTTTCCCAATTTCTTTTCCTTGTCCAACGCCCATTGCCAGCAAATCTCTTCCATTGATTGCCAACTCCTTTTTGGAAAGACATTGTTTTTTTTCTAATATTTCATGATAAATCGCTTCATATTGTGAAACATATGCCAGCTTTTCCGTTCTCTGGTAATCACTTTGTGCTAAAATATCCGCTTTTTTTATCGCAAACAAGGCTGGATATTGCTCCAAGCCCACTCTGGTAATTGCCTTACGCACGGATTTCTGTGTCATGGCAGGTCTATCGTCATGCCATTGTACCAAAGCACACACCTTCTGCGTCGTATCATTATCAAATTTCAGCCTGCGAAGCACTACACGCGCCATCTTTGCACCTTCATCCATATGACCGTGAAAATGATGGACTCCCGCCTCATCTTCCTTGCGGCAGACCGGCTTTGCAATATCGTGTAAAAGCGTCGCGATGCGTATCACCTTATCCGTTGGCGTCTCCTTGAGTGCTACTACCGTATGCTCTCCCACCGAATATCGATGATGCTTATTATTCTGCTCGCATTGCATCATTGCGTCAAATTCTGGGAAGAACTGTGCCGTCAGTCCCAGCTCATACGCCGTCTGTATTTCTTCTGGATGCGCAGAGGTTAACAGCTTTATCAGTTCAACCTGAATTCGTTCTGCACTCACCTTTTGGATTGTTGGCGCAAGCTTACGAATCGCTTCCTTCGTTTCTGGTGCAATAGAAAAGCCCAGCTGTGCTGCAAATCTTACTGCTCGCAGCATACGAAGTGCGTCCTCCGAAAAACGTTCCATCGGATTTCCTACACAACGAATTACTTTTCTCTCCAAATCACCAATTCCATCGAAGGCATCCACAAGTCCATTTTCTTCATTGTATGCCATTGCATTAATCGTAAAGTCTCGTCGTTTTAAGTCCTCTATCAGATTGGTCGTATAGGTAACTTCTGTCGGATGTCTCCCATCCAGATATTCTCCATCAATTCGATACGTTGTCACTTCATATCCCACGTGATTACGCATAACCGTTACCGTCCCATGCTCAATTCCCGTGTCAATCGTATGATGAAAGATCTCCTTCACCTGTTCCGGTTGTGCCGATGTTGTAATATCCCAATCCTGAGGTTTCCGCTCTAATATAGAGTCTCTTACGCACCCACCAACCGCGTATGCTTCATGTCCATATTCAGTTAAGGTTTGAATAATCCACTTTACATCCTCTGGTAGCTGCATCTTGTCCTCTTTCTCTTACTTTTATCGCCTAACCATAGTATGCTATCCCCATTTGCTTGTCAAGCCTAAGAAAAGAATGGTAAAAACAGTTCTTGCTTCGGTATCACCGTAAATTCCATTTCTTTTCGGGTAAGCGGATGGGTAAACGCGATTCGGTAGGAGCACAAGCCTAATTGTCTTCCTTCAAATTCCGCTTCCCTCTTTTGGTTCTTGGATTCTTGTGCTTTCTGATAGCGTGCTGCATATTTGCTATCTCCTACCAATGCACATCCCCGACTTGCAAACTGCACGCGAATCTGGTGATGTCGTCCTGTGTGAAGTTTAACATCATAGAGTATTTTCCCGTTCATCTCCGCTTTTTTCGTATAATCTAATACCGCCTTCTTTGCACCCAGGCTTTTGTTCTTTTGCTCGCCTTCCGTAGCAATACGGCTTTCATTTCTTTTCTTATCTGCAATCAAATAGTCTTCTAGCGTTCCAGCCTCTTCTTTACTATTATTTAGTGTTCCGGCATCTTCTTCGCCATTTTTTAGGGATGCACTCGCTAATGCGTAATAATTTTTCCCAATTGTCCGCGTCTGTACCTGTTTTGAAAGTTCGGCTGCCGCCTTCGAAGTCTTCGCAAATACCATAACACCCTCCACCGGTTGATCCAATCGATGAATAATTCCAATGTAGGTATCTTCGCCTTTTCTTGCACGGTAATTGCGCAATAAGCTCTCCATATCCTGCTGTCCCAGCCTCTTTGTTTGCGTCGCAATTCCTGCCGGTTTATATGCAACTATAATCGCTTCGTCTTCGAATAGAATATCTAAGTTCATGTATGTTCTCCGTTCGCTCTCATAGGGCTCTACTTTTCTCGTACGATTCAAGCTCTACAGCTTGAATCTGTAGCCCACGCCCCATATAGTTTCAATGTACTGCGGTTTGGCGGTGTTGAGTTCGACTTTTTCGCGAATTTTTTTGATGTGTACGGTTACCGTTGCAATATCTCCAATCGATTCCATATCCCAAATTTCACGAAAAAGCTCTTCTTTCGTGTACACATGATTCGGGTTCTCCGCCAAAAATGTAAGCAAATCAAATTCTTTTGTGGTAAAGGCTTTCTCTTCTCCGTTAATCCAAACCCTTCTTGCTGTCTTGTCAATCTTTAAGCCACGGATTTCAATGGTATCATTTTCTACCACATTACTGCCAATCAATCTCTCATAACGAGCCAGATGTGCCTTCACACGCGCCACAAGCTCACTTGGGGAGAATGGTTTTGTCACATAATCGTCAGCCCCAAGTCCTAGTCCTCGGATTTTATCTATGTCATCCTTCTTTGCAGAAACCATGAGAATTGGAGTATTCTTCTTTTCTCGAATTTGCTTGCAAACATCGAATCCATCTGTACCCGGAAGCATCAGATCTAAAATAAACAAATCAAAGTCTTCCGCAAGCGCACGTGCCAGTCCACTCGTACCATCATTCTCGATTTCAACGTCAAATCCACTTAGCTCCAGATAATCCCTCTCTAAATCAGCAATTGCTTCCTCATCCTCTACAATTAAAATTCTACTCATTAATAACCTCCTGATATTTGCGAATCACGAAGTACATCACCGTTCCAGTACCCTCTTTGCTGGTTGCCCAAATCTTCCCTCCGTGATCTTCTACAATTTTCTTCACAATAGATAAACCAATTCCACTTCCACCAGTTTGGGAATTCCGCGAAGCATCCGCACGATAGAATCGATCAAATATATAAGGCAAATCCTTTGCCGCAATTCCACGTCCATTATCTTCTATCTCAACCTGTATGAAGTCTCCCACATCCTTGATGCGCATATTAATGAATCCATTATTCTTATCCATGTACTTGACGGAATTTCCAATAATGTTGCTTACCACACGTCGCAATTGTTCCGGGTCTGCAATAATCATAATATCATCCGCCGTGTAATTATAATAAGCAAGCCCAATATTTTTAGCCTCCAGATCCATTCCTATCTCTTCAATACAATCATTGAAATAATCTGTCACATTGATTTTAGCAAAATTATACGGAATACGATTGGTATCAATCTTGGAATATAGAGTCAACTCATTGATTAAGGTATCCATCTCATTCGCTTTACTGTATATGGTTCGAATATACTTGTCCACCTTTTCCGGGGTGTTGGCAACCCCGTCAATAATACCCTCCGCATAGCCCTTCACCGCCGTAATCGGTGTCTTCAGGTCATGTGCTATATTACTAATCAGCGCACGATTTTCACCCTCGTTATGAATCTTTTCCTCTGTGCTGTCCTTAAGGCGTTTTCTCATTTCTTCAAAGGAGCGACATAAGTCTCCAATCTCATCCTCGCCTCCCTGTTCCACTTCAAAGTCCAGATTTCCTTCCTTAATATTATCCGCGGCAACACGAAGTCTTTTTATCGGGGTAATGATGCTTTGATATACCCAGAAAATTAACATAACTGCCGTCAAAGCTAAAATAACAACAATAGAGATAATCGCCTCTATAATTAGCTTCTTTACTTCTGGAACAAAACTCTGCGTACTTGTAAGAATGAACGCACTGCACTCCGTCTCCTCGTCATCTTCAAAGTCCACCTGCTTCATTAATACTTCATGCTTTCCATCCAAGTAAGTTCCAATTCCGCTATCATTGGCTCCATAATCCGGCAGCATCAGTTCCGCCGCCATGCCCTTCTCACTTCCATCGTATACGACCGTCCCACCACGTCTCACAATAAGATAGGAATACTTTTCCTTTAATTTCTCGTTAATCTCCTGTTGCGATTCCACTTGGAAAAGGCGACTAGCATCCTTTTTTGCAATTTCTTTCAATGCGGTAAAATCATCCGCTGTATATCGATTTAAAAGCTGTGTTGTGTTCGTGAATGTGTGATTCTCATCTTGCACAATTCCATAGGTTTCCTCAATTGCCTTGACCTGAATCTTGCTAAATCCCAAGCAGGTAACACACGCCAACGCAATTGGGACGAAAATAATGATGCAAAATGAGATAACCAGCTTCGTCTTAACCTTCATATTTGCCCCCTCACTAATAGTCATCGTCTCTCATATAAAAAATGAGACCTTAGGAAAAGGCGTAGCATTTCTGCCCTTTCACCTATGGTCTCATTATAACAGAAAACCCAATTTCGCTAATGGAATTTCTGTAAATTATTCTAAATTTTCTATAAAATTAGAGATACTTTTTTAATGTCTCTGCTTTATCCGTTGCTTCCCATGGAAGGTTGATATCTGTACGTCCGAAATGTCCATACGCTGCTGTTCCACGATAAATTGGACGACGAAGATCTAACATCTTAATGATTCCTGCTGGACGAAGGTCAAAGTTCTCACGAACCACTTCTACAAGTTTCTCATCAGAAAGTTTTCCTGTTCCAAATGTATCAACCATAATAGAAGTAGGCTGTGCCACACCGATTGCATAAGAAAGCTGAATCTCACATTTATCTGCAAGTCCTGCAGCTACAATATTCTTTGCAACATAACGTGCTGCATAGGCTGCCGAACGGTCTACCTTTGTACAATCCTTTCCAGAGAAAGCTCCGCCGCCATGACGAGCCATTCCACCGTATGTATCTACGATAATTTTACGTCCTGTAAGGCCTGCGTCTCCGTGTGGTCCACCGATTACAAAACGTCCGGTTGGATTGATGAAGAATTTCGTCTGATCATCGATTAACTCTGCTGGAAGAATTGGATCAAATACGTGCTTTTTGATATCTGCATGAATCTGCTCCTGCGTAACATCCTCATCGTGCTGTGTTGATAATACAACAGCCTCTAATCTCTTAGGCTTTCCTGCTTCATCATACTCAACAGAAACCTGTGTTTTTCCGTCTGGTCTTAAATATGTTAAGGTGTTATCCTTGCGCACCTTAGTAAGCTGCAATGCAAGCTTATGTGCAAGTGCGATTGGATAAGGCATAAGTTCTTCTGTTTCATTTGTCGCATAACCGAACATCATTCCCTGATCTCCAGCTCCGGTATCAAGCTCATCCGTAAGTGAACCCTCTTTTGCTTCTAATGCTTTATCAACACCCATTGCAATATCTGCAGACTGCTGGTCAAGTGCTACCATAACCGCACAAGAATTTCCATCTAAACCTTTTTTACCTTCGTCATATCCAATTTCAAGAACTGTTTTACGTACAATTCCTGGAATATCAAGCTGCGCCTTTGTTGTATTCTCACCTGTTACAAGAACAAAGCCTGTACAACTTGCTGTCTCACAAGCAACACGGCTCATTGGATCCTGCTCCATGCAAGCATCCAAGATAGCGTCTGAAATAGCATCACAGAGTTTGTCTGGATGTCCTTCTGTAACTGACTCTGATGTAAATAATAGTTTTTCCATCATTTGCTCCTTTCGTAAAAACAAAAAAAATCCGCTTGAACACAAGCGGACATAATTACTCAAAATAATCAAATCCTCTTATTGTTCGATTACTCGCTCAGGTTGGCACCTTCTCGTAAAAACGGGGTTGCCGTGACTTCACAGATCCTATGTATCTCCATCACTCTGAATAAGAGAAAAATATATTTTATTCACTTACATAGTACAAACGAGCTATCACCCGTTCGTACCATAGAGAATACTCTCTTTTAAGGGTTCTGTCAACCCTTTTATAAAAATATCTTCTAATTACTATAACTAAATCTTCTAACTATTGGTGGTGTCTTGTCTATTTAACATTTTCCTATGGTGGTATCCTGTCTATTTGACACCTTCCTATTTCCTGATGCTACTTCTCTTCTACGAAACGCGAAGAATAAACTTCTGCAATTCCTTCTCGCTAGAAACCTTCTCAATTTGTGCCCCTACACCACGAAGCTTCTTCTCAAACATTTCATATCCACGTTCCACGAACATAATGTCGTCGACAATGGTAACACCTTCTGCACAAAGACCAGCAATTACAAGTGCTGCACCTGCACGTAAGTCTGGCGCGTTCACCCGTGCGCCTGTATATTTCTTTACGCCGTTAATAATCGCGATATTGCCCTCTACTTTAATGTCTGCTCCCATTCTGGTCAGCTCATCCACATAGCGGAAACGATTCTCAAAAATACTCTCGGTTACCGTACTTATTCCTTCTGCTCTGGCAAGAACTACGGCCATCTGTGGCTGCATATCCGTTGGGAATCCTGGATATGGAAGTGTTGTAACCTGTGTATGCTTCAAATGTCCATCCGAAATCACACGGACAGCATCATCAAATTCTTCAATGGTGCAACCCACTTCCAAAAGCTTTGCTGTCGTTGCTTCCAAGTGCTTAGGAATTACGTTCTTTACTAAAACATCTCCACCTGCTGCCGCTGTTGCAAACATAAAGGTTCCAGCTTCAATCTGATCTGGAATAATGGAATATTCCGTAGCATGGAGCTTCTCCGTTCCAACAATACGAATCACGTCTGTTCCTGCACCACGAATGTTGGCACCCATACTGTTCAAGAAGTTCGCAAGGTCAACCACGTGTGGCTCCTTTGCTGCGTTTTCGATTACAGTCTTTCCATCGGCCATAGCTGCAGCCATCATAATGTTCATGGTTGCCCCTACCGAAACCTTGTCTAAATAGATATGTGTTCCCACTAATGTATCTGCATGTGCACGCACAAGTCCATATGAGATTTCAACCTCTGCGCCCATGGCACGGAATCCCTTTATATGAAGATCAATTGGTCTGCTTCCAATCTCACATCCACCAGGAAGTACAACCTCTGCTCTCTTATATTTTCCTAAAAGTGCTCCCAATAAATAGTAGGATGCACGAATCTTTCGAATAAACTCATTGTCCACACTTACTTCGCTAATAAATGAACCATTGATTTTAACTTTATGGCGATTGACCCTCTCTACTTTTGCTCCGATTTCTTCCATTGCCTGTAAAAGCACATTAATGTCTCTTACGTCTGGTAAATTGTCGATTGTAACGGTCTCATCCGTCATAATTGAAGCTGCCAAAATAGCAAGTGCAGCATTCTTTGCTCCACCAATTTCTACTTCACCATGTAATGGCTGACCACCTTTGATCACGTACTGTTCCATATTACACCTCAATTATCTATATATAAACGTCCCATACGGGCACTCTTCCTATCTTATTCAACATGTTATTATACTCATTTTTCTTAACATTTGTCAAGATACTATATAGTATGACGCAGTTTCCATTTGGTTATACTTTTGGAAAAATTCTTTTTGCTAGCCTTGCGTTTCCAAGGTTTTTACCAAAGCCTCTACTGTTTCCTCTACACTCAGTTCTTTTTCGCCTATGGTAATATCTGCATATTTCTCATACAGTGGCGTTCTCTCATGAAACAAATCCAATAAGGTTTGCCCATCCTTTAATACAACGCCTCTTCCTTTAATATCCGCCAACCGTTTCTCTAAGCGTTCAAATGGAACTTCAAGATAAACAATCGTTCCACTCTCTCTCAGATGTTCCATGGCTTCTTTTCCATACACAACGCTACCACCAGTTGCAATGATTGTGTGTTGCACATCAATCTGTGCATTTACTCTATTTTCTACCTGAATAAATCCTTCTGTTCCCTGTTCTGCAATTATTTCATGCAACAATTTGCCTTCCTGCTCTTGAATCAGTAGGTCTGCATCTACAAACTGAAATCCTAGAACCTTTGCAAGAATCACACCCACAGTGCTTTTCCCGCTTCCTGGCATTCCAATCAAAACAATGTTACTTTTTTTCATACGATTCCTCTTTCTAATCAGCTAAAACGCCTAAATTATATTGTAGCCTACCTTTCCACTTCTGTCATCTTACAATATCCACAACATAACCCCTTCTGTCTCCCCTGTCTTTGTAAAAAAAGACACCACAGGGAAAAGAATTTGTAAAAAGGCGTTGCCTCTTTCTTTTCACGCTGTGATGTCTTATTACTTTTTAACAATACCTGGCTAGCTTCGCCTTTTCTTGTTAATCATTTCTTATTTTTCTGTAGATACTTCCTCGGATGCTTCTGTTGATTTCTGTGTTAAATGATTCTTGAAAGAAATCTTTGCCAGCTTCTTGTCATCCACCTTCCAGTTATCATCCTTCTGCCATTCTTTTAATTTCTCGTTATAGGCATCATCCTGACGTCCCTGTACAATGGAAGCTCGATTTTTCTCAGTTGCTTCTTCGTCGGTTTCCTTGTCAACACGGGCAATGTATAAGAAGTTGTCATTCTCTATCACATCCGTCATCTCGCCAACGGAAAGCTTATCTAACTGTGCTTTTAGATTCTCATCCATTGAGGTATCATCTGCATCATACGTTGATGCATTTGCAGAGAATCCATACTCTTCACACAATTTTTCCAGATCTGCAGGATTTTTGCATTTTGCAACCATCTCGTTTGCTTTCAATGTAAGCTGTGCCTTCTCTTCATCCGTGTAAGCTGTATAATTGTAGTTTTCATCGGAATATCCAGCTTTACTAATGGTAACGAGTGTAATTCCTCTCATGTTCGCTTCTTGGTCGGAAACATTGGTGTCTACATCCGCGATCATGGCTGCATGCATTTTCTGCTGAATGGTGTATAAGGTGAGCAATTCTTCTACGATTTCATTGGTTGCTCCCATCTCGTTCAAGGCTTCCTTGGTATTGTCCTTCATGAACTGCTCTACAACAGAAGTAATCTTCGATTTCTCATCATCTGTCAAGGATACATTATATTCATCCATGTGGTCACGCAAGGTATACATTTCATGAAGAGAGTTCATAACACTGCTCTTTACATTCTGTCCCATTGTAGATCCACTATTGTACAAATCTGAATTCCATACATCCTCTGTCTGGAGATAGCTCTTGTATGCATCTTCCATAGATGCCTGTTGGAATTTCACGTAGAAATTTGCAATTCCCATGGTTACTTCTTTATCATTGTAAGTTGCGATTGTCGCACTCTTATCTACCCCGCATCCTGCCATTGTGGATACAGTCAGAACGCCTGCTAATGCCAGCGCTGCTAATCTTTTTGCTTTCATACATCCTCCTAAGTTAATCCTGCTATTTAGCAGAAAAATCACTCGTTTATTATAGTGCTTTTCACGTCCTCTAGCAAGATGTTTCTTTGCATACTTGTCAGTACTTCTTCCACCGTTTCCAGCACATCTTCGCCTTTTCTCCGAGTGTTCGCACCTAGTGTATAATAAAAATATGGATTTTGTGTGTCCATCTTAAAATTCATGCCTGGGGCAAATTCTTCGAGAAGTATTCCAAATTTAGCCGGATCAACCTTTGCCTTCTCATACATCACAAATCGAATCTGCTCTCCCTTTTGGCTTACTTCCGTTAGATATACTGCATGTGCCATCTGCTTTAATTTTGCAATCTTTAGCAAATTCATAACATTCTTTGGCGGTTCTCCGAATCGATCAATGAGTTCGTCTAGCATTTCCTCCGCCTCTTCCTGCGTCTCAAGGCTTGCAATTCTTTTATAAATATCCAGCTTTTGAAATTCGTTGGTAATGTAGGTAGAAGGAATAAAGGCGTTGGTGTGCACGTCGATTGCCGTCTCATACTTCTCTGGTACAAGCTCGCCTTTTGCCTCCCGCACCGCCTCGTGAAGCATTTTGCAATATAAGTCATAGCCCACAGCTGCCATATGTCCACTCTGTTGCTCGCCTAAAAGGTTACCTGCTCCACGAATTTCCAAATCACGCATAGCAATCTTAAATCCACTCCCCAGTTCCGTATATTCCTTAATTGCCGCCAATCGCTTTTCCGCAATTTCACGAAGCATTTTGTTTCTTCGATACATTAAGAAGGCATAGCTGGTTCGATTGGATCTTCCCACGCGACCGCGCAGCTGGTACAACTGGGACAGTCCCATATTATCCGCATCATGGATAATAATCGTATTTACATTGGAGATATCCAGTCCAGTTTCAATGATTGTGGTACTCACCAACACATCGATTTCTCCATTGATGAAATCGTACATAATTCTTTCCAGCTCCGTCTCTTTCATCTGCCCGTGAGCAAAGGCGACGTTGGCATCCGGAACCAGTGCCTGAATTCGTGTCGTTACTTCCGCAATGTCTCGTACTTTATTGTATACATAATAGACCTGTCCTTCCCTTGCCAGTTCTCTGTGTATTGCCTCACGCACCATTTCTTCATTGAACTCCATTACATAGGTTTGGATTGGAATACGATCCATCGGCGGCTCTTCTAGCACGCTCATGTCGCGGATTCCGATTAAGCTCATATGCAGGGTTCTCGGAATTGGTGTTGCAGTCAAGGTTAGCACATCTACATTGGTCTTCAACTGTTTGATTTTCTCTTTATGGGTAACGCCAAAGCGTTGCTCCTCATCAATAATAAGAAGTCCCAAGTCTTTATAGACAACATCCTTTGAAAGAACACGATGTGTTCCGATTAGGATATCCACCTGTCCTTTTTTCAAATTCTCTATGGTCTTTTTCTGCTCTGCAGCGCTTCGAAATCTACACAGCAAATCGATTTTGATTGGGTAATCCTTCATTCGCTGGCAGAAATTGTTGTAATGCTGCTCCGCAAGAATGGTTGTAGGGCACAAGTATACTACCTGCTTATTTTCCTGCACTGCCTTAAAGGCCGCCCGGATTGCAATCTCTGTTTTTCCGTATCCCACGTCACCACACACAAGTCGATCCATAATTTTCTTGCTTTGCATGTCTCGCTTGGTATCTTCAATTGCCATCAATTGGTCTTGCGTCTCTTCAAACGGGAAAAGCTCTTCGAATTCTCTTTGCCATACGGTATCCGGTCCATATACATAGCCATCCTGCTGCTCTCGCTTTGCATATAACTCCACCAATTCCTTAGCCACCTGACGGACAGCACCATGTACTTTGCTCTTGGTTTTACTCCATTCCTGTCCACCCAGTTTGTTTAATTTCGGCTTTCTTGCATCCTTGGATGCATATTTTTGGATCTGCTCCAGCTGTGTTGCTAAAATGTATAAGTTCGAGCCCTTTTCATACTCGATTTTAATATAATCCTTTTCGGTTTTATCGACTTCAATCTTTTCGATACCGCGATAGATTCCCAGCCCATGATTTTCATGTACTACATAATCACCCACGGATAAATCGCGAAAGCTTTGTATCTTCTCGCCTTCATAGGTGCGTTTACGCTTTTTGACCTTCTTTTCGCCGCCAAATATATCCGTCTCCGTAATTACTACATAATTAATAATCGGGTACTCAAAGCCCTTCTTCAGCTTTCCATAGCAAACCATTACCTCGCCCGGGACTAACGTTCTATCGTAATCCTCTGAGTAGATTGCCGCTACCTCTTCCTTTTGCAGGTCCTCCGCCAAACGTTTTGCTCGCGTTTTTGAGCCGGAAAGCAGTATCATCCTGTATTCCTTTTTCCGATACTGTTTTAAATCCTTTACCAATAATTCAAATGAGTTATTGTAAGGATTCACATTTTTCGCATGCACACCAAATTGTCCCAAATTTTTTAGTCCACCGGTCTTCACATCCAGCGCATTCAGTGCCATACAATGATAGTGCCCTAGCTTCCCAATAATTTCCTTGGCTGTAAACAGCTCCTTCATCTGGCCAGGAACAATATATCCCTTTTCCAAACGAGCTTTCATACTGTCCGCAAATTCTGCCTCTGTCTGCTTGCCCATTTCAACCGTTCTGGTCATTTCATCAAAAAACAAAAGTGTTTCATCCGGGTGAAAATAGTCTAGAATTCCAACTCTTTCTTCACAAAAATAAGAAAGATACGCATCCATTCCTTCGTATAGCGCCAGTTCTCCCCACTCTTCTGCACGTTCCTTCGCCATGGTAAGAACGCGGTGCGCTTCCTCTGTTTTCATCTGCTTGCGAAGCTGCTTGGATACCTCCTCAGCCTCCTTCATAAAGCGCTCGATTCCCTCTGCAAGCTCCGCCTTTTCTAATACAAGCTCACAGGCTGGATAAATCGTTATGGAAGCCTCTTCACTGATTGAGCGCTGACTCTCCACATCGAAAAAGCGTATGGTATCAATCTCGTCTCCCCAGAATTCAATTCGAACCGGGTTCTCCTCCGTCAGCGGATAAATGTCCACAATTCCACCGCGTACTGCAAATTGGCCAGCACTTTCCACCTGATAGTTCTTCTCATAGCCCATCTGCACAAGCTGCTCTTGCAATTTTTCAAGAGCAATTGTGTCTTCACCGTGAAGCGTAATAATACTATCCCACATTTTGTGCGCTGGTGCCATGGTGTTCATCAACGCGTCAAAGGTTGTGACAATGGTAACGTTCTCCTTCTCGCGGATTGCTTTCATAACCTGAATGCGCTCCGAGGTCAGGAGGTTTCCCCTTAAGTCAGATTGATAGAATAACACATCCTTTGCCGGATAGTAGAAAACCTCCGGGTCAAAAAAGCGATACTCTTCATAGATTAAGCGCGCCCGTTGCTCCTGATATGTCACAATTATTTTATTCTTTTTTCCAGTTTCAATACCGTATATCATGTGTGGCTTCTGCGCATCGGTACATCCCGATACCGTAACCAAACCCGTCTCCTTGTTTAGGAGTCGAGTCATATCACAAAGCCCAGACATCTCCTGTAATGGATCTATGAATACTCTCACTTATCTCTCCACTTTCTTTCCATTGTAATTGTTCATTGCTTGATCAATTTGTCCACCGATTATCATGCGGGTTGCTTCCACTGCATCCGCAATTGCTGCTTTCATATAGACTTCGTCATCCGCCGAAAAATGTCCCATCACATAGTCTGCAAGGTCCCAGCCCTTTGGTTTCTCGCCAACGCCTACTTTTACACGGTTAAAGTTCTGCGTTCCTGTTTGGGCAATGATGCTCTTGATTCCATTATGTCCGCCTGCACTTCCCTTCTTGCGAATACGGATATTTCCTGGAGCTAAGCTAATGTCATCGTAAATAATGAGTAAGTCTTCTTCTGGATCTAGCTTGTAGTAGTTTACTGCCTCAGCCACACATTCTCCACTTCGGTTCATGTATGTGAGGGGTTTTATCAACATTACCTTCACGCCCTCTATAACACCTACCCCACACATTCCTTTATGCTTTTTGTCCTGAAAGGTAATGTTATATTGCTCTGCCAATGCATCGATAGTTCGAAACCCGATGTTATGGCGTGTGCCATCGTATTTCTTTTCTGGATTTCCTAATCCTACAATAATGTACATAATTTCTTCCTTATCTTTACTTTTATTTCTTTGAAACAATTTTTGTAAGAACATGCTGTCTCCTTTTGTTTTCTTTCTGCACGCAAAATCCCCTTAAAATTCGAATTTGCCTTCCTTCGAACTCTAAGGGTATTTCTCTTTTTCTTGCTATCTGCACGTGAACTATGCAAGTGATATATGCATAGTTCATGTGGTTTTCCTATGTCTGTTTGTGAATATGTTTCTTCATGCTAGCTTTTGAAAAAGCTCTTCTGCATAATATACAGACTGCATGGCATCCTTTCCATAGAAATCGGCACCAATCATATCTGCATATTCCTGAGTGAGCACAGCGCCACCCACCATTACTTTACACCATGGCGCGTCTTTTCTCAACTGCTTAATTGTTTCTTCCATGCTGACCACTGTAGTGGTCATTAATGCACTTAATCCCACGAGCGGCACGTGTTCCCTGACAACGGTTTCCACGATTTGTTCCGGTGGTACATCTTTTCCCAGGTCAAACACTTCATATCCATAGTTTTCCAAAAGAACTTTTACAATATTCTTTCCGATATCATGGATATCACCTTTTACGGTAGCTATTACAATTTTTCCTTTTTTCTCCTGGTTGGCTCCGTTTTCTACCATGAATTCGCGAATTGCCTCAAAACCTGCCTTCGCTGCCTCTGCGCTCATTAAGAGCTGCGGTAAAAATACCGTTCCCTTTTCAAATCCTTTTCCTACAATATCAAGGGCCGGAACCAATTCCTCGTTGATAATGCTCATCGGCTCTCTATCCTTTAGTCTTTCCTGGGTAGCACGATAAGCCGGATCCTTTAACCCTTTGACAATGCAGTCCGTCAGACTGTGATTACTGGGAGTCTGCGCCTTTTTGCCATCTGGCTCTAGCTTGTTTGCCTCTTTTCCCGGTTCGCTTCCCTGCTTGAGGGTTGGCGTTGCCACCATGTTCACGTATTTCTCCACATAAGCCATACATTGGCTATCGTTTCCGGAAAGAACCAAATAGCTGTCATAGGCCTGTGCCATCGCCTGATTGTTTGGATTGATAATTCCTGCAGACAAACCAGCCTGCATAGCCATCGTATAAAAAGCGGAGTTTATCACCTCTCGATGCGGCAGTCCGAAGGAAATATTGCTTACTCCCAACACGGTTCTGCCACCTTGCTTATGAATTTGCCGAACCGTTTCGAGGGTAATTTCTGCCGCATGATCATCTGTACTCATGGTCATGGTGAGTGCGTCAATTACAACATCTTTTCGTTTTATTCCATAGGTTTCTGCAGTCGCATAAATCTTTTCTGCAATTGCAAGTCTTCCCTCTACACTATCTGGAATTCCATCCTCATCCAAGGCTAGTCCTACCACGACACCACCGTACTTTGCCACCAGTGGAAAGATTGCCTCCATTACCTCTTTCTTTCCATTGACGGAGTTTACCATGGCCTTTCCATTATACATACGAAGCGCAGCCTCCATCGCTTCCGCGCTTGTTGTGTCAATTTGTAATGGTAGTGGCAATACACTTTGTAATTCTCCCACTACCTTCTTCATCATATCGACTTCATCAATTTCTGGAAGTCCTACATTCACATCTAAAATATGTGCCCCGGAATCCGCCTGCTGCACGCCCTGCTCTAAAATATATTCTAAATTTTCATCTCGAAGTGCCTGCTTAAACTTGGACTTTCCCGTCGGGTTGATTCGTTCTCCTATGATTACCGATTTCTTTCCCAGTTCCACCACCTGTGAGTAAGAAGACACCATACACAAGTTCTTCTCCACTAATGGTTTTATTTTGCTATCCTTTAGGCGAGTCACTACCGCCTTAATGTGCGCAGGTGTTGTTCCACAGCATCCTCCAACAAACCAAGCCCCCGCTTCTACAAGAGGAACCATAGCCTCCGCAAACGCTTCCGGTCCCACATCATATACGGTCTTGTGATTCTCTGTTCGTGGGATTCCTGCGTTTGGATTGATTACAAGCGGTATGGACGCACACTGCGCCATTTCCTCAAAAATCGGTCGTAGCTCTACTGGCCCAAGGCTACAGTTCATTCCCATCGCATCCACACGCAATCCTTCAAGTAGTGCGACAATGGCTTGCGGATTTGCCCCCGTTAATGTTTTATGCTTTTCGTCAAATACGCAGGTTGCCACGATTGGAAGGTCACTATTCTCTTTTGCTGCAAGTACAGCGGCCTTAAGCTCGTAGGCATCGTTCATCGTTTCAATCAAAATAAGGTCGACACCAGCCTTCACTCCCGCTTGCACTACCTCCGCATACACGGACACCGCCTCTTCAAAGCCAAGTGTTCCCAATGGCTCTAGCAATTTTCCAGTCGGGCCAATGTCCAGTGCAACAAAAGCTTCCCGTCCACTCTCTGCTACGCCTTTTCTCGCATTCTTTACGCCTGCTGCAATGATTTCTTCCAAATTGCCCGGATACTTAAATCGGTTGGCTCCAAACGTGTTTGCCTGAATAATATCAGCTCCAGCTTCTGCATATTCTTTGTGAATTTGTATTAGTACCTCTGGATGTAGAAGATTCCATGTCTCAGGAAGTTCGCCTGTTTGCAATCCCCTCTCCTGAAGCAAGGAACCCAATCCTCCATCAAAAAATAGTAGCTTCTTTCCCATTTCCTGTTTCAAATTTCTCATTGTTTCTGCCTTCCTCATTTATGCCCGCTGATATGGGCAATCAACCTTGCCACAAGCCTCACAGCCTTGTATGTGACATTTACTATTTTCCGCGCTAATTCCAATGATTGCCGTCACAGATTTCTCAGGCAACATAATATCTCCGTCCGATAACGTAATTCCAATTTGTTTTGTAGCGCCTAGCACCTGTAAAAAGGCGCCCTGTATCGATAACGAGAGATCTCCATATCCAGGGCTATATCTCGGTCGCAAGTATAGTCCTTCCTTTTCTATTTGTCGCCCAAGCTCCTGCTGCACTTCATTGCAATAGGCTTCCATTGCAGCTGCTGCAACCGCCTGAAATACTGCCGCTTTGCTAATTTGAAGTCTCAGATATCGATGCAGTCTTCGGTCCACCTCAATCCCCAATGTTGCGGCAAAAAAGATTACCTCTTGACATCCCTTCAAATTTTTTGCAAGCTGCTTGCTCTGCATTTCCAATCCTTCCACTCGCACGCAAGTAGCTTCCATTATCTGTGCATCCATTCTTTTGCAAACATACTTCGGCACTGCACATTCCTCTATTTCTTCCATGCAAGCATCGATCAATTCCATGGTCGCTGCATCTGGAACGCTTTTGCCATATCCCAAATAGCGAATTGCTTCCCTTTTGTTTATTTCCATTGTATTTCCTCAGCCTTACCCAAGAATCTCAGAAAGATTATCCAGTATCCCTTTTGCCACCTCTGGCTTATTCATTGAATATACATGAATGTTATTTACTCCATTCGCTATCAAGTCAATAATTTGGTCTGTTGCGTAGGCGATTCCCGCCTGCTGCATTGCCTTCGGATTTTCTCCAAAGCGATCCACTATGGCTTTAAAACGCTCCGGAACATTACAGCCTGATAGCGCAACTGCATTTTTTACCTGCACAGCTCTCGTTATTGGCATAATACCTGGAATGACTGGCACTGTGATTCCTGCATCTCTTACTTTATATAGGAAATTATAGAATATATTGTTGTCAAAAAACATCTGTGTTGTTAAAAATTCGCAGCCTGCATCTACTTTTTTCTTTAAATTGGCAATGTCTTCCCTCTTATTGGCAGAATCAATATGTCCCTCTGGATAGCATGCGCCGCCTATACAAAAGCCTCCAAAAGCTTTGATATCAGCTACAAGCTCGGATGCATAGTGATAATCGACAAATGGGTCTCCCTCAAAATCCTTTGGTCGATCTCCACGAAGCGCCAACACGTTTTCAATGCCAGCCTCTCTCATTTCCGTAAGAGCTGTATGAATCCGTTCCTTTGTCGCTCCTACACAAGTCAAATGCGCAATTGTTGTAACATCGTGTTCTGCCTGTATTGCCTTCGCAATTTTTAAGGTATTCTCCTGTGTACTTCCGCCTGCACCATAGGTAACACTCATAAAATCCGGTTTTAAGCCCGCAACTTCAAGTGCTGCCTGCTTTACATTTTCAAAGTTTGCACTTGATTTCGGTGGAAACACTTCCAATGATACCGTTACCTTTTCTGTTCCAACAATTCCGCTTATTTTCATAGCTATATTCCTCTTTCCTGTTTATGGTAAAAAGCGCTTACGCTTTTTCTTTTTTCACTTTTATTTTCCCATTATACATGTTTTTCCTTCGATTGGATAATAACTTTTTTTCCATCGCTTCCATAGCTATAAACTATGTCCATATCGTTCTACGCATCCGTGCATCCCGCAGAGCATTTTTTAACATACGAGGAATTTCCTCGTAAGTAAAAAATACCGCCTACTTACGCAGGCGGTATTTCATAATATCATTCATTTTATGACTCTATAGCACTTTCCATCTCTTCATATTTTTTAAGAATCAATGTCTGAATGCTGTCTCTCGTTCCAGAATTAATTGGATGTGCAATATCGCGATACTCGCCATCTGCAGCTTTTCTACTTGGCATTGCGATGAACAATCCCTTTTCCCCCTCAATTACTTTGATGTCATGCACAACAAATTCGTCATCGATGGTAATTGAAACAACGGCTTTCATTTTCCCTTCTTTGTCAACTTTTCGAATACGTACGTCTGTAATTTGCATGTTTTTGCCTCCTCGTTTTTCTGTCTTAAAGTATGTATCTGTCGTTGTGTTCGCTCACTACCTTGATACCATCTTCTCCACAGTAATATGTATTAGCCTTTAAAGTACCCCTACTTTCAACAATACAATTCTCTACGTGTGTATTATCTCCAATGTATGCGTCATTGAGAATAATAGAATTCTTAATCACACAATTCTTTCCAATAAATACCTTCTTGAATAAAATTGAGTTCTCGACCTTACTGTTGATAATACATCCGCTCGAAATGAGACTGTTGCTTACCTCAGATCCTGCATTATATTTTGCTGGTGGTAAATCATCAACCTTAGAATAAATCTTTGGATCATCTCTAAAGTAATTTCGCACATCACTCTTCAAGAAGTCCATATTGGTTTGATAATATGAATCAACACTGGCAATATTGCTCCAGTAATCTTTGGTCTTAAATCCATAAATACGTTTGATATTCTTGTATCGAATGAGAATATCATTTACGAAATCAACACGATTTTCTTCTGCGGAGCGCTCCAATAATTCAATCAACTGGCGTCTACGAATTACATATACTCCTGTCGATACCGTATTCGATTGTGCCATGAGTGGTTTCTCTTCAAAATCGATTACTCTCGCATCTTCATTCATACGGATAACGCCAAATCTACTTACATCAGTTCCCTGTGGCATATCCTTGCATGCGATTGTAATATCCGCTTTCTTTGCGATGTGATAATCCAAGATTTCATTGTAGTCCATTTTGTAGACACAGTCTCCTCCAGAGATAATCACGTACGGCTCATGTCTTCTCTTTAAAAATTCAATATTCTGATACATGGCATCTGCTGTGCCACGATACCAATCACTATTCTCAGCTGTAACGGTTGGTGTAAAGAGATATAAGCCTCCCTGCTTACGACCAAAATCCCACCATTTTGACGAACTTAGATGCTCGTTCAAAGAACGTGCATTATACTGTGTCAAAACTGCAACTGTTTGAATATGGGAATTGCTCATGTTACTAAGTGCAAAGTCAATGCAACGAAAACTGCCGCCAACTGGCATTGCGGCTATTGCACGCTTTTTGGACAATTCCTTCATTCGATTATTATTTCCACCAGCTAAAATAATTCCTACTGCCTTCATACGTTGTCACCTACCTTAATAATTACTTCTCCACTGGCTAACTCTCCATTTGGATAATCCTCTTTGGTTGTTTCACCCACAATCGCAGTGTTCTTTCCAATTTTAACATCGGATGGAATCAGCGATTCCTCTCCAATTGTTGCGAGTCCAAAAGAGTATACACTCTCATTCCACTTATTTGGCGCCTCTTCTCCACAACCAATTACAACATTGTCTCCCACCTTACAGCATTCTGCAATAATGGACTTATCAACGATAGCATTGTCTCCGATTTCGGTATCCTTCATAATGATAGAATCTCGAACAACGCTACCTTTTCCAATCTTGACATTCGGTCCAATTACCGAATTTGAGACTTCTCCATAGATTTCTGCTGCTTCACCAATAATGCTTCTTTCGATTTTAGCTTCCGCAGAAATATACTGTGGTTCAATCATGTCACTCTTTGTATAAATTTTCCAGTATTCTTCATATAGGTTAAATTCTGGAATCAGGTCAATCAATTCCATGTTTGCTTCCCAATATGAACCCAAGGTTCCAACATCTTTCCAATATCCATTGAATTCATATGCGAATAATCTCTTATTATTCTCAAAGCAATACGGAATAATATGCTTACCAAAGTCACAACCATTTTGATCTTTCATGGCAACCAATGCATCGCGCAAAACAGGCCATGAGAATATGTAAATACCCATAGAAGCCAAATTACTCTTTGGTTCCTTTGGTTTCTCCTGAAAGTCTTGAATTTGTTTCTCTTCATTTGCAATTACAATACCAAAACGAGATGCTTCCTCAAGTGGAACTGGCATTGTAGCAATGGTAACATCTGCATTATTTTCCTTATGGAAGTCAAGCATTTCCTCATAATCCATCTTATAAATATGGTCTCCGGAAAGAATCAACACATATTCAGGATTATATTGTTCCATATATTTTAGATTTTGGTAAATAGCGTTAGCAGTACCTGTGTACCATTCACTGTTATCGCTCTTCTCATATGGAGGAAGAACGGTAACTCCACCGTTATTTCGATCCAAATCCCACGGAATACCAATTCCAATATGTCTATTTAAACGAAGTGGCTGATACTGAGTCAGTACACCAACTGTGTCAATTCCCGAATTAATACAATTACTGAGTGGAAAATCAATAATTCTATACTTACCCCCGAAAGCAACTGCTGGTTTTGCTACATCAGCTGTCAGAACACCAAGTCTGCTGCCTTGACCACCTGCTAGAAGCATGGCTATCATTTCCTTTTTAATCACGTCTCTCACTCCTTGTCTGTTCACTTAATGATATATAGTTATTTAGTAATAAAATTATAGCATAACGAGTTTTTTTCAACAACAATTTTCCGTGCATATTTTATTTTGATGTTATTTTTATGCATTTTTGCCAAGTTTTTGCACAATTTATATATACTTTGCAAATTAATGTTTACGCGCTATAATATATATTTAATAGGTAGAGTATCGCTTTGCTGATTACCATGTTTGTTCTTTCTTTTAACAAATATTGTCAGCTTCGCCTTTTCTACAAAAAGGACTTACTCTCCTTGTCCAACATTATCATATGATTAGGTAGGTAGCTTTATGTATAAATTAGACTTTAATAATCCCATCCATGTTCATTTTATCGGAATCGGTGGAATCAGCATGAGCGGTCTTGCTGAAATACTATGTCAGGAAGGCTTTACAATTTCTGGTTCTGACTCCAAAGAATCAGATCTTACCAAGCAGCTAGAAGTCGCTGGTATGCGTATCGCATACGCACAGGTTGCTTCCAATATCACAGAGGATATTGATCTTGTTGTTTACACAGCTGCAATTCGAGAAGACAATGAGGAACTTATGGCTGTTCGTTCAAAGAACATCCCAACTCTTACCCGAGCAGAACTTCTCGGTCAGATTATGGATAATTACCGTGATTCCATTGCCGTTGCCGGTACACACGGCAAAACTACTACAACTTCTATGCTTAGCCAGATTCTTTTGGAAGCACAGACTGATCCAACCATCAGTGTCGGTGGTATTCTGCAAGCGATTCATGGAAATATTCGCGTCGGTGAATCCGAAACCTTCATTACGGAGGCCTGTGAATATACCAACAGTTTTTTGAATTTTCGCCCAAAATACAGTATTGTTCTCAATGTAGAAGCGGAGCATCTTGATTTCTTTAAAGACCTTGAAGACGTACGAAGTTCTTTCCATCGCTTCATCGGAAATACCAGACCTGACGGATGCACCATTATAAATGGAGAAATTGAAAATTATCAAGAATTGGTTGCAGGCTATCCACATAAAGTGATTACCTATGGTTTAGATTCGAAATTTGATTACTCTGCATCGAATATATCCTTTGATGAGAAGGCTTGTCCTTCTTATACCGTAATGTATCAGGGTGAAGCGCTCTTCAATGTCGCGCTCTCTGTACCAGGTATGCACAACGTTTCCAATTCCCTCTCTGCGATTGCAGTTGCGCGAGAATTACACCTTTCTACTGCTGCAATTCAAGAAGGTCTTCGCAAATTTGGTGGCGCTGATCGTCGTTTCCAATATAAAGGAGTTAAGAACGGAACAACAATTGTAGATGACTATGCACATCACCCAACAGAAATTCAAGCAACCTTAACCGCGGCCAAGAATTATCCACATAATCGTTTAATTGTGGCTTTCCAGCCTCATACCTATTCTAGAACCAAAGCCTTCCTAGACGATTTTGCTGAGGTATTAAGTAGTGCAGATCTCGTTGTCTTAGCCGACATTTATGCCGCTAGAGAGAAAAATACTTTAGGAATCAGTTCCAAGGATCTTCTCAATAAGCTTCTTGAAAAAGGCTGTGATGCTCATTATTTCGAGTCTTTTGAAGAAATTGAAAAATATTTACAAACCACTTGTATCGACGGTGATTTGTTGATAACTATGGGGGCAGGAAATATCGTAGAAGTAGGCGAATCTTTACTTTCAAACTAGTTATCCACTTTATCCACATTTTTTCGTGTAAAACTTCGCGAAAAGGTGTGGATTTTTTTATCTCTTATCCTCGATTTTTCCACAAGCAATCCACACCCAATCCATGGGCTAGGGTACTGATTCTACGCAACTTATATGCGACTGATTCTTTGTTATCCACTTTATCCACTTTTTTATCAACTACGCAACCCCTTGATTTTACTAGGGTTTTGGCACTTTTTCTTCTTCACAACCCAGTTGAAGTGTGCTATAATCCCTAAAGAATTTGTAAAAGGAAGAAGGACTGATTATGGCAAACCTTTCACTCACAAGTGATTGTCCAACCGTAACCACTACGGTATCCAATATTTTTATTGATAATTATATGACCATTGCAAATGGAGAATTTGTAAAGGTCTATTTATATTTGTTACGTTGTTTTCAGGCAAAGAAGGAGATTACCGTCTCAAAAATTGCTGATTTATTAGAGATTACTGAGAAGGATGTTCTTCGCGCTCTCAATTATTGGGAGAAGAATCATCTTCTTAAGCTATCCTATCGTGAAGCGTCTCTCACAGGTGTGCAGTTTCTTACACCTGAAGTGGATGCACTTAGTTTAGAGGATGAGACACTTTCTGAACCCGCAGAAGAACCGAAAGCAGAACGGAAAGCAGAGAGTCTTTCTCCTGCCGTGAAGGAAGCCGTCACTTCGATTTCGAATCGCGAATTTACCAATTTAAATACAGCTCCAACAAAGAAAAGCTATTCTCTTGATGAGATTGAATCCTTCATTAAGAGCGAGGATTTAGCAGAACTTGTTTTCCTTACAGAAACATATTTAAAGCATCCTCTTAGCTCTTCTGATTTGGATATTGTTCTTTATTGGATTGATCAATTGAATTTCTCAACAGACCTAATTATCTATCTTGTAGAGTATTGTATTTCACAAAACCACTCAAGCCTACGATATATGGATAAAATAGCCATTAGCTGGCATTCGGAGGGTATCTGCACCGTTGACCGGGCGAAAGATGCTACAGCACAACATAGCAAGGCCTATTATGCAGTTATGAAGGCGTTGGGAATTACAGGTCGTTCTCTTGTAGATGCAGAACTTTCTTATTTAAAAAAATGGACCAAGCAGTACGCTTTTGATTTAGAAATCATTAAAGCGGCCTGTGCAAGAACCATCGCAGCTACACACCAGCCTAGTTTTGAATACACAGATAAAATTTTGTCTAACTGGCACCAGAATAAGGTTCATACCTTAAAAGACATAGAGGCGCTCGATCTTGCCCATGCAAGTGCAAAGACGACCAAGAAGGTTTCTGTATCCACAGTAACTTCTTCACGAAATAAGTTCAATAACTTTGATCAGCGTGATTATGATTACAATGAATTGGAAAGTATATTATTAACAACACCTTTACAATAAGCGAGGATTACATATATGGCTCTTAGTAATGCACAATATGAAGAATTGAAAAGAACCTATGACCAGACGCAGTTAAAGAATCAACGCATCCGCGAGAAGAGACTGCAAGAGGCGTATAAGAAAGTTCCAAGACTACAGGAAATCGAGGCCCAAATTGCCTCGCTGTCTGTCTCGAAAGCTCGCCTTTTGCTAGATGGCGACTTATCTGCACTAAATGATTTGAAAAGTTCACTTGCCGCTCTTCGCGAGGAAAAAGCAACTCTTATCGTGAATTCTGGATATCCAAGCAATTACTTTGACCCTATCTACGATTGTGCAGATTGCAAAGATACCGGTTATCTTTCCGATGGGCAAACCCGTTGTCACTGTTTTAAACAGGCAATTATCAACACTATCTATTCGCAGTCAAATATACAATCCATCATTCAAACAGAGAATTTTGACGCCTTTTCTTTGGAGTACTACTCTCCAACAGATTTCAATAAAGCCAATCAAAAATCCTCACGGGAAACTGCCCAGTATGCCTACGAGCGGTGTCGTTATTTTATAGATAATTTTGACAGCAAACCTCGTAATTTGTTTCTATATGGAAATACTGGTGTAGGAAAAACCTTTTTATCCAATTGTATTGCAAAAGAAATTTTAGATAAAGGATATTCTGTAATTTACTTTACAGCCTTTGAACTTTTTGATATATTTAGTCATGGTGTGTTCGACAAAGATGCGGAAGCGATTGCCGCTCACCAGAATATTTTCGACTGTGATTTACTTATTATAGATGATCTTGGAACAGAGAATTCCAATTCATTTACCTCTTCGCAGTTATTTTTGTGTGTTAGCGAGCGAATTTTACGTCAGAAATCAACAATTATCTCAACAAATTTGAATTTGGGGCAAATTCGAGATGTCTTTTCTGAGCGAACCTCGTCTAGAATCACAAGTAATTATGATATTGTTGTATTGTATGGGGATGATATTCGTATCCAAAAACGTCAAAAACGTTTCAGATAAACAATATATATGGAGGAACCTTTTCAATGCCTAACGATGAAAGAATTTTAGAAACCCTGCCACATGGAACCTTGGGAATTTTCCCAACCAAGAGTTGTACCGACCTTTGTGAAAAAGTAGACTACTACCTTACACACTGGAGAGAAAAACGTGAGCATCAGCACATGAATGATATCGCCTTCAAGGATTACCATAAAGAAAGCTATATCATCACTCCACAAACCCCACGTTTTGGTTCTGGCGAAGCAAAATGTGTAATTAGTCAGTCCGTTCGTGGCTACGATGCTTATATTATGTGTGATGTCACAAACTATAGCTTAACCTATAAGTTATGTGGTTACGAAAATCACATGTCACCTGATGATCATTATCAGGACTTAAAGCGTGTAATCGCTGCAATCGGCGGAAAAGCTCGTCGAATCAATGTAATTATTCCTTTCTTATATGAAAGTCGTCAGCATAAGCGCTCATCTCGCGAGTCTTTGGACTGTGCATTAGCACTTCAAGAGTTAGTATCTATGGGAGTTGATAACATCATTACCTTTGATGCTCACGACCCTCGCGTATCAAATGCAATTCCAATTAGTGGTTTTGAATCTGTTATGCCAACCTATCAATTTATTAAAAACCTTACAAAAAATGTAAAAGATATCCATTTGGATGCAGATCATTTAATGATTATTTCACCAGATGAAGGTGCTACTAGCCGTGCCGTTTATATCGCCAATACACTTGGTGTTGATATGGGTATGTTCTACAAACGTCGTGACTACAGCAAAATTGTTGATGGACGTAATCCAATTGTGGCACACGAGTTCTTAGGTTCCGATGTTACAGGAAAAGATGTTATCATTGTAGACGATATGATTTCCTCTGGTGAGAGT
>JAZUHO010000109.1:0-123238 GCA_045641745.1 Agathobacter sp. | reverse complement strand
TTTCACTCACTTGTCCTATTTTCTTATTCTTTTCTGTTTTTTCTCTGACGAATCTATAATTCATCAAATATATAATCTAGAATTAATTTCTAGTTACCAGTTTCGTGTTCTGCCGCATAATTATATCTAGCTTTAATTTTCGTATTTATCTTAAATCAAATTCTCACAGAAACGAAATAGCTTTATTTTCTTACGCATATGTCATATCATTTAAAAAAACAAACACGACTATTTGTAGTAATAAAATTGAACCTTCAATTTTCCTTTTTTTGATATATCTTTTTGGGTTTCAAAACGAAAACGGCCTTTTCCTCTTACAGAAATAATACTCCCCGATTTGCAATTATGATTACAATTGGATATTGTTTTTCCGTCACAGAATACTCTCTCTGAGATTAAAAGCTCTGCCGCTTGCGAACGAGATAGATTGTATGCTTTTGCTATAATACAGTCGATTCTATCAGAAGCAATTGATTCATTCTTCACTTCATACTCTTGCTTCAAAGATAATTCCTGCGGAACCCATAGTTCTGTAGTTACAATCGTATGTTTGATTTCATGAATATTTTCCTTCAAAAACGAAGACATCATCTGATCCACAAATACATAACACGCCTTTTCTTGGAAAACGATATCCCCCAGGATTGAACGTTCAATCCCAAGGCTCATTAACGCACCTAACACATCCCGATGTGTATACTCTTCTGCGAACTTCGGATACTGCGGAGCAATTTTGATGCAATCAATTGGATATTCCCATTCATAACAAAGAGCATCAGGGATAAATGCTACCATCTGACGCTCTGCTCCATCATAACCACCGAATAACTTTGTATTACAATAATACTGGTTTTTGTTGGTATGATATATATTCTGTTCATTCAAATTGAGGAAAGGGCTAAAAAGAACGATTTCTTTCACACTTGCCTGATGTGATAAATCAATCAATCTCTTTTTACATAAATCCTGTTCCTTCATATTCACAATCCTTTACAAATCAAATACGTCCATAATATTTTGGAAATCACCCGATATATCCACGCTTGCCGGCGTTATGATAAAAATGTAATTTGAAATCTTCTGCAAATTTCCGCTAATTGCGAAACAAGAACCAGAAGTAAAGTCAATAATTCTCTGGGCAATATCCATATCTAAGCCTTCAACATTTAATACAACCGTTCTATTATTCAATAATGTTTCTGTTATTTCTCTAGCATCCTCAAAAGATGTTGGTTTAATTACACATACTTCCATTCCGTTTGCCTGCTTTCTTGATGATTTTGATATAGGTGTAATTTTAGGTGTAACCTTTACAGGTTTTTCTTTTCCCTCATTTGCTTTATCTGTTTTCTCTTTTCGGAAAGGATTTGTAAATTTGGTTTCTTCTTCTTCCTCTTCTATGTATTCATCATTATCGAATTCGTATTCATCATCCTCATCTTCATTCAAGCGAAGAACATCCAAAAATTTATCCACAAAACTCATGTTAAAAAATCTCCTAATTATTTATTGTAATTACGCTCTCCAAAAATTCCAGTGCCTACTCGAACCATGGTCGCCCCCTCTTCAATAGCAACCATATAGTCTCCTGTCATTCCCATGGACAAAACGCTCATAGATACATTATCTATGTTTTCTTTTGCTATGTCAACAGATAATTGGCGTACCGCCTTAAAATACCCCCTGTTGTCTTCAGGATTCTCAACATAAGGAGCGATTGTCATCAAACCACAAATGTGTACGTTGTTTAAAAGCGAAATTTGTCTTACCAAGTCCAAGGTTTCTTCCTTTGCTATTCCAAATTTGCTTTCTTCTTCCGCAATATTCACCTCAATAAGAATATCTGTTACAACCTCATGTTTTTCAGAGAGACGGTTGATTTCTGAAGCAAGTTTATAGCTATCGACAGAATGAATTAACGCTGTTTTCCCAATAAGATACTTCACTTTGTTTGTTTGCAAATGACCAATCATATTCCATTGAATATCGTTCGGTAGTTTTTCCATCTTGTCACACATCTCTTGAACTTTATTTTCGCCAAACACACGTATTCCACACTGATATACATCTTGCAACATTTCAATTGGTTTTGTTTTACTTACAGCGATCAAAGTCACTTCTTCACGAGCTCTCCCAGCACGGGAACAAGCTTCACAAATATTCTTTTCTACTAAATCCAAATTTTCTTTTAACATAATTCTCCCTTCATTTCTACTTAGAAACCAATTGATTTTCTACAATCCTAGTACCATCCAACGCAATGTGATCATATAAAGAAATTCCAAAAGGTGTTCCCGCCTTTATAATGATATACTCTTCATTTTCATAAAGCACTTCAATTTGCTTAAACACAGCATATCCTTTATTTATATTGTAAACGCCTTGTAAATTTTGAGTTTCAGTATTAATTGCATATTGTGTTGTAGAATCTGGCATTTGAAGAACAGCTCCTTCATCCACACTTTCTTTTGATATATAAACGTAATCCTCTGTTTTTTTATAGATATTCGGTGTCACAACACTAATATCCGAAGAATTATCTTTTTTAACATAAATAACGTCATCATTGGAATCCCCAGCCTTTGATAAGAAAGCAGTTGGCACCACATAAAATTCTTTTTCAGCAATGGACGACTTAGGGATTTTAAGACCTTGTTTATCCGTAATTCCTAGTTCGATATCAATATAGCGTTCATATGCATAGCGCACCATAGAATTGGATAGTTTTAAATCAACGTAATACTTCCCTTCTCTACGAAATAATCTAAAGTTGGCAAAAGCCGTACGATTATCTTTGCAGAATCGAACTTCAATCATATCATCCTTTTCTTGATCAATTTGCTTTTGCAATTGTTCAGAAAGCTCTGCATCCACTTCAATAACAATATCCCATGTTTCATCTGTAACTAATTTGTATATTGGCTCTCCTTGTTTTACATCTGTTTTTCCCTGTAAGGATTGTTTTTGATAATCCACCCCACTAATCTGTGATGGTGAACAGTCATTTGCGGTAACTCCTTCCAAGCCATCAACATAGTACAGTATAATTCCAGATGTATCTGCTCGTCCCTGCGCAAATGTATTGTTTGCAATTGCCTGATTAATTTCCTCAGATAGCTGACCTAAGGCTGAAGCACCCAATTCTTGTGTAAGCTGCGCATTCAAATTATCTTTTACGGTATACAATTCTTGATAATGATTTTCATCATAATTTGACATATAGCTTTCCAAGCGTTCAGATAATTTATTCAACGAAGAAGCATCTAAAACTTTCCCATCTGATGTCACCGAATTAATCTGCTTTGCAAGCGTTCCCTGAGAATCAATAGAAAAAATAACATCCCGAACAGAGGAACGCGTTCCACTTGGAGCATAATAATTTATGTATCCATCTCTATCTGCTTGATAAACCTTCTCATTTCTTAAAATCAATCCGGTATACGTATGATTCGCAGCGATATTTCCTTGGGTCACTTCATATTCTGCAATATTCTCTCTTGTAAAATAAAGAAATACATTCAAGCAAACATATAACAAAATAATAATAAAAATCACCAATCCAATATTCCATTTTGAATTTTTAGGATATTTAACTATTCCTTTATTTTTTGCCAAAGCCTTACCTCACAATATAAGGGAAGCGATATTCGCTCCCCTTATAATCACTCTCAAATATTAATCCAATTTATTTCTCCAGCCTGTTTACATCTCAAAGAAATACTATTATTTTCTATACTATAAAATTCTATTATACTTTAAAATTCTACTATAGAGCTATAGAAATCTTTGCCTTTGCACAGTCTGGCAAATCGGCTTTATCCTTTGACACGCTAAGGACAAAACGCGTATTATACTTTTCACTTATAACATCCAGTTTTTCAATTGCCTTGCACAATTCATCATTTGACGAAATCCATGCAATTGTTAGGAAGCTGTCAAAATACATCTCTTCCAAATCATTATCTTGAGAAATAATACCACAAATAAAACCTACAAATTCATCACAATTTGATATTGGATAGTCGGATACATTAATAAGACGAACCTTATTATTCAATTCATACATATGTTTCTGACTTTTGTCCAAATAAACTACATTTCCAGTTGCTGTTGTAACACTTGAATTTACTTTTGATAAAAGTTCTTTTGTTTTACCTTTACCCTTTTGACCGCATATAATTTCTATCATGGTACCTGTCCTCCCTGGATTTATATTGTGAAAATATATAAAAAAATATTTTTCATTACAATAATTATAGTATACATGCCCAAAAAACACAATGCCCAATTGTGAATCTTCTAGCAACTAGTTGGCACAACACTTTAATAATTCGGAAGTCAACAAATATAAATTTGCTTTGCAATCTGCTTTCATAACAACACTAACAATTCGCTGTCCAGCTTCATTTGTAGACAACGCAACCAAACAAAAGCCTGCTTCAAACGTGGTTCCTGTTTTTCCTCCAAGTACCTGCACACCCTCAGGCATTTTGTACTTTCCTGTCAAGAAACCATTCGTATTATTCCAGGTCTGATTTTTTTGATTGCCATTAACGTCACTATAAACGGCCTCGTGGCTTTTCGTTGAGATAATTTCAACAAAAGTTGGATCCTTTACTGCTTCAGCAAACATCAAGTACATATCATATACCGTTGTATAATGCATTTCGTCCGGCAAACCATGTGGATTCACAAAGTGGGAGTTTGTTGCTCCAATTTTAATTGCCTCCTGATTCATAACTTCAGCAAAAGCTTCTACACTTCCAGAATAGTACTCCGCTAATGCTTGTGCAGCATCATTGCCACTAACTATCATAAGTCCATATAATAGTTCCCGTACAGAAATCACATCCCCGGCACGCAAATGTGCAACCGATGAATCGGATGGTTGTCCTGCAGCTTCTGCCGATACAGTAACCATATCATCCAAATTTCCATACTTTAAAATAATATATGCTGTTAAAACCTTTGTCGTACTTGCAGGATATAATTTATCATATACATTCTGACTATACTTTACTTCTTTCGTATCAAGATTAAAAACGCCTGCACCACTTGCGACTTCACTATAGAGAACCTGATCATTTAAAATATTTTGTTTTCCAGTAACACAGAGTTCTTTTGAAAAATAATCGGTATTCGCTTCCGCGTTTGATTTTCCTGCTTGAACAAGTGCTGAATTGTTTACGTTATAGCTACTTTCAATGCCATTTGATACGGAACATCCCGTTAAAAAAACAGCTGCTACGCTAACTATGCATAGCAGTCGTTTCCATTTATTTATACATTTCACGCCACTCAAGATCTCCTCTATCTAATGCTCGAATCAATAATTCTGCAGTCGCAAGATTTGTTGCCAATGGAATATTATGCTCGTCACAAAGACGAATAATATTATTCACATCTGGTTCATGTGACTTTGGTTTTAATGGATCTCGTAAGAAAATCACTAAATCAATCTCATTATGTTCAATTTGCGCACCTAATTGCTGACAACCTCCAAGGTGTCCAGCCAAATACTTATGAATCTGCAAATTTGCGACTTCTTCAATCAATCTACCAGTTGTTCCTGTAGCAAACAAATCATTTTTACATAGAATTCCTCTATATGCGATACAAAAATTCTGCATTAATTTCTTTTTTGAATCATGTGCAACAAGTCCAATGTTCATGGGTCAATCCCCCTTCTTAATGATATTTTTTCGGTTGTAATCCAACATTTAATACAAAGCCCATTCCAATATATAATGACATTAGTGATGTCAACCCATAGCTTACAAATGGTAATGGAACACCTGTGTTTGGAAATAATCCCGTGGCTACACATATGTTAACAAATGCTTGGAATCCAACTAATGCTGCCATTCCACAGCCAATCAATCTTCCGGCCATATCGTTTGCTCTTCTGGCCACCATAATACACTCTAAAACGATTAAAAGTAATAAGCCTATTACCACCGCTGTTCCAATAAAGCCTAATTCTTCTCCTACCACTGCAAAAATAAAGTCAGTCTGCGGTTCAATAATGTAATCCGCATTCTTTAAGGAAGTTGCAAGAGAATTATTTAATCCTTTTCCAAACAATTGTCCCGAACCGATTGCCATAATTGAATTTCTTTGTTGCAACGCCTTCTCTGCATACAACGGATTCGTTGGATCCAACCAGGCCATAATTCGCATGTACTGATAATCGTCCAATAATGATGAACCATATTTTGATATAACAGCAATACCTATTATCAATGACGGTACCGTAATTCCTAGTACCATCATAACTATTTTATAACTTAATCCAGCAATAAACAAGAGTGTAATAAAAATTAATGCACATATAATAGTTGTTGACAAATCCGGTTGTGTTTTGATTAATATAAGGGATACACCAACAAGGGCAAAAGAAAGCATTAATACATAAATCGTATTTATCTTTTCCTCAAATTTCATAAAAAAAGCGGCAAAAAATAAGACGATAACAATTTTAGCAAGCTCAGACGGCTGAAAACGAATTCCTGCAATATTAATCCATCTCTGAGATCCACCTGCATTATGACCAACAAACTTAACTAAAAGTAACAAACCATTGATACCGATATACATTAACCAATAAAACTTTAGGACAAATTTATAATCCATAAGCGAAATAATTACCATCAAAATCATTCCACCCACGAAACCAATTATTTGCTTATCTTGCGAATCAACATCTGCACTTCCCACTACGAAAATTCCTATAATTGTTAGCACAACCATATATGCAATTAATTGAAATCGGTAATTTCTGAGTTTATATTGTTTCAGCATTCTATACTCTCTTCTTTCGTTTTACTAAGACTCTAATTTCATATAATTTCGGATTTACATCATAATACTTTTCAATAATTGCGGCAATTTCACGACGCATTTGCAGCATTTGCTCTGGCGTGCACGAAGAAATTTCTTCCTCTTTCATTCTTTCGAGACGTTCAAATGCAATCTTTCCTGATGTAAGGTGATTTCTATGCATAATGATAATTCACCTCCTGAACCTCATCATCCAAAGAAGCTACTGTTGGTACTAAGAAATAGCGAGCAATTTCCATATACTGTTTGCGTAGCAGCTTAACCTGCGTAACAGCAGGTATTCCGACATTTTGGCAAACAAGCATTTTTTTGCTATACGAAATCGTTCCAATCAATGGAACACCTAAGAGCTTCTTGATTTCTTCAGTGGAAATCATTTGACGTTTTCGCATCATTGCTTCGTCTACAGAATTTAAGAGAAAGGCAATAGGCATCTCTCGATATTCCTCTTGCATAACAGAAACAACACGATACGCATCTTGAATTGCAGATAATTGCGGAGTGGTAACCACAACGCAGGAATCTGCTCCCGAAAGCGCAAAATGAAATCCTTCCGCAATTCCAGCCGGACAATCAATAAGACAGAAGTCAAATTCTTTCTTAAGCTCATGAATTAATGTCCGAAATGCTTCTTCATATTCTAATAAACATCTTTGCTTTAATGCAGCTGGTAAAATGTAAAGATTTGGATATCGTTTATCATGGATTAACGCCTGTTTTAATCGACATTTGTTTTCAAGAACATCAAACAAATGATAGCATATTCTATGCTCCACACCCATAACAATATCTAAATTCCGAAGTCCTATGTCTGTATCTAACATAACAACTTTTTTATCTAACTGTGAAAGTCCTATTCCAAGATTTGCAAGACTTGTAGTCTTGCCAACCCCGCCTTTTCCTGAAGTAAAAACAATTGCTTCCCCCATATAGGCCTCCCGTTAAATATCTATTTTTTAATCTGTAATCATAGTTGAAGTTTCAACTGTTTCGGCATGTCCATTTAATAATGTCGCACGATCTTCAAATCCAAAATATAAAGATACTGCATTTTTGGCTATCTGCGCAGAGTTATGTGAACTGTTACCAAAGGCAATTCTTGTTGCAACAGATATTTGTGGATCACTTGCTGGTGCATAACCAACAAAAACAGCATGCGCTGGTCGACCTTTAATTTGCTCAGCCGTACCAGTTTTACCAGCAACCTTAATCACAGGATTCATCTCCTTGTAGGATGCAAGTGAATCTGTAACCATCTCCATACCAGTCCGAATTGCGCTCCATTGATGTTCATTCAAAATACCACTAATGTCTTCCGATTTCGCCTCATAGCTCTTAATTGTATTTCCATCCTGATCAACTATTTTATTCAAAAGCTTATAGTCATAAAGCTTACCGGATGCCAAAGCCGTAACATAGCGAGATAACGCAACGGTCGTATAGTTATTATCACTCTGTCCAATTGCCGCCATAACCGGATATTTCGTTGCAACTTCTGAGGTATTTTCCTCGATTTCCAATCCACTCTTCTGATTAAGACCATACATAGCTGCATATTTTTGAATTTTTGAGATGCCAAGCTTCTCATCATACATAAGGTTGGAATCCATACTCATGTCATATCCTAAATTGTAATAATATACGTTACAAGACTCCTTAATTGCATTGGATAAGTTCAAATCTCCATGACCGCTTTTGCTCCAACACTCTGGCTTGTTATCAATTTTATCAAACACAACATGACAACTATAAATGGACTCTGGCGTAATTTTGCCCTCCAACAAACCAGCCGTACTTGTGACCATCTTGAATGTTGATCCTGGAGCAGTTCTCTCTTGTGTCGCATAATTATACTGTGGCTTTGATAAATCTTCATTTAATTTTTTAAAATAATCTGCATCAACTGTATTAGCCAAACGATTGTTATCATAGCCTGGATAACTAACCAAAGCCAGCACCTCACCTGTTTTGGCATCTGTCATAACGCAAGAGCCTGTACACGGATCCATTGCCAGCATGGCAGGTGTTATCTGTAAACTATATATTTTATCCAACAAATAAGAATATGGTGAAGTACTTCCAGAACTTAGTCCTGCATATGCAGAATCCTCTGTTGAAAAAACGCCCTGCTCATACAATGCCATGCAGAGGGCATGTCCATCTACCATACTTCGATTGCACATATATTTATATACAATTTTAGCAAATCCCTTGTCATTCATAATCGTATCCGAAATGTATGTCAAGAGTGCCTGATAGATTTCATTTAAATCTGCATACTTACTATCAATTGTAAATTTCGTAATGTCAATCCATTGCTTTTCTATGCAGTAGTTTAAATATTCCTTTGGTGATATGGTTCCTGCTTTCCATGCCTTATAGGTCGCATCGGAACCATCAATCAAATTCGTATCAATAATTTTATTTGTCTTTAATTGTGAAATAACATAATCAATATAGTCGAGCAATTCTTCTGACATTTGCTTATTTGTAGTTCCACCACCTGCAAGTTCATTATATACCCAACTGCTATTTTGCTCTTTTTGTCCAATAAATTGCTGATATAATATTCTTTCATTCTCGCCCGCGTTATCCGCAGTAAAATGTGAAATATCAACCAAGTTATTATTAATCATGGCAAAATACACATCATTGATAGAGTAAAAATTTGTTTTGATTGCCCCATATAAGATTCCAGCAATCTCTTGTTCCAGCAATTGATAAACTCCTGCCTGCAATTCGGCATCAATGCTCAAGTACAAATCATTCCCTGCAACTGGCTCGGTACTTTTAATAACCTTCGTAATTCTTCCAACGTTATTCAGGTAAACCTTTTTTTCACCGTTTTTACCACGCAAGAAATTCTCATAGTATTGTTCTAAACCAGATTTTCCCACTACATCATTTGCTGTATAGGACTCATCCTGCTCGGACAATTCCGCATATTCCTCCGGTGAAATTTTACCTGTATAACCAATCATAGCCGCCATATACGCACTATAATTGTACTTACGTATGGTATCCTCTCTAATGTCAACCCCCAAAAGGGTATCGGAATGCTCATTCATATACGCAACTGTCGCATCAGAAACCCCTTTTGCAATCGTTGTCGTTTTATATTGAGAATATCGATTTTCAGAAATAGCGTAGCGCAATGCAACAATCTTGTATGCTATTTCTTTTCCGTATTTTTCCTCATCTACTCCATACTTGTTTGCAGAATACATCAAATATTCCATGACCTGTTCTGCCGTTGCCTCTTTCGGATTAAAATGTAATTTTCCATCCAAAGTAGTACCATTCAAATATCGTTTTTCATCGATAACATTTAAATCATCATAATTTGATTTTCCAAATACATCCGCCAAAAAGCGCTTCAGTTGCGAGCCATCCACCTTAAAAGCATAGGTTCCATCTTCCTGATATGTAATCTTAAACTCGTTGTATAACTTGTCCCCATTTTTTTCGATTGCCGAAATAATTTCTGCCAGCTCATCATTAAGCAATCCATTTTTCTTTGAACTACTCTTATACTGATCCGATATAATAACGGAATATGCAAGTTCATTATAGGCTAATAGTCTGCCCTGACGATCATAGATATTCCCTCTTGTAGCTTCCAAGGACAACTGTTTTTTACTCAGCATCTCAAATTTATCTTGATAGGAAGAACCATTTACAATTTGAAGGCTAAATACTCTTCCCAATAATATTGAGAATAGCACCAGCATTACAACCGCAAGTACAAAAAGCCTTGAACCAAAAATTTTTTTCAGGAAATCTTTTATTTCATAATTCAAAATCTTTCGAGCTCCTTTTTTCCAATCTTTCAAGTCTCTGGTTAATTTTCAACAAAATATAATATACAAAAATCGTCACAATCATTGTATAAATGAATTCTGGCAAAATCACAGCTTTTACATAATAACCAAATGCAAACTGTGCTCTTGTCAAAAATGAAACCATATAGATAAGCAAATTACATGTAATGTCACTGACACCAATCAAAACCATCGGAAGCTTTAAATCTTCCGGATAAAATTTCTTTTGGAATATTCCATTCACATAACCGATATACATATATAGTAAAGCATATACGCCCAAATATTGACCGAAAAATATGTCGATAAGAAGTCCACTAAAGAATCCCAAAAAGAGACCTTCCTTTCTTCCTCTCATAAATCCAAATGAACTGATTACAATAACCAGAAGATTTGGAGCAATATTCGCGAATGCTAGCTTTTTAAAAAGCGTTGTTTGCAACAAAAAGCAAACAATTACAATCAAAAATAGAGTAATTTTTCTTCGCATTTATTCTGTCTTCGCCTCTTCTTTACCAGTTTGCTTTAATTCTTTAATAACAAGCACCTCTTGAAGATGTTCAAAATCAACAACAGGAGTAATGGTTCCAGATTTCGTCAGCTTGTTGGAATTCTCTTCAATTGAAGAAATATATCCAACAAGAATTCCTTGCTGAAATAAGTCTGAAACATAAGATGTAACAACAGGATCTCCAATTGCCACTTTATTCTCCGTATCGCGCAGTTCCGAAAAAACAATAGCATGTTGCTCATTCATTAACTTCAAATCACCCATAACTGTAAAATTATCTGAAGTTGTAGAAACCATGCAGCTTAGTTTTGTCGAATCGCTTATGATAGAACGAACGGTAGCATAATTGTCACCAGCAGCCGTTACAATTCCAACCAAGCCAGCTCCCGCCATAACATTCATACCCACATCAACACCGTCCTTTTTCCCACGGTCAATCGTAAAGTTGGAGAACCAATTTCCACTGTCCTTTGCAATTACACTGGCTGCAACCTTTTCATAGCTTGGATACTTTTCAGATAGTTCAAGCAGTTGCCGATAATTATCCAATTCATATTTTTCAAGTTTTACTGTATTTAGTTCCGAAGTCATATCATCGATTTGTGCTTTCAGTTGCTTATTCTCTTCTAACACATCATTCAAGGTACGAAACTTCTCCGTTTTGTCCGAAAACCAATTTCCTGTATTATTAATTCCTTTCTGCATTGGCACAAAAATATACCCAGCGGCCGTATGAAGCGGGCCACCAGATATATTAAACACCATACCTACAAAAATAGAAACAATACATACAAGCGTCATGATTAAAAGAATGTATTTCGATGGTAACTTCTTCTTTCTATACCGATTTCTTTTCATAAATCCCTCGATTCATTTCTATTTATCAAGTTATAATATTCCTTTTTCTTGCCCAAAAGGTGTCTATTTTAAAATAGTTCCTTTTAAACTAAATGGAAGTCTTTTGAATTTTGAGTCAGAAACAATCTTTACCAAACCACGAACAGCACTCTGCTCAGGATCAGTTGCCGTATTCACCTTAATATTGGTTATCTCCTCAAACAGTTTATCCAGATTGTTAATTCTTGCACCACCACCAGTGATGTAAATTCCCTGATGAATAATATCCTTCGCAAGTTCTGGTGGAGTTTTCTCCAATATCATTTTAATTGAATTACAAATGGAGGTAAGATTTGCCTGCATAGCAAGATAAATGGTCTCGGCAGCAATCTCCATCTCAATTGGAAGTCCACTTACCACATCACGACCAACAATAACCATACTTTCTGTTCTGCCAGGAAGTCCAGAGCCCAAGTTTTCTTTTAATGCCATTGCTGTCTTCTGGCCAATGATAAGATTAAACTCCTTGCGAATATAAGAGATAATCGATTCATCCAAACGATTTCCTCCAAAATGTAATAAGTCACTTAATACCAAGCCGCCTAATGAAATAACAGAAATTTCTGTAGTATCCGCGCCCATATCAACAACCATAACACCAGTAGGTTCATTGACGTCAATGCCTAAACCAACCGCATCCGCAAGTGGCTTCTCACACAACAAAACATTCTTTGGTTTAATCTTACTCTTATAGAAAAGTTCAAAAAATGCACGTTTCTCGACATCGGTTATGTCAGTAGGAACTGCTACAACAAATTCTGCGCCTTTTACTTTTCCCTTCATTTTCTCTTCTAAGAAATCCATAATCATAAGCTGAAGGAAATTAAAATCTGCAATGACACCATTGGAAACAGGGAAAGACACCTGAATAGATTCAGGAGCTTTCTCGTACATTGCATACGCACGATCTCCATAAGCATAAATCTGGTTTTTGTTAATAACTGCAATTGTATTTTTTTCTTCTAAAATCTTTCCTGTTGCTTTACAGAACACTTTAAAATTATTGGTTCCAAGGTCAATTCCATAAATATTATTATTCACTGTATGTTCTCCCTTTTCCTTTGTTATAAAAGTCTTGCCTCTTTAAAACTAAAATAAGTTTGATCTCCAATTATTATATGATCCTCTACAGAAATGCCAAGTATCTTGCCACTTTCACTCATGCGTTCTGTGGCACGTATGTCACTTTGACTTGGTGTCGGATTTCCGCTCGGATGGTTATGAAGGAGTATCATATAACAGGCATTGCAAGCAATCGCCTTACGCATTGCTTCTCTTGGGGAAAAATGAGTCGAATTAATTCCGCCAATCGTTATCACACAATCTCCTAAGAAAAAGCATTTGCTGTCAAAATACGCCGCCATAAGAACTTCTTGTTTATGATGCCGCATACTCTCCATATAATACTGTGATATACTCCATGCATTATCCATTTTCATCTGATAGCCACGCTCAGTTCGTGCAATTCTTTGCGAAAGCTCTGCCATAGTCTTAAGTTGTATCGCCTTTACCTTTCCAATTCCAGGAATATTTAAAAGCTCTTCATATGAATACTCATACAAATTCAGCAAATTATTGTGTCTGCCACGCAAAACTTCTCGTGCGACCTCAACAGATGTACTTTTTGAAGTTCCTGTTTTAATAATAATCGCCAAAAGCTCTGCATCAGAAAGGCTGCCTACGCCATTTTGCAAAAATTTTTCATATGGTCTCTCAGAGATAGGTAACTCATTTATTGTAATATGATTCATGATATCCTTTCTACTCTCCCAGTAGTATAGTCATCACAAAATCACATTATATTCTAGCATAACTAATCTAGCTTCACAAGTTCACGCTCGTAAAGTTTTTGTAAAGACATTAGAATTCCTAACTTAGCATGATACCAAGTCAGGCCACCCTGAAAATACACTGCATACGGTGGTTTAATTGGTCCGTCTGCGGATAGCTCAATAGAAGAGCCCTGTACAAACGCTCCTGCCGCCATAATGACGTCACTGTCATATCCTGGCATTGCCCATGGCTCTGGGGTTACGTAGCTATCAACAGGGGCTGCAGCTTGAATGCCTTCGCAAAAAGCGCACATGGCATCCTTGTTCATAAATTCGATTGCCTGAATAATATCATGGCGACTTTCCTTCGAATTTGGAACCACCTTATATCCGAGCTTTTCATAAATGTTTGCAGCAAAAATTGCTCCCTTTAAAGCTCCACTTACAACGGTTGGTGACAGGAATAATCCCTGATAAAAGGATTGGATAACGCCAAGACTCGCACCAACCTCTTTTCCTAACCCAGGAGAAGTTAACCGATAGGCAGCGTTTTCAACGCACTCCCTCTTGCCTACGATATATCCACCAATAGGAGCTAATCCGCCACCTGGATTCTTAATCAAGGAGCCCACTATCATGTCTGCCCCAACTTCAAGAGGTTCCTTTTCTTCCACAAATTCTCCGTAGCAGTTATCAACCATACATATTACATCAGGTTTGATTCCTTTAATGAAAGAAACCAATTGTCCAATGCGATCAACGGATAGTGTTTTTCTCGTTGCATATCCCTTAGAACGCTGTATTGTCACTAATTTTGTACGTTCATTTATGGCATTTCGAATTCCTTCAAAATCAAATTCACCATCTTCAAGCAAATCAACCTGTGCATATGTAATCCCGTATTCAGCTAAAGATCCCTTCGAAGGACGGATACCAATCACTTCCTCCAAAGTGTCATATGGTTTTCCAACAGGTGATAATAATTCATCTCCCGGTCTAAGATTTGACATAAGGGCAAGGGCGAGGGCATGCGTACCACATGTAATTTGTGGACGAACTAGAGCATCTTCTCCCTTAAACACCTTGGCATACACCTTTTCTAAGGTATCTCTTCCTAAATCGTTATATCCATATCCACTGGATGTTTGAAAGCACTCTGCGGATACTTTATTTATCTGCATGGCCTGAAGAACCTTAAGCTGATTATATTCTGCTCTTTGATCAATTTCTTCAAAGCGCTGCTCCAATTCCTTTTCAATTTTTGCCCCAAATTCATAAACCTCTTTTGAAATTCCAAGGGCTTCATACTGTTCTTTTAAATAGTTCATTCTATTACTCCAATCTATTACACCAAAAGTTCTTACCGAATCTCCTTTTCTTCTAACACTTGATTTATATATGCAAGCATTTCCTCATCGGTTTTGAGCTTTGTTTTATCTAACCATATTACTTCACGTTCTCTTCGAAACCAGGTCAATTGCCGTTTGGCAAAATGTCTTGTTTCTCTTTTAATAATATAGATTGCATCTGCAAGGGTATATGCTCCATTGATATAATCAATCATTTCCTTATATCCAATCCCCTGCATAGACACCATATCCCGCGTGTAGCCTCGATTTACCAGTTCTCGTACTTCCTTTTCAAGACCTTGTTCTATCATGATATCCACACGCTTTTCAATACGGCGATAAAGCACATCTCTATCATCGTTTAATACAAAATATGCAAAATTATATGGTGAATCCTTCGCCTTTTCTTCTTCATTATGTGCAGATATTGGAAAATGATTCATATGATAAAATTCCAATGCGCGAATCACTCTCTTTATATTATTCTCATGAATGGTATCATAGGATATCGGATCAATTTCTTTCAATTTTTCATGAAGCGCATGTGCACCCTGTTCTTCTGCAAATTTTTCCATTTCTTCCCGGAACGCCTTATCTCCATTTTCCGATTGAAAATCAATATCATAAAGCAATGCTTGAATATAAAATCCAGTACCACCTGTTATAATCGGAATCTGTCCATTGGCATATATTTCTTCCATTGCCCTTTTGGCCATTTCCTGGAAACGAACAATATGAAATTCCTCTTCTGGTAGCAATTCGTCCACCAGATAATGCGGTACGCCCTGCATCTCTTCTTTCGTTATTTTTGCAGATCCGATATCCATGTAACGATATACCTGCATAGAATCTGCAGAAATAATCGCACCATTTACTGCCTTTGCAAGCTTAATGGATAAATCCGTTTTACCAACTGCAGTAGGACCAGTCAATACTATTAATGGTCTTTTTTTCATGAAACTATCCTCTTAAATTTCTTTTCGATATCAAATTTTGACATTGCAATAATGGTTGGTCTTCCATGTGGACAATGGAATGGATTTTCTAACGTTAGCAGTTCATCGATTAATGCTTCAATTTCTGCAAGCGATAGCTTCGTATTTCCCTTTACCGCAGCCTTACAAGACATAGATGCCACCTTTTCAAGAATCATTTCAGGCTTTTCTTTTCCTGTAATAAGCGCAAAGTCATCCAACATTTCAATAAACAAATCCTTCATATCCATATGATATAGATTTCCAGGAATTCCACAAATCTTATACTCCTTGCCGCCAAAATGTTCTATTGCATATCCAAATTCCTCAATTTGTTCTCGATAATTTTCGAGTGCCTCCACTTCACGTGCATCCAAAGATAAAACAATTGGCGGATTCAAAACTTGAGAAGTAAATTCCTTTTTTTCTAGTTCCTTCATCTTACGTTCATAAAGAACCTTCTCATGCGCCGCATGCTGATCAATAATGTAAAGTTGTTCTTTGAATTCTACAAGCCAATAGGTTTGAAACAGCTGACCAATAATACGATGATTTTCCTTTGCTTCCTTTGTTAGGAATTCCTCGCTCAAATCAGAAAGCTTCATATTTTCGCCAGTTATTATCTGCGTCTTCTCAGCTATTGGTTCTGTAGTATTTTCTTTCCCACTTTCTTCCCAATTCTGCTTGTCATCTGGTGTTGACTTTGGCACCTTATCATATAGAATATCTTCTCCCACCATCTCATCCAAAAAATTTGAGACAGCCGAATGCTCTGTTTTATTTGTCAGCGGACCATGATACTCTCCCATGTGTGCTTTATAGCTTGAAGTATCTTCCTTTCGAACAGAGTAGGAAGAAAAAGCGCCGATACTTGTTGTTCGATTTTTGCTCTCATAGGAATAAGCATTCTGATTGTTGCTATACAAATCTGGTGTCTTTATTTCATAAGGATTTGCATCGGTTGCACTCTTGCGTAAGTCATTGATTCTCCGCTTCTCAAATGGTTCCGGTATGGACTCATTGTAGACAACCGCTACAGCCTTTTCCTTTTCTTCCTTTCCAACCGGCACTTGCGGTATCAGCTCTTGATTCGAAAGTCTTTGATAAATGCACTCATATAAGGCCTTATATACCTCTTGCTGATTGCTGATGCGAAGTTCCATTTTGGTAGGATGCACGTTTACATCTAATTGCTCCTGCGGAAATTCAAAATACAATTCCGTAAATGGATATTGATGCTGCATCATGAAATTCTTGTAACCTTCCTCAATGGCCTTAGAAAGTACATTGCTCTTAATATATCGTCCATTTACAAAATAGTTTTCATAATTTCGATTTCCACGTGTTACACTCGGTTTTCCAATAAAACCATGTACCTTAAAGTATTCACATGAATATTCAACTGGCAAAATTGATGCAGCAATTTCTCGTCCATACACATGGTAAATGTTATCCTTCACATTTCCATTTCCAGAGGTATGAAGCTTTGTTTGATTGTTTTGAATGTACTTAAAGGAAATCATAGGATGGGATAAGGCAAGCTTCTCTATCAAATCGCTAATGTAATTCCCTTCGGTTTGTGCTGATTTTAAAAACTTCTTTCTTGCAGGTACATTGTAGAAAATATCCTTCACCAAAAATGTAGTTCCATCCGGAGCTCCAATATCCTCCAGTGTAACTTCCTTTGATCCCTCTATCACATAACGGCTTCCTAACAGCTGCTCTGGAGTTTTTGTGATAAGCTCTACTCTTGAAATCGCAGCGATACTCGACAAAGCCTCTCCACGAAAGCCCAAGGAATGAACAGATAATAAATCCTCTACAGACCGAATCTTGCTAGTCGAATGGCGCAAAAAGGCAAGTGGAATCTGTTCCTTTACAATTCCACATCCATTGTCTGTAATACGAATAAAAGAAATTCCTCCTTCTTTTATTTCTACGGTAATCGCTGTTGCCCCTGCATCAATCGCATTCTCAACCAATTCCTTTACCACTGAACAAGGTCGCTCTACCACCTCTCCAGCTGCAATTTTATCAATTGTATCCTGACTTAACAAAGTGATTTCAGGCATAGCTTCTCCTTTCCAACTAGCAATTCATCGCATGTTACCAACGATTTCTAACTTTATTCTGAAGTTCATATAATTTGTTTAATGCATCTAATGGTGTGAGATTTCCGATGTCCACATTTTTAAGTTCTTCAATAATGTCATCATTACTTACTGTATCAAAAAGCGACATTTGCGTCATATCCACCTCGTCCAAGTGTTCCTTTTTCTTCTTTGCACTTGATTCCACTTTGATATTACGAATTGTCTCTGTAATATCATTTTCTAATAGCTGATCTACAATTTCCTTTGCACGTTCGATTACGCTATCAGGGACTCCTGCCAGTTTTGCAACCTGAATACCATAGCTCTTATCGGCTCCACCCTTAACAATTTTACGTAAGAAAACAATATCATCGCCTTTTTCCTTTACCGCGATACAATAATTGTTTACATTGTTAAGTTTACCTTCCAGTTCCGTAAGTTCATGATAATGGGTTGCAAATAAGGTTTTCGCTCCTAATATTTTTGGATTGCTAATATGCTCCACAACTGCCCAGGCAATACTTAATCCATCAAAGGTTGAAGTACCTCGACCAATTTCATCTAAAATTAATAATGAATTGCCTGTAGCACTTCTTAAGATGTTGGCAACTTCATTCATCTCTACCATAAAGGTACTTTGACCGGATGCTAAATCGTCTGATGCTCCAACACGCGTAAAAATACGATCTACAATTCCAATATTTGCAGAAGTTGCTGGAACAAAGCTTCCAATCTGTGCCATTAAAACAATCAAAGCTGTCTGACGCATATAGGTAGATTTTCCAGCCATGTTAGGTCCGGTGATAATCGAAATACGGTTATTTCCATTATCCAGATAGGTATCGTTATCGATAAACATGTCATTATCTATCATTTTCTCTACCACTGGATGTCGGCCATTTTTGATGTCAATGGTTCCACTTGTATTCATCTTTGGTCTACAATAATTGTTTTGCTCCGCAACAACGGAGAGGGAAACAAATGCATCAAGCTTGGCAACTGCTTTCGCCGTTTTTTGAATACGACCGACGTTCTCGGAAATGTGATCGCGAACCGCTCGGAATAAATCGTATTCTAATGCCACCAGCTTATCTTCCGAGCCTAAAATCATATCTTCCAATTCTTTTAACTCTGGTGTAATATAGCGCTCTGCATTGGTTAATGTTTGCTTTCTCATGTAATAATCTGGCACTAAATCCTTAAAAGAATTTGTAACTTCCAGATAATATCCAAAAACCTTATTGTATTTTACTTTAAGGTTTTTGATTCCCGTCTTTTCCTTCTCGCGGGCTTCCAATTCTGCAAGCCAGGTTTTTCCTTCCGTTTTCGCCTTTCGTAAGCGATCCACATCTTCGTTATATCCATCTTTAATTATGTCACCATCGCGAACTGAAATAGGAGGTTCCTCTGCAATGGATTGATGAAGCAATTGACAAATATCCTCTAAGCCATCCAACTCATTCTTAATCTCTTCCGAAAGGTCGCATGATAAATCCTTTAACAGAGTAATAATTGGTGGAAGCATTTGTAAAGAATTGCGAAAAGCAATTAAATCTCTTGGATTCGCAGTCTGATATGTAATGCGCGTAATCAAGCGTTCCAAATCATATATTGGATTCAGGTACTCTCTTAACTCTTCTCGCGTTATCATGGTTTGATTTAATTCTTCGATGAAATCCTGTCTTTTGACAATTTCCTCTTTTTCAACCAGCGGCTGCTCGACATAGGAACGAAGCAAACGCGCTCCCATTGCTGTCTTCGTCTTATCCAGCACCCAAAGAAGCGAACCACGCTTTTGTTTCTCACGCATGGTCTCCACCAGCTCCAAATTTCTTCTAGAGCTGCTGTCGATAATCATATACTTTCCAATCATATATGGTTGAATTTTTAATATATGTGAAAGTGAATTCTTCTGCGTTTCATACAAATATTTTAACAATGCGCCAGCCGAAATTGCTCCACTGTCATAATCCATGAGTCCTAAGCCTTGCAGATTATTCACATGAAAATGCTCCATTAACGTTTGATTCGCAAGATCATCCCCAAAATACCATGCATCCAAAGCTGAAACAGCGATAGATAAGCGATCCGTCAAATCTTTGATATCCATTCCACTCATCAAGAAGGCTTCGTTGCAGATAATCTCAGATGGTGCAAAACGATTTAGCTCATCTAGTAATTTTCTCTCACTATCTACCTCTGTAACGTAGAATTCTCCTGTTGTTACATCACAAGTTGCAATTCCATATTTGTCTTCCATATATACGATTGACATCAAGAAATTATTTTTTGTTTCATCGAGCGACTGCATGTCAATGTTCGTTCCTGGTGTAACGATTCGAATTACTTCACGCTTAACAATTCCTTTTGCTAATTTTGGATCCTCAACCTGTTCACAAATCGCAACCTTATATCCTCTTGATACCAAACGATTGATATAAGACTCTGCAGCATGGAACGGCACTCCACACATAGGTGCCCGCTCCTCTAAACCACAGCTTTTTCCAGTTAAAGTTAATTCTAATTCTTTTGAAACAATCTTAGCATCCTCAAAAAACATCTCATAGAAGTCCCCAAGTCTGTAGAACAAAATACAATCCTTGTATTCTTCCTTTGTTTTTAAATAATGCTGCATCATAGGTGTTACTTCTTCAAGCACTTTATCTGTCCCCTTTAACTTCATTTTAATCTCATAAATTATTTTAATGCATAGCTTGTAATTACAGCCTCTGCCACTTTCATTCCATCCATTGCTGCAGATGTAATTCCACCTGCATAACCGGCGCCTTCTCCGCAAGGGAAGATTCCTTTGCAATTACTCTCAAAGCCTTCATCGCGCAGGATACGTACCGGCGACGAGGTTCTCGATTCCACGCCTGACAAAATTGCATCTTTCCTGTCATAATTTGGAATAATCTGCGAGAAATGTTGCATTCCTTCAATAAAGGACTGTTCCATATCCGCACTAAACAATCCACGCAAATTAGCAAAGCAATGTGCGCCCTTCATTTCTGACTCATATGCCCCATATGCTGTGCTCACCTCGTTGCTTACATAATCGCCAAAAAGCTGCTGTGGAATTGCGCCCTTTCCAAGTTCATATGCTTTCTTCTCTAATGCAATCTGATATTCCATTCCCGCTAAAGGTGCTTCACTTCCAAAGTCCTTTTTATCCACCGAAATAATAATTGCTGAATTTGCATTCTTACTATTTCTTCCAGAATAACTCATTCCATTTACCACCGACTGATTCTTATCGGATGATGCATTCACTACATACCCGCCTGGACACATACAGAAGGAATACACACCTCTACCATTTGGGAAATTAGATGTAACCTTATATGGACTTGCTGGCAAGCATGACGCCCATTCTTGCCCATACATTGCTTCATTAATCATAGCCTGTGGATGTTCTACACGAAATCCCACTGCAAAGTTCTTCTGTTGCATCTCCATCTGCTTATCTAAAAGCATGCGAAACGTATCACGGGCACTATGCCCAATCGCAAGCACCATATGCTTTGCTGGTAAAACGCTTTGTTCCGATGGATTCTTTTCACATTGTACTACAATGGATTCTAACTGATTCTCATGTAGCGCAAAATCAATCATCCTTGTTTCAAAATGAAATTCTCCTCCCAATGCAATGATTGCATTTCTAATATTTGCTACTACATGCATCAATACGTCCGTGCCAATATGCGGCTTATTATCATAAAGAATTTGCTCTGGAGCTCCAAATTTAACAAATGTTTCCAAGACAAATCGGTTTCTCCCCGAAGGATCCTTTACAACCGTATTCAACTTTCCGTCAGAAAAAGTTCCTGCACCGCCTTCCCCATACTGCACATTGCTCGAAGGGTTCAGAATTCCTTTTTCCCAAAATTCTTCCACGTCTGCTTTTCGTTGTTCCACGCTTTTTCCCCGTTCAATAACAATCGGGTTGCATCCTGCAAGCGCTAAAATATATGCCGCAAAAAGACCTGCCGGTCCTGCGCCAATTACAATCGGTCGTACATAAGATTCTCTATCTAATACTTCTCTATCTAATGTCGGAACCTGATACTGTACTCTTTTCGCTAATGCAACATTCGGATTATGCGCTTTCTTTACAATCGTTTCCTCGTGTTTCACAGTAACCCATACTGCATATATGTAAAATAACTGTGGTTTCTTTCTTGCGTCTATGGATTTTTTAACTATCTCATAAGAAAGCTTCTCACTTCTTTTTAATTTTAGACATTCATATATTTTATCTTCCAATTCCTTCTGACTATGGGTAATTGGAAGCTTCAATTGGTTAATTCGAATCATATTACTCCTTTACGGCAGCGAGCTTTCCTGCAACATATCCCGACGACCATGCCCACTGTAAATTATAGCCTCCACAAATACCATCTACATCAAGGATTTCTCCTGCAAAATACAAATTTGGTATGATACGCGACTCCAATGTTTCAGGTTGAACTTCTTCTGCACGAATCCCTCCAGCACATATCTGGGCAAAATCATAACCTCGACTCTTTGTAAATACAATCGAAACAGCCTTCATCGCATCAATCAGCTGATTGAATTCCTCTTTGGAACATTCTCTGATTGCCTTATCCATTCTTATGTCATTCACTCGAAAAATCTCACGCAAAAGCTTCTGATTCATCCAGCCTTGTACGGTTTCATAAAGTGTCGCCTGTCCTTGCAGCTCTTGTTGGCGCTCCAGCAAACTTGCAAGCAACTCTTCTTTTTTATATTGCGGAAGCAAATCTATGTAAGCTTTACAGCTTTGTTTCTCATGTAACGCATAGGATACATACCGACTAATTTGAAAAACTGGAATTCCTGAAATTCCATATTCGTTGTATTGAATTTCACCAATATCCTCTGCAACCTGTTTCTCGTTTACCCACAAGCAAATACGACCTTCCGCGCGAACCCCTGCAACATTTTTAAACTGCATCCCTGTAGCCTCAAATCCGCATAGTGCCGGAACAATTGGTGTAAAACGGTGTCCCAAAGCTTTTATGATGTCTAGCATGGAACCATCACTTCCCAATTTCGGTGATGCAAGAAGTCCTGTTGCAATAATCACCTTCTTTGCTTGTAGCTTTTCATCCTCTAACTGGATGGAAAAACCAATATAAGCCTCTTTGATGTCCACAACCCTTTTTTCAAGGCATACCGAAATTCCAAGACGCTTAATCTCAGCAGTTAATGCGTCTAAAATGGTGCTTGCCTGGTCCGAATATGGATAATAATATCCATTTCTTTGCTTGTATAGTACACCAAGCTTTGAGAAAAAGCGTAGCACATCCTCTTTTCCAAACTGCTTTAGCACTGTTTGACACAACGCTACATCACCACGAAAACAAGACAGTTCCATAACATCATTTGTGAAATTACATCGTCCATTTCCCGTGGCTGGTATCTTTTTTCCTAATATATTTTTTTGATCTACAATAATAACCTTTTGCTTATTTCTTGCTGCAGTAATGGCCGCCATAAGCCCCGCAGGCCCTGCACCAATGATTGCAACATCATATATTTTACTATTTTTGCCCATAATTCACCAACTTAGTAATCATTAACAAATGCTATTCTAGCACAAAAACAGCCCCCCTTCAACCAATGCGATAAATTAGCTGGAATAACTCTCCAAAAACTCAAACATCTCTTGTTCGCTGGAAAAAATAATACCTTCCTTTACTTTTTCCTTTATCTCATCCGGTAATTGATCTACCCGAATCCCACTTTGGTATACAACTGCATGCGCATAATCATCATAAATGTGCAGACGATTCTCGATATCAATCACCACATACCGTCCAATTTGTGTTTGCTCTGTTGTTTGGTCTGAAAAGGTTTCGACGCTTTTTGCGTCCTGCATGGTTGCTGCCTCAGATTCCATTACCAAATATTCCGTTTCCTCTTCCTTATTCGGAATCGGCAACAAAAAAAACAAGATACCTATAATGATAAGAATTATCACCAAAAATAAAATGATACAGATACTTTTTTGTTTCATAGTACACCTCCAAAAATAGTATCTGTATCATTTTAAATTCTATACGTTATTGCATATTATCATCGAAGCAAATGCAATTTTTTTGCAACCATTACAATTTTACTTCCCATTGGGAAACGTAAAATTTCCTCTTCCGTTAATCCCTTTAACAAAAGTAAACAAACCGCATAACTAATTACTGCAATTAAAAATGCAGGTATGATTGCGATGGTATTGCTCTTCGTTGCCGCGTAGATTCCATAATAAGTTCCATAAGTTAATACTCCCATGATAACCGAGCACACCGCTGGAATCAAAAAAGTACGCTTTATCTCATGCTTATACCCAATATATTTCTTTAATGCTAGTCCATTAAAGATGCACACCATTAAAGAGAACAATGCATTTGCAATTACAACTGCATAAATATCCAAATGGAAAAATAGCATCAAAATTACAAGAAGAATAATGTGTAACACCAAAGAAATTGCCGCATTTTTTACTGGCTCATCAAAATGATTAATTCCCTGCAAAATTGCATTCGAAAGCGTTGATACGGAATAAAACACAACTGCAATCGCTCCAATTACCATCATAGAAGCACCAAAATCAGCGGTTGCTGCTGTACCTGGGAACAACAATAGAAAAATTGGTTTTGCAAGTATCGTTAATCCGACTGCACTTGGGAAGGCTACTACCATTAGAAAACGCATAGCAGACGATATTTGTGAAAATACCATATCCATGTCTTTCTGCTCATAGCTTCTTGTAAGGGTTGGAACAGAAGAAGCTGCAATTGCAGATGCCACCGCAATTGGAACATTGATTAACAAACGATATTTTCCCGTATATACGCCCCATGCCACGGAAACTGCCGTATCCTTATATCCTAACAGTGCTGCTATATTTTTGTAAATTCCCTCATCAATAATATCCGAAATATTGTAAATGGTTGTACTAATAAGCACCGGAATAATCGTAATGAGCAGCAAGCGCATCGTATACTGAAAAGAATCCACATTAACATTGCGTTCCCTTTTCATTTTGCGCTTGAAAGTGGTCATATATAGAAAGAAAACAAACACCATGAAAAGAAGACCGGCAACAGCGCCTAAATTCGTTCCTAACGTACCACCTGCCGCTCCATACGCAGCAGCATACTGTTCTGGATTTCCAAGAACAGCTCCAACCTTTGTACCGTATTGTACCAAAGAATAGGCTGCCCATATACTCACAATCGCATTTACAATTTGTTCAATGACCTGTGATATCGCACTCGGCATCATGGTTCCCATACCTTGGAAGAAACCACGTAAAACGCCTAACACAGCAACAATTACAAGATTAGGAGCAAGAATACGAAGTGCAAACACACTGTACGGTGTCTTCATAATCTTTGCAGTTAAAAAGTCCGCTCCAAAAAAGAGAATCAGTGCAACTGTTCCACCTAACACCAGTGCAAATAGCATTGCGCCTTTAAAGATTTGATATGCATTTCTTCGTTGTATTCTTGCCATTTTTGCAGATACAAGTTTTGATACCGCCAGCGGTAAGCTGTAGGAAGAAATAATAAGCATAACATTATAGATAGCAAACGCACATCCATAGAAGTTATTTCCTTCATCTCCTATTATTTCTGTCATTGGCACACGATAAATCAACCCAATAATACGACTTACAATTGATGCAATCGCAAGAATTGATCCCTGAACCAAAAAACTTGAACCACTTTTCTTTGATTTACTCATTCTAACATCCTTATTTCTAATTTAGTTTCGCTCTTCCTTTGTTGCATAGAAATGATTATTTTCCGCTGTGCTATTATCAATCACACTTACCCAGGTTTTTCCCTGATTCACAACAATTTCATTCCCATTTGCATCAAAATACTGCGTTCTAGCAGAATCAGAATCTTTTTTCCACGTGATATCAATCACTTTTCCGCCTGTAATGTACTTTCCATTCCCACCAGAAAGACAATCCATTTGTAAAACACCATAATCATTATATACAGAAGTATTTACATACTGTACAATCACATTTTTCACAGCAACCTGTGTATTGGTTACAGCATCCATTTGCGGTCCATCAAACTGAAAACGATAATATAGACCATCTGCATCGTTATACTCAAACCAAGGACGATTAATTCGGTACTGCAAGTCAAAAGCTTTACAATCCGCACCGGCAACTAAAACAGTTGGCTGTTCATCCTGAGCAAATATAAAATGAGAAGGGAAATCAGCACTTAATGTACGACGATAGCCAAGTTGGTCAATCGCCGCGTTAATTCCTTCTGTTGAAGCATACAAATTATGCGGAGCTTTACGGTCATTCGTTCGATAATAGGCAACGTTTCCAATTCCCTGCACTCCGTTTATATTGTCAATTTCATTGCTTTCCAATAAAGGAATCGCCAATTCATTTTGCCCACAATGTGCATAAATTGCATCAAATTCTCTGCTAAAATATAAAAAATAGTATCGGCAGCTTCGAATATTTCCTAAGCGTTCCATATTCTGATAATCCTGAAATACAGCCATCATACGAGTAATTGCACCTTCCACCGGGCACTCATAAATGATATCTGCACGACTTAGATTATAGTGTGGTTGCGCAGCAGAAGTATTTTCTATCATAACTGCTAAAGGTCGATTATCAACCAGTGTTGCATCCATCCATTCTCCTGTCAATCTACTCTTTGCTTGTCCCTCATGGGTGTCCACAACTGGTTTTTCTTCCGTTTCTGTTGGAAGAACTTTACTTGCTGTCTCTGTTTCCACTACTGGTTCTTTCTTCTTTAAGTTCATAGCTAACGCTGCAATACCAACAGATGCCCCAACTAGCACGGCAACAACTGCGATAATAATCGATGCCTTTTTCTTCATTTCCCTCTCCTATCTCAATATCTGCATTTCCCCTAAAATTTTTCTTTGCAGTTCTTCCATCACCTTCGCCTCTTCTGGCTCCATGTGATCATATCCAAATAAATGTAACATACTATGTACAATCAGAAAAGCAAATTCTCTTTTTTCTGTATGACCAAACTCCTTAGCTTGTTCGGATACTTTATCTACAGAAATAATTATATCACCTAAAATTGCTTCTCCAGTATCTGGATTAAAGTTGTCATCCTCTTCATTTTCTAAAAAGGCAAAGTCCCCTGATTGACTATAGCTTAGCATCGGAAAGGAAAGCACATCCGTTGGACGATCAATTTCTCGATACTCCCGATTAATAACATGGATTCCTTCATTATCTGTTAAAGTCAAATTTACTTCCGCCTCATAAGGAAATTTCATATAGTCCAGGCAAAAGGAAACCACTTTCTCAGCTAACGCGCTATAATCAAAATCAAACACTACCTTACATTCTTCTTCTATGCAAAAACTCATAACAAATCTTCCTCCTTGGTAAGATAATCACGCAATTTAATAAATTGATTCATCGTAAGCTTTGATTCGTCATACAGTCCCTCCGAAGAATACTCATTTAATGTTTGGTAAATCAAAACTTCCCGATTCCATTTACTGCTTCCAACATTTTTTTCAAACAATTCCATCTTCTTTATCAGCGCATCTACCATATGTACCAATGCCGATTCTGGGGTGGAAGGAAGTTTCTTTTCCCCATAATATTCGCTTAATATAACTGTCAATTCCGTTGGAAAACAATGCTTTTGTGCTTTTTTTACTCCATTTTCAACGAATGGCTCACCTTCCCAGCGTCCCATGCGATAGTAAAACCCTGCAGCTGCACACAAATCCTTATCAAATCCAAGATGCTGCGCACATAGATAGCAAATTTTAGAGACTCTTTTGCTGTGTTGATACTCTATCATAGAATACGCCTTTTCTTCCCGAACTAATGGAAAATCATCATTTATCATGTCCGCCAACCGAATCCGTTCCTCTTGGATAGTTTCCGTTCTCTTTTTATAGAATAAAAAGAAAATAAATAAGCTTGATAACGCTGTATTTGCTATTGCAAACAGATAATTGCTCGGTTGAATTTCCTTATACGCCCAATAATAGAATATGGTTGGAGTAATGAAAGAAAGTGCCAGTACAAAAAGTGAAAAATATACGCGTAGCTCCTTTTTGTAAAAGCCACGGCACAATCCAATCACTAGTATTACTTCTGAAATATAACAAATCAATTCCGTTGCATTACAACCTGTTATCACGCCAAATATGACACAAAAATAAATACTCATACTTGTTGCAATTGCTTCGTTGGAATACGCATACATGATGATAGGAAGTAGCATAAAAGCTTTAAAATACTCTGCTTCATAAGAGGATAAAATAAATGTTATTGCACAGCACCATAGTACCCCGAAAAAAATGCGCGTAAAATTTGTTTCCGTGTATTCTCCTATTTTTCCATGTTTTCTTTCAAATTCCACTTCGTAGAGAAACACAAACCAAAATATAATATCGACAAAACAAATGCACAAAATATCATCAATATAAAATTCATTTAATACCGCTAGTCCCACAGATACTAAAAACGAAAGCCCCAATATTCCTGCAAGGGGCAATGCTCTATATATGGTAAATCGATCTCGCATACTTACTCCTGCTTATTTCTTTTACTATTTTGTCTTTTGCGCTGCTCCTTTTGCTTTGCTTTATTTTCAAAATCATCATATGCTTTTACAATTTTTTGAACTAACGGATGTCTCACTACATCTTTGCTAGTCAATTCACAAATTCCGATATCATCAATGTTTTTAAGTACTTGAAGTGCCACATCTAATCCAGATTTGGTTCCTGGTGCTAAGTCTTTCTGGGTTGCGTCACCTGTAATTACTGCTTTACTTCCAAATCCAATTCGAGTTAAAAACATTTTCATCTGTGCAGGTGTCGTGTTTTGTGCCTCATCCAAAATAATAAAAGCATTATCCAAAGTTCTTCCTCGCATATATGCTAGCGGAGCCACCTCAATCAATCCTTTTTCCATATTTTTCTGAAAACTCTCTGCACCCATAATCTGATATAAGGCATCGTACAATGGACGCAAATACGGATCTACCTTACTTTGTAAGTCTCCCGGCAAAAATCCAAGCTTTTCTCCCGCCTCAATTGCTGGTCTGGTCAAAATAATACGATTTACTTCTTCATTTTTGAACGCAGTAATAGCCATTGCCATTGCTAAATACGTTTTACCGGTTCCCGCAGGTCCCATTCCAAATACAATCATTTTTTTACGGATACTGTCCACGTATTCTTTTTGTCCAAGCGTTTTTGGTTTCACCGGTTTTCCCTGAATCGTATGACAAATAATTTCCTTATCCAATTCTACAATATTACTCTCACGCTGTTCCGCCAACATTGCAAGTGCGTAATTTACATTCTGCTCCGTTATTACATTTCCACGTTGTGACAGTTCCTGTAACTGTTCGAAAATATGTTTTGCGCCAGAAATATTTGGCTCATTTCCAATAATTTTCACTTGGTTGTTTCTCACAATTACTGTAACCCCAAGTGTTCTCTCGATTTTTTTAATATATACATCAAACTGCCCAAATACATTTCCAATATGTTCGGAAGCTATCTCTAAAGACACTTCATTTAAACTCATTTTCTATATCCTTCCTTTAATCGCAAAGCCAAATCTGGTTCTCCAATAACCCGCCCTTTGGCTATATACGAATTTTCATCCTGTTCCATGATAACATTTTTATCGATAATGTGAACCCCATTTTCTTCTAAATCCATAAGAAAATGCGTAAAATCGTAATTTGCTAAGCAAACCACTTCACTTTTACTTCTTGTATTGTATTCTTCTTCTAAAAAATTGGATACATTTTTCCAAACGTAAACCGGCAAATAGAATTGCGATCCTAGCGAAAGCTGTTCTGCGTTATATTCTTTCATCAGATTCTGATGATTCTTTTCCTTCTCCTTGTTCCACGGAAAATCTAGCGATAACATATATCCGCCGATTTGAATCACGGTTTCCTTCTGTGTTTCCTGCGCGCGTAACCTTTGTTCCGATATGATATATTCTTTTTCGAAAAAGTACTCCTTTCGCGGATTCTGTTTTAATTGCGAAAGTTCTTCCCAATTCCATTCTTCCTCACTGTTTTTTATGTTACTCTCATTTTCATCCGTTGCTTCTTCCATCCGAAGAAGCAGTTTTGTTCCCTGGATTCCTATAGAAGTCCATCGAATCCCAGGTATAGAATTTCTAAGTTTTGCTGCAACTTCCTTCTCATGAATGTTTCTCTTTAAAGTTCCTTCTTCAATCCCCATTTTTTTTAATTCTTTTATCATATATTCTTTGGAATAATATTGATTTCCTTCCATATCAATTTTCCAAACAAATTGATAGGAATAGAATAATCCTATTAGAAGCATCAATGCCCAGGCAACTGCAACGCCTCGAAAAAGATGTTTTTGCAGCTTAAGATTCCACACATTCTTTTTGATTATTTTCACCTTACAATGTGTTTTGTGAAAAACATCACGATTATTCCACAATAACTGAGAAGAAACATTGCAATATAAAATGGTATTTTCCTTCCATTTCATATCATATACAGCAACATTTCTTCTCGCTAATAAATTAAGGCATCTCATAATATCTCGTCCAGAGATTGCAATACGTACATCAAAAATTCTGTTTTTTATAGTCATGTATGCATCACCCTTATTTGCTGAATTTGACCAACAATTTCAATCGTGTCTTTCCCATAGTAGGAAACATCCAGTTCCATGCCTTCTATGAGATAGATACACACATGCGTCAAGAGAGAAATTCGGCTCGTAGAATAATCAATAATTCCATGGTGATTTTCCACTATAATTCGCTTTTCTCCAAATAAAGTTATCACCGGTAAATCAAAAAGAATGTCCTCTGGGAGCTCAAATGCTTTAATTATTTGTTTTTTCATACTTCATTATATGCAACAATGAAGCCCAATATAAGTAGCAGATGATTTTCCGTTCAATTATTCAATATATGCCTTAATAACAGGTTGTTTTTCAATTACTTCAGGATTTATTTCATATGCAGCAAGTACACGTGCGACTGCCTGATTGGTTTTCGCTTCATCATTGCCATATACCACTGCAAGGACATCGTTTTCTTCTACTTTATCCGCATTCTTTTTCTCTAAAACAATTCCAACAGAAAGATCAATTTCACTTTCCTTGTTTTCTCGGCCACCACCAAGTGACATGCAAGTAAGACCTATTTCTTCCGCAAGAATTCGTTTGACATAACCAGCCTTGTCCGCACGCACTTCCTTTACAAATTTTGCTTTTGGGAATTTCTCAGGTTCAAACACATAAGAAGCATCGCCACCTTGTGCCTCAACAAACTCTGCAAATTTCTTCAAGGCGCTTCCATCTGCAATCACACGGTCGATTTCGCTTACAGCTTCTTCTTTTGTTTTGCAAGCCCCACCAAATATAAGCATTTGTGTTGCTAATGCATACACAACATCTTTAAAGTCCTCTGGACCATTTCCCTGCAGGGTATCAATTGCCTCTTTAACCTCTAATGAATTACCAACTGCTTTTCCAAGCGGTTGATCCATATCTGTAATAATACCTACCGCCTGTTTTCCAGCAAGCTTTCCAATAGAAACCATTTCTTCAGCTAACGCTTTTGCATCTTCAAATTCTTTCATGAAGGCACCATTTCCAACCTTAACATCCAAAACAATCGCATCACTTCCAGATGCAAGCTTTTTACTCATAATTGAACTTGCAACCAAAGAAATTTGATTTACCGTTGCTGTCACATCGCGAAGTGCATATAATTTCTTATCCGCTGGAGCAAGATTTGCTGTTTGACCGGCAATTGCAATTCCGATTTCATTTACATTATGTACAAACTCTTCTTCAGATATTGCGGTTGTAAATCCTGGAAAACACTCTAGCTTATCAATTGTTCCACCAGTATGTCCAAGTCCACGTCCAGACATTTTTGCAACAGGAACCCCAAGTGAAGCAACAATTGGTGTAAGCGCAAGACTTGTTTTATCCCCTACACCACCTGTGCTATGTTTGTCAACTTTTACTCCACGAATATGTGATAAATCTAACACATCCCCACTATCACGCATGGCTAAAGTTAAATTGACTGTTTCCTGCTTTGACATCCCCTGAAAACAAATTGCCATAAGTAATGCCGAAATCTGATAGTCCGGAATCTCATTATTCGTATATCCAGAAATGATGTACTGGATTTCTTCCTTCGTGAGTTCCTCTCCTTCTTTTTTCTTCATAATCAAATCATACATTCTCATAATTTGACCTCTCCTTTTCCGGAATTTCTAAAAAATTCCTATTGTTTGTGTATTTTTAATATTGTAATTAGAAAAGGCGAATACCCTTTCTATTTTTTCTTATTTGTGGTATGGTTCATGATTCATAATACGATAGCTTCTATAAATCTGCTCCAATAAAATAACCCGCATCAATTGATGTGGAAATGTCATATTTGAAAAGCTCAGCTTCATATCCGCACTATTTAGTACAGCATCCGATAGTCCTAATGATCCTCCAATAACAAAATAAATATGACTCACACCCGTCACTCCCAGTTGCTCCATTTTTGAAGATAGCTCTTCTGAATCCATTTGTTTTCCATTTATTGCTAAGCAAATCACATAACCATCTTCTTTCATAGACTTTATAATGCGTTCGCCCTCTTTTTGTTTGATTAAAAGTTCTTCTGCCTCGGAGGCTGTATCTGGTGTTTTTTCATCGGCAACTTCAACAATCGATAATTTACAATACCGTGAAAGTCTCTTTTCAAATTCGGCAATTGCATCACGATAAAACTTTTCTTTCACTTTTCCAACGCATACAATGGTTACTTTCAAATCCAGCTCCTATCTATAAAAACACATAGGCTGTTCCACACAAACGTGCAACAGCCTCATTATATCCTGTACTTTTTTTATTATACTATTAATGATTGTAGAATACAAAGTGTCCACGATATATTCCACTTGTTTTCTCTGTTTTTGTGTTAATCAAAATCACAGCTAAAACATTATCACCTTCTGGAACATCAATTGGACCAGAATACATCGTAGAAGCTACACTTGGTGTTGTACCATCCCATGTATAATATGCAACGCAACCCTCTGGCACTTCTACGGTAACAGTTGATGGAGCAGTAAATTGTCCACCATCTGGGGAAACATTTGGCATATCTGGCTGTTTCAACTCGAGCTTATACTTATTCGATGCCACTTCTGAAGTTACCGATTTTTCATTCACACATACTGCTTTTATTTCAACAATTCCTTCTTCTTCAATTTTAATTGGTTCCTTATACAAGATTCCATTTTTCACTGGATCTTTTCCGTCCAATGTATAGTAAATATTGTATACTCCCTTAGTCGATAACTCCAATTCTATAAAGTCATCATAGGTTCCTGCTTCAAGAGAAAAAACTGGAGGTGTTACCATATAATTGGCAAACAAATCTAAAATAGAAATGGAATCCACAGATTTGCTAAGTTTAACAATTTCATCTGTTTTTCCTTGTTTCTCGTAAATATCAATCAAGGTTGCATAGGCAAACTCATTTGACGAATCTAATCGAATTAATTCCTTGCAGTTCAAAATAACCGAGTCATAAGCTTTCTCTTTCATATACAACTTTGCAAGAAGTTCACGTGCTTCAACAGAACTATTCTTCAAGGCAATTGCTTTCTCTAAATATTGGATAGCCTCAGAATCATCACCTGACTGTTCTGCAATTTTAGCCTGTTCAAACTGATAATCAAAAGAGCTTGCATTTTTATTTTTTTGCATGGAGATAACAACACCAATCACAATGCCAAGCAAAACAACAGCAGCTACGATGGAGGCAATAATAATTGTCTTCTTTTTCTTTTCTGCTTCTTTGTTCTGTTTCTCCTTATTGTCCATGCTAGTCTGCGATTTCCGCGTCATTGCATCCTCAATATCTTTTCTTCCCTCTTCCTCTAGAAGAGTTTTTAAATATTCATCTTCAAAAACATTGTAATCTGGAACAATCTGTTGTTCCTTTCCACAATTTTGACAAAATAAACTGCCCTCTTTTATCTCGCTTCCGCAAAAAATGCACTTCATACGCAATCCCCTTTAACTATTTTGTTGCATTGCTTCTACACAATTATTCATTAACATGCAAATTGTCATTGGTCCAACCCCGCCTGGAACAGGTGTAATTTGGCTTGCATGTGGTTCTACATCTGCAAAGTCTACATCCCCACAAAGCTTATTTTCTTCGTTTCTGTGAATGCCAACGTCAATCACTACTGCGCCGTCCTTCACATATTCATGATTGATAAATTTAGGCTTACCAATGGCTACAATAAGAATATCCGCCTCTTTACAAATTTCTTTTAAATTTCGTGTTCTTGAATGGCACACCGTAACGGTAGCATTCTCCCGAAGCAACAAAAGAGACATTGGCTTGCCGACAATGTTACTTCTACCAATTACAACCGCATGCTTGCCCTCAATTTCCACTTCACTTCTCTTTAAAAGTTCAATAATTCCAGCAGGGGTACAGCTAACAAATCCTTTTTGTCCTATCACAAGTGCCCCAACATTCTGCGGATGAAAACCATCAACGTCTTTTCGTGGATCTATTGCTTTAATGACCTTGTCTTCGTCAATATGCTCTGGTAAAGGAAGCTGGCACAATATACCATGAACTCCCGGATCTTTGTTGAGTTTATCAATTAATGAAAGAAGCTCCTCTTCTTTGGTTTCTTCTGGTAATTCATATGCCTGCGATTCAATTCCTATGTATGCACAAGCATTTTTCTTGTTTCTTACATATACGCTTGATGCTGGATCTGTTCCAACCTGAATCACCGCAAGGGTACAGCCTTTTCCTTCTTGCTTTAATTGTGCAACTCTATCTTTTAATTCTTCTTTTATCTCTGCCGAAATACGTTTTCCATCTATTAATGTAGCCATGATGTCTCCTAGAATAATCCTGTTATAACACTATTTTCGTTCACGTCAATTCCATATGCAGCAGGATTTTTGGATAATCCTGGCATGGTCATAATGGAACCATTTACCGCTACTACAAAGCCTGCTCCTGCAGCAGCATACACTTCTCTAACATTAATGCTAAAGCCTTCTGGTCTTCCTAATTTCTTTGGATCGTCAGATAAAGAGTACTGGGTTTTCGCCATACAAACTGGATAATCTCCCATTCCAAGATCCGTAATGCGTTTCAGTTCTCTCTCTGCAGCAGGGCTATAGGTAACTTCTGATGCACCATAAATTTCTTTGGCAACAGTCTCAATTTTTTCTTTTAATGACAAAGTATCCTCATACAATACTTTAAAATCACTTTCCTTTGTTTCCAAGGTGTTAAGGACTTTTTCAGCCAATGCGATACCTCCTTCTCCACCTTTTTCCCACACTTCAGAAAGAGCGAAGTCACAACCTCTCTCTTTGCAGAATTCTTCTACAAATTTTGTCTCTGCCTCTGTATCTGTCACAAAGGAATTCAAGGTTACCACAACTGGCACCCCATATTTATGTAAATTTTCAATATGCTTTTCAAGGTTTACAACACCTTTTTTAAGTGCTTCAAGGTTCTCAACATTTAAATCGTCTTTTTCAACCCCACCATTATATTTTAAGGCACGAATTGTTGCAACTAATACTACTGCATCTGGCTTTAAACCTGCCATACGACATTTAATGTCAAAGAACTTCTCAGCTCCCAAATCTGCTCCAAATCCAGCCTCTGTGATTACATAGTCACATAATTTCAATGCCGTCTTTGTTGCACGAACACTATTACATCCATGCGCAATATTAGCAAATGGTCCACCATGCACAATTGCAGGAGTATGTTCTAAGGTTTGAATCAGATTTGGCTTCAAGGCATCTTTTAATAATGCAGCCATTGCTCCAGTTGCCTTCAAGTCATTCGCGGTAACTGGTTTTCCATCAAAGGAATATCCAACAATAATGCGTCCTAATCTTTGCTTCAAGTCATTCATATCTGTTGCCAAGCAAAGAATTGCCATAATCTCGGATGCTACTGTAATAACAAAATGATCCTCACGAACCATTCCATCCATTTTATTTCCTAATCCAACCACAATGTTGCGAAGAACTCTATCGTTCATATCCATGCAACGTTTCCATACAATTTGTCTTGGATCAATTCCCAATTCATTACCTTGCTGAATATGATTATCCAACAGTGCAGCCAAAAGATTGTTTGCTGATGTGATAGCATGAAAATCACCTGTGAAATGCAAATTTAGGTCTTCCATAGGAACAACCTGCGCATATCCACCGCCTGCAGCGCCTCCTTTGATACCAAAACAAGGTCCAAGGGATGGCTCACGAAGTGCAATGATTGCTCTCTTTCCTAACTTGCCAAATGCCTGTCCAAGTCCAACACTTGTCGTCGTCTTTCCTTCACCAGCTGGGGTAGGATTAATTGCCGTTACAAGAATTAATTTTCCATCTTTTTCATTCTGTACACGTGCAATTAGTTCATCCGATAATTTTGCTTTGTATTTGCCATACAGTTCTAAATCATCTTCCTGAATTCCAATGGTTGCAGCCACATCCTTAATGTGTTTCATTGTTGCTTCCTGTGCAATCTGAATATCTGTTTTCATTCCTATCTCATCCTCCAAAAACCTCATTAAAATTTACACTACTAATGGTTTATCACGTTTAGCAATTCTCGTCAATGAATTGCTGAAATTCTTCTGGTGACATCAAGACGCGTCTTGGTTTAGTTCCTTCCTCTGGTCCAACAATTCCAGCTTCTTCTAGCTGATCCATAATACGCGCTGCTCGATTAAATCCAACCTTCAAATATCTTTGTAGCATTCCAATAGACGCCTTTTCTTTGTCAACAATAATCTTGGCTGCCTCGATAAAGTAGGCATCATTTCCATCATTGCTACTATCATTATCAGTGATTGTCACTGTAGTGTTATTTGTTTGCATATTGTCAATTTTTTCCTGCATATCTGCTGAGTATAAAACGGCGTGGTTATTCTCTTTTAAGAAATTCACCACATCAGCCACTTCATTATCAGACACGAAAGCCCCTTGTACACGAATTGGCTTTGGCACTCCTTGTGGATTAAATAGCATATCACCTTTTCCAAGAAGCTTCTCCGCGCCATTCATATCGAGAATCGTTCTAGAATCAATTCCAGAGGTCACCGCAAATGCAATACGGCTCGGCATGTTGGCCTTAATTAATCCCGTAATAACATTTACCGATGGTCTTTGTGTGGCAATTACCAAATGAATTCCTGCCGCACGCGCCAACTGCGCCAAACGACAAATTGCAGCTTCCACATCGGAGCTTGCAACCATCATAAGGTCTGCCAACTCATCAACAATAATTACAATTTGAGGCATTTTTTGTGGACGCTCTTGTCCTTCTGGAACCTCTATGCTTTCCACCTTTGCATTATATCCATTGATTTCGCGAACATTACATTCTGCAAATTTGTTATATCGATCTGTCATTTCTGCAACAGCCCAATTCAAGGCCCCTGCCGCCTTTTTAGGATCCGTTACCACAGGAATCATAAGATGTGGAATTCCATTATATACACTAAGCTCAACCACCTTCGGATCAATCATGATTAATTTTACATCCTGTGGCTTTGCCTTATACAGAATACTCATAATAATCGTATTAATACATACAGATTTTCCAGATCCTGTTGCTCCTGCGATTAGTAAGTGTGGCATCTTTGCAATATCCGTCACCTTAATTTTGCCTGAAATATCTTTTCCAACGGCAAAGCTAATATTAGACTTACTTTCTGCAAATTCCTTAGACTCAATCAGTTCCCGGAAAGAAACCATTACATTCTCTTTGTTTGGTACTTCAATTCCAACCGCTGCTTTTCCTGGAATAGGTGCTTCAATACGAATATCTGCCGCTGCTAAATTTAACTTAATATCATCTGCTAAATTAACAATCTTACTTACCTTTACTCCCATTTCCGGCTGTATTTCATATCTGGTAACCGCTGGGCCACAGCTGATATCAGTAACTTGGACATTCACACCAAAGTTTTTTAAGGTTTGTTGAAGCTTATTCGCAGTCTCTCGCAAATGCATTTCTGAATTTCCATTCTTTTTTGCAGGAGCTGCCTTCAATAGGTCAATTGGTGGAAAAAGATATTCCTTTTCTACTGTATGCTCCGCTATTTCCGCCGCAATTGCATCTACCCCACTCTGAATTTCTTCCTCTGACACCTTTGGCTTTCTTTTCGGAATAATGTCTTCCTGTGGAGCTTCGATTTCTTTTGAGCCTTGTCTGCCTTCTGCTTCATCGATAATCGCTTCCACGGCAGCATGTAATTCAGTCATATTATTACTTGCCTTACTACTTACTGAATCTTCCATCTCTTTTGGAATGTAGTCACCGTGAATCTCCAATTCCGGTTCTGTATCTAAAGTATTAACAGCCAGTGGTTCTTCCTCTACAACAGGTAATTGCATCTTATTGCTTGGTGAAGCTGCACTTGCCAAGCTAGGCTCAGGTGGAAAAATTGCAGATACTTTGGTGTGTCTTTCTTCCGTCACATCTGTCTGTATCACTGCCTCATCCACCTTTATTTCATGAACATCACCCTTTTGTGCTTCACTTCCCTTTGGAGCTTCAATTGTTAAATCAGGTGATACCCCTGTTACTTTTCGGTCCATACGTCTCGCGGCACGTTCCTCCAATTTTGCTTCGCGATACTCCTGATAACGTTCATTATTTTCTTTGGCAGACTCATATACCTTCTTTCCGCCTTTTTTCATTCCATTCAATGCGGATTTTTCTGTAATAAGTACAAGACTTACAATTAGTACAATAACATCAATGATGTAGCAGCCAACCGTGCCAAAAGCAGGTACAAGTACAGCCGTAAGAACTCCACCTGTTATTCCACCGCCATTGCGATTTTCGTAGGATGCCCAGAATGCCTCTATCGGTGATAAGCTTGCATTTCCATGCATAACCAACTCCATAAAAAAGCTTAAAAACCATGCAAATAAAATGGCTGCAACGAGCTTTACAAACGCGATTCCATTCTTTTTATTCGAAACCGCAAAAAAGCTTCCGACCGTTAATAGAATAGGAAAAACATAGGCAATCAATCCAAAAATTCCGAAGAAAAATGAACTAACCGCGCCCCCTACGCTTCCCCCTATTCCCAAATTTGATATCATTAATAGCAAAGAAACGGCAATAATTCCCCAAAGAATCACCTCATCACGAAATGCTTCCTCTCTTGCCTTTGCCTCTCTCTTTGCCTTTGCCGTATTATTTCTTGTACGATTTGTCTTATTTGTACGATTTGAAGAACTACGCTTCTTAGTTGCCATGAAATCCTGTCCTCCCTATCTAGTTACATAATTAATACATTTTCTCATAGTCTTATTAACTATACCATATTTAGGAGACATTGTCATGCTTTTCCTACTACTCACACAAGATTTAGTGCTGTTGTTCAATCATATCATGCAATTTTATAAAAGCTTCCTCAATTGTACCAACTTTACATATCAATTTTTCATCCACAGCCTGCTGTCCAATCAAAATGGAGCCTAAATCCCGTGTCATCATGCCTGTATTCATCAACAACTGTTCAAAGCGCTCCGATGTAATTTCGCAATGATCTACTACAAATTGGACAACACGATCCTGCATTCTGCGGAAATAGTCGTAGGTCTGTTTTGCATTAATAACTGTTCCACTCATTCGAACTGGATGAATCACCATAGTTCCCGTTGAAACAATCATGGAGTAATCTGCTGCTACAGCAAGAGGTACTCCAATCGAGTGACTTCCTCCAAGTACCAAAGAAACAGTTGGTTTGCTTAATCCTGCTATCATTTCTGCAATCGCTAAACCACTTTCCACATCTCCGCCACAGGTATTCAGTAAAATAAGAACCCCGTCAACTTCACCATTTTCTTCAATTTCTGCTAATGTTGGCAAAATATGCTCATATTTAGTTGCCTTAGATCCCGATGCGACAGCTTCATGTCCTTCGATTTCACCAATGATGGATAGTAGAAAAATTTTATGCTTTCTTTTTTTATCCTCTAAAATAGCCTGTCCATCCATTCGATTTGTCTCTTGATTACTTCCTTCGCTCATATGCCCTCCTAACAAAATAAAAGCGGACGCATTCTTTGCATCCGCTTTTATTATTTGTTAGATTTATGGTTTTATTCGCCCAATAAGTAGTTATACAAGCCTTCATAACGGAACTTCGATGAATTCCATGAAAAATCATTGCTCATACCACGATCAATCATTTGATTCCACTGCTTTTTCTTATCATAGAAAACATGCTTAGAATAATTAATCACATGCAACATATCGTCGGCATTGTAATTGGTAAAAGAAAAACCATCTCCAGAATTATCATATTCATTGTATGGACGTACTGTATCTTTGAGACCACCTGTTTCGCGAACAATTGGAATGGTGCCATAGCGGAATGAAATTAACTGCGTCAATCCGCATGGTTCAAAGGCCGATGGCATTAAAAAGGCGTCCGCTGCCGCATATAACTTGTGTGCTAAATCATCGGAATAACAGATATTTGCGGAAACACGATCCGGATATTTCCACGCATAGTGACGGAACATATTCTCATACTCTGGATTTCCCGTTCCGATAACCACAAACTGCGTATATTCGTCGACAATTTGCTCCATTACATAATTGATAAGGTCCAAACCTTTTTGATCGGTTAATCTTGAAATGAGTCCTATCATGTATTTCTTTTTATTCACTTCAAGTCCCAATTCCTCTTGCAATTTTACTTTATTATTTGCTTTTTTCTTTCTAAAGTCTTCCTTGTCGTAGTTGCAATAGATCTTCTTGTCTGTTTTTGGATTGTATACTTCGTAATCAATTCCGTTTACAATTCCCTGCATATCAAAATGACGTGCAGAAAGAAGTCCATTGAGCCCTTCACCATAATAGTCGGTTTGTATCTCATTTGCATACGTATCACTTACCGTTGTGATATAGTCAGCATATACCAAACCACCCTTCAGCATGTTCGCGTCTTTGTTAAATTCCAATTTGTCTGGGGAGAATAATTCTGGTGCAAATCCTGTCAAGCCCTTCATGGTCTTTACATCCCAAACACCCTGAAAACGGAGATTGTGAATCGTCATAATGCTACGAATTCCCCAATAAAAACTATCTGCTGCAAATTCATTTTTTAGGTATACAGGTATCAATCCAGCCTGCCAGTCATGGCAATGTATAATATCTGGTCTAAAATCAATATGCTTTAGCATAGAAAGAACTGCTTTATCAAAGAAAATAAATTTTTCAATATCGTAGCGTACATCTCCATATGGAACCACACAATTAAAATAGTCTTGGTTGTCAATAAAGTAATACGTAATTCCATCCATTTCATACTTTAAGATTCCGACATACTTGTTGGAAATGTAACTTCCTGCACTCATGTAAAAATGAGCAACATACTTGAATTCCTTACGATACTTTTCTGGAATGCAACTATAATTTGGAATTACCACTCTAACATCCCAATATTTCTTATCAAATTCCTTTGGTAATGCGCCACATACGTCTGCAAGTCCCCCAGTTTTAATAAATGGCACACATTCTGATGCTGCAAATAAGATTCTTTTCATACGCCTCTCCTTTCCAAAAACAGTATCCTATTTTCTTCCCCCTAGGTCTACATTCAAATTCTATTTCACAACTTATGAAACACTTGCAAGTGCTTGCTCCAAGTCTGCAATTAGATCATCTGCATTCTCAATTCCAATAGACATACGTATCAAATCAGGTTGAACGCCTGCTTCTAATAATTGCTCATCTGTCATCTGACGGTGTGTATGACTAGCTGGATGAAGAACACAGCTTCTCGCATCTGCTACATGCGTAACAATTGCAATTAATTCTAATTTGTCCATGAACGCAACAGAAACATCACGGCCGCCCTTTAATCCAAATGAAATTACGCCACAGGTTCCATTTGGCATATATTTTTCAGCTAATGCATGGTATGGATTATCTGGAAGTCCTGCATAATTTACCCATGCCACCTTCTCATGATTATTCAGATAAGTAGCCACCTTTAACGCATTTTCACAATGCCGTGGTACACGAAGATGCAAAGTCTCCAAACCAACATTAAGCAGGAAGGAATTCATCGGCGATGGAATCGATCCCAAGTCTCGCATTAACTGTGCAGTTGCCTTCTGAATATAGGCTGCTTTTCCAAATTTCTCCGCATATACAATTCCATGATATGACTCATCTGGTTTGGTTAATCCTGAAAATTTATCGCCATACGCTAACCAATCAAAATTACCAGAGTCAACGATTGCGCCTCCAATTGCCATTGCATGTCCATCCATGTATTTCGTTGTAGAATGTGTTACGATATCTGCCCCCCATTCAAATGGACGACAATTGATTGGTGTTGCAAAAGTATTATCCACAATAAGCGGAACTCCATGCGCATGAGCAATCTTCGCAAACTTCTCGATATCCAGAACAACAAGAGAAGGATTCGATATCGTCTCTGCTACCACACACTTCGTATTCTCACGAAATGCAGCGTTCAGTTCCTCTTCACTGGCATCTGGATTTACGAAGGTACAAGCAATTCCCATTTTCTTCATGGTAGTGCCAAGCAAATTAAAGGTTCCACCATAAACAGAATTAGAGCAGACAATATGATCTCCTGCCTCACAAATATTAAAAACTGCATAATAGTTCGCTGCTTGTCCCGATGAAGTAAGCATGGCAGCCACACCACCCTCAAGTTCACATATTTTGCTTGCTACTGCATCATTGGTTGGATTCGCAAGCCTTGTATAAAAATAACCAGAATCCTCCAAATCGAAAAGGCGTCCCATCTGATTACTTGTGTCATACTTAAATGTCGTTGACTGATAGATAGGAAGAACTCGTGGTTCCCCCTTCGTTGGTTTCCATCCTGATTGTATGCATATAGTTTCCTTTTTATATTTTGCCGACATAATCTAGTTCCTTTCATAATATAATATAAAAATATGATAGCTCATTTTGCTTTGAAATTCTATGCTTTTTCCTATCTTTTTTATAAACATTTCTCATATACAAAATAAACCGCATTCATGGAAAACTCTCCTTTTCCATAAATACGGTTTTTGTTTCTGTTTTGAGCCAATATCAGAAAAATATGTAATTACTCTTCCCAGTTATGGTATACTTCCTGAACATCATCATCATCGTCAAGAAGATCTAAAATTCTACCAATATTGATAATGTCTGCTTCATTTGTTAAGGTTACATATGTCTGTGGAATCATACTAACTTCAGCAGATACCATAGCAATTCCCGCTTCCTCTAATGCACTATGTACCGCATCAAAGTCTGAAGGTGCTGTTGTAATCTCAAAGCTATCTTCTTCCTCTGCAAAATCCTCTGCTCCTGCGTCCAATGCAATCATCATAAGATCATCTGCATCCATATCACATTCTTCTTTGTCAATAATAATCTGTCCCTTTTCGTCAAACATGTAAGATACACATCCCTGTGTACCAATGCTTCCCTGTCCTTTGGTAAATGCATTTCTTACATTTGCAGCGGTACGATTCTTATTGTCTGTTAAGCATTTTACGATAATAGCAGTTCCACATGGACCATAGCCTTCATAGGTAGCGCTCTCGTAATTTACAGCATTGCCATCTCCTGCAGCCTTTTTAATTCCACGCTCAATGGTATCGTTTGGCATGTTATTAGCTTTTGCTTTTGCGATTACCTGAGCAAGCTTAAAGTTATTGGCTGGGTCTGGACCACCATCTTTAACTGCAACTGCAATTTCACGACCAATCATGGTGAAAATTTTACCTTTTGCAGCATCATTCTTCTCTTTTTTATGTTTGATATTCGCGAACTTTGAATGTCCTGACATAATGTATTTCCTCTTTTCTTCTTTGTTTTTCTAATCACAATCCGATTTATTCTATCACTTATCTTTATTCTTCGCAAGTCTCAGGTTGCTTTACAATTTGAATTTGCTTCATCATTTTATTTTCAACCGATAACACACGGAATTCATATCCATACGCAACAATTACTGGCAATTCTCCCTCTGCTGGAATTTTGTCAAGTAACGAAATTAAAAGCCCATTTAATGTATCAAATTCCTCTTCTTCAACTGGAATATGTATCTCTTCAATGACTTCCTCAAGTGGAGTCATTCCATCCATAATGTAGGTTCCATCTTCCATTCGGTTGCACAAGCTCTCTTCCTCATCATGTTCATCTTGAATATTTCCTACAATTTCCTCAAGAATATCTTCCATTGCCACAATTCCTGAAGTCTGTCCATATTCATCCACCACAACCGCCATATGGTTTTTTGCAGTCTGCATCTCCGTAAATAGAGTATTAATGTTTCGTGTTTCTGGAATGAAAGCCACCTCACGAATTAATCCCTTTATCTCTTTGATTGGAGTACGAAATACTTCATTATGTTTACTATGTGCCAACGCTTCTTTGATATGAATAACACCTATGATATTGTCTATATCATTCACATAAACGGGATATCTGGAATAGTTATTCTCTATCATAATATCAACCGCATCGTTATAGCTCAGCTCACCATCAATGGCAATGATATTCTTACGATGATTCATAATATCTTTCACTTCTTTGTCACCAAACTCAAAAATATTATGTATCATCTGTGCTTCAGATTCCAAAAGAACACCTTTTTCATGCCCTTCATTTACCATGCACATAATCTCTTCTTCTGTTACTTCTTCGAGATTTTCTTCCTTTTCATTTCTCATCGCTCTTTGCAATTTCTTTTTGATTTCCCGTCGAAAGGTAATGGTAAGTCCCATCACAACAAGAATTAAAAGAACGATAACTACAAATAATAAAACAAGCAACCAGGGATTCCCCGTGTCATCCATATCTTTTCTCCTTTTTTCGTGTAACTTTTATACTATTTCCAATACTATCATGTTGAAAATAGGCAGTCAACCCGTAACTGTTTGAAACAGTTACCGCAAGCCTATGTATAGAGTTCTAGGCTAACTTCAAGTGCTTTATCTATCTTGTTTAGCATCTGTGAATCCAAATGACAAACTTTGTCCTTCAAACGCTTTTTATCAATGGTTCGCAGCTGTTCCAGCAAAACAACAGAATCCTTCTGTAACTCATATTGTTCCTTCTGTAATTCCACATGTGTTGGTAATTTTGCCTTATTCATTTGAGAGGTAATTGCCGCAATAATCACGGTTGGACTGTGGCGATTCCCCACATCATTTTGAACAATGAGCACTGGACGTATCCCGCCCTGCTCGGATCCGACTACTGGTCTTAAATCTGCATAAAATATATCGCCTCTTTGAACTGTCATTTTTCTACTCTCCATAAAATTCATTTATAAAAAGTATTTCCCATATTTGTCATATGTATTCAGTTCATTTTGATTTTATATTATTCAATACATGCCGGACGTTCTGACACAACCTCGCCCTTTTTCCAATAGACTCTTGGCACTCGATTCGTAATTAGACATGCAAACTCATAATTGAAACGTCCTGACATTTCACCTAGCTGTTCCATCGTAATTACTTCATCCTGGTCACGCCCTAAAAGGGTAACCGTATCGCCCACCTTCACATCTACAATTTCTGTAACGTCCACCATCAGCTGATCCATACAAACCTTGCCACATATCGGTGCTTTCTGACCGTGTATCAACACATATCCTTTATTGGACAAACCTCTTGCATATCCATCTGCATATCCTACCGGAACCGTTGCTATGGTTCTTGTTTGCTTCGTCACATAAGTACCTCCATAGCTTATCGATCTTCCTGGTTCCAATTCTTTTAAAAAGGCGATGTTACTTTTTAAAGACATGACCGGTTTCAATGAAATCTGACGTTTATCCACCTCTTCGCTTGGCCAAAGACCATATAAGGTAATTCCTGCACGAACCATATCCATATTTGCTTCCGAAATCTCTACAATTCCTGCACTATTTGAGCAATGCTTCATAGGAATCTCTACGCCTTTTTTCTCCAACATATGAACCATATCGTGAAACAGTTCCATCTGTTTTAATGCTGGTTCCTTATCCACTTCATCTGCGCGAGCAAAATGAGTAAATATTCCTTCTACTTCAATATTCGGTAGTTCTGCAATTTTTTGTATTATCTCAGCATTTTGCTCATTTACCTGAAAGCCAATGCGACTCATTCCTGTATCTATTTTGATATGTATCTTACATGTTTTCTTGCAGGCTTTTGCTACCTGCGAAAGTCTCATGGCCATATCATAATCACATACTGCCGGGCGAATATCATTTGTAATTAATTCCTCATACTGTTCGCGAAATGAAATTCCCAAAATTAAAATTGGTTTGTCAATTCCGTGGCGACGAAGAACCATTGCCTCGTCTACAGTGGCTAATGCATAGCCCCATAAATACGGCAAATCTTCAATTGCCAAGGCAATTTCCTTTGCTCCATGTCCATACCCATCTGCCTTAATTACCGCAGCCATTTTCGTCTGCGGTTGTAACTTGCGATGCATTGACTCCATATTATAGCGCACTGCATCTAAATCTATATTTGCATAAACTCTACTAATTCTATTCATGATCTATCTTCTTTCATTGCAATTGTAATCCCCGCCAGTACCTCTTTGCTTCCAGCAGTTGCCATACCAGGATTTCCACTTGTATTAATATACGTATTTCCATATGGAATTGTTACAACCGGTATCACTTATCTTCCTCTTTCTGCTCATTCGGCTCTATGGCATCTTCATATTTGATATCAAAAATATCTAGAATGCTTGCTCCAAATATATCGTGCATATATGCATAAATTTCACGATTATTGATATCACGATTCTGTTTTCGAATGATATTCTTCTTTAAGTCAATGCGAACCTGTGTAATCCATGCGTCAATTTCTTCTGCTTCTTCTCGGTTCTGGCGCAATTTCCCGTAACAATATTCCATACTTGCAAGCATTAACTCAAGATTCTTCTCATTGATTTGCTTCGGAAGCTCTAATAAAGCGTCTTCCGTTTCTTCCAGCTTCTCATTGATTTCTTCAATTAAACGCTTATCCTCTTCTAGCTTTTTTTCACGGAGTTTATCCTTTTTGTCATCCTCATGCTCGTTCATATTTTGCACAATATTATCCATCAACTGCTGTTTCAATTTTTTTAAATCCTTCAGTGATGTGTTCAGTTGTCCTTGTTTTGCGAGCAATCCATTGACCTCTGTCTCTAGATTTTTAATGGCATCCGTTTTCCCATGTATTGCGAATAACCGATGCCATTTCTGATCCAGTACAAGAAGCGGAACTTTCTTATCTCGCAAAGCGTCTTGAAAATCCTTCTCTGTTTTCATTCTTGCTCTCCTGGAATACTATTTCTTATTTTTAACAATGTTGTAGCTTAGTTGCATTAAACTATCTGACAAATGAACATTCTCAACGACAACGTCTTGATTTTCAAGTTCCAAGTCAACATGCGCAAAGTTCCATATTGCGTGAATTCCGAGTTCAACCAAACGCTGTGCTGTAATACTTGCTTTCTCTTTTGGCATAGTAAGTGCAGCTATATCAACCTGATTCTCTTCGCAAAAATTGTCCAAATTATCCAACATATGGATTGGAATACCACGAACTGTAATTCCATCCAACGCCGGATTCACATCGAACAATGCAATAATACGGAATCCAAGTCGTTCAAATTTCATATAATTTGCCAGTGCCTGACCTAAATTACCCGCTCCAATGATAATAATATTATGTGTCTGATCTAAACCTAAAATCTTGCCGATTTCATCGTGCAGATACTTTACATTATATCCATAGCCTTGTTGTCCAAAGCCTCCAAAGTTATTCAAATCCTGACGAATTTGGGACGCAGTCACCTGCATTCTATTACTTAAGTCGTTTGATGAAATTCTTTCGACTCCATCATCCAATAATTCACCTAAATAACGATAATATCTTGGCATTCTTCTTATGACTGCTTGTGATATTTCTTTTTCCACGTCATCCCCTCCTGCATAATTCAAAGAATGATTTCTTCTCATCTATTCTATTATTATAGGTATTCTACAGGAAACTGTCAATGTGTGAAATATTTAACATGAAGCAAGTTTTTCCGCAACCTTGCTTGCAATTGCATCAATAAACTCCTCACTGTTTAAAACAATTGGAGTATTTATGGTTGTGATAAGAGCAAGATCCTTTGTCATCTTTCCTTCTTCGATTGTTTCCACGCATGCCTGTTCTAACACATCTGCAAACACCTTTAATTCATCATTTTCGTCTAATTCTGCGCGTTTTCTAAGTGCCCCGGACCACGCAAAAATAGTTGCAACTGAATTCGTTGAAGTCTCCTCACCTTTTAAATGCTTATAATAATGACGCTGTACTGTTCCATGCGCTGCCTCATACTCATAGTAGCCATCTGGGGAAACTAATACAGAAGTCATCATAGCCAAAGAACCAAATGCTGAGGAAATCATGTCACTCATAACATCTCCATCATAATTCTTACAAGCCCAGATGAAGCCACCTTCCGATTTCATTACACGCGCAACCGCATCATCGATTAAGGTGTAAAAATAGGTGATATTCGCTTTTTCAAAAGCCTCCTTATAGCTTTCTTCATAGATTTCCTGAAAAATATCCTTAAAGGTATGATCGTATTTTTTAGAAATAGTATCCTTTGATGAAAACCATAAGTCCTGCTTGGTGTCTAGTGCAAAGCGGAAGCAGCTATGGGCAAAGCTGGTGATGGAATCATTCAAATTGTGCATTCCCTGTACAATACCTGCACCAGTAAAATTGTGAATCAACTCTCTATGTTCACTTCCATCCTCTGCTGTATAGACCAGTTCTACCGTTCCAGCAGCAGGAATTTTCATTTCCGTTGCTTTATATACATCCCCATATGCGTGACGTGCAATGGTAATTGGTTTCTTCCAAGTTTTCACGTTTGGCTCAATTCCTTTTACTACAATTGGCGCACGAAATACCGTACCATCTAACATAGCTCGAATTGTACCATTAGGGCTCTTCCACATTTCCTTTAAATCATATTCCGTCATACGTGCAGCGTTTGGTGTAATCGTTGCACATTTTACAGCCACTTTGTATTTTTTTGTTGCGTTTGCGGCGTCTATTGTAACCTGATCATCCGTTCTATTACGTTCCTCAAGTCCTAAATCATAATATTCTGTTTTCAAATCAACAAATGGTAACAACAGCTTATCCTTAATCATTTTCCACAGGATACGCGTCATTTCATCTCCGTCCATTTCAACTAAAGGTGTTGTCATACTAATTTTTTTCATAGTTATAATCCTCCATTAATTTGTCCCATCCAAACTGGCTCATGTTGGTTATGGTGTTTTTCAAATGTTCCTGCGCTGCTTGTTCTGCCTCTTCTTCCTGATGTTGGCAAACAGCCGCTGCTATCATCTTATGCTCTAATGTACTTTGTTGCACTCTTTGGGGATCACGAAGTGTCACCTTTCGAACACGTTGCACATAGTGATGATAATCTCTTAATAGCTTTGAAAGCTCTTTGCTGCCACAGGCTACATATAATAATTCATGAAATCGATTGTCGATTTCCACCATTTGCTGCCAGTTTCCTTTTTGTGAATGAAATTCTGCAAGGAAAATATTCTCCTCAAGTTCCTCGATTTGTTCTTTCGTAATATTTCTAGCTGCCCACTTTGCACACAACCCTTCCAGTAAAATGCGCATTTCATAAATATCTCGTATATCATTTATAGATATGCCTTCTACATAGGCTCCTTTATTCGGAATAATAGAAACCAATCCCTCTAGTTCCAGCTGGCGAAGTGCTTCTCTAACCGGAGTCCTACTGACCCCAAGTTCATCTCCTATATTTTTTTCCTTTAGTTCCTCTTTGGGCTTATATTTCCCAGATAAAATTCCTTCACGAATATAATCAAACACTCTTGCCCCAAGCAAAAAGCGATCTTCTGACATAATGCTCTCCTTTATAACACAATTCCAAGTTCCTTACAGCAATTGGTTATTTCTACTACTAATTCGTTATCGGTAATAACGGTCACGCGTCCATCCTCATATTGTTTATCCACCCATTTTTTAATCTTTTCAACCAATGGAGAATCCTTATCTATCTTACGTTCTTCCTGTAAGTGATAATAATTATTAATCCAATGAGCAATTCCCGCCAATCCAGAGGTGTTGCTTACTGCAACAAGTGGTGGACGGTTCAAGAATTTCTCCGTATCGAATATATTATAAATCTCTTCGTTTTTTAGTAAGCCATCCGCATGAATACCAGCTCTTGTTACATTGAAATTACTTCCCACAAATGGGGTTCTACTTGGTTGACGATATCCAATCTCTTTCTCGAAATACTCGGATAATTCTGTAATTACCGTAGTATCCATTCCATCTAATGTGCCCTTTAGCTGTGCATATTCAAACACCATTGCCTCAAGAGGTGTATTTCCTGTTCGCTCACCAATACCGAATAGAGAACAGTTAACTCCACTCGCACCATATAACCATGCCGTAGTAGAGTTATTCACGGCTTTATAAAAGTCGTTATGTCCATGCCATTCAATCAGTTCTGATGGCACTCCCGCGTGAGTCGTTAATCCATAGATAATTCCTGGTACACTTCTTGGAATCACCGCACCTGGGAAATTCACTCCATATCCCATAGTATCGCAGGCTCTTACTTTAATCGGAATCTTATATTCCTCCATCAATTTCATTAATTCCAAACAGAATGGAATTACAAATCCATAAATATCGGAACGCGTAATATCTTCCAAATGACATCTCGGACTTATACCCGTCTCTAAGCATTCACGTACTACGCTCAAGTATAGATTCATAGCTTCTTTACGCGTCATTTTCATTTTGTAAAAAATATGATAATCTGAGCAGCTTACTAAAATTCCAGTTTCTTTTAATCCAATTTCCTTTACTAACTGGAAATCCTTCTTACTTGCTCGAATCCATGCTGTCACCTCTGGGAAATCATAACCTCGCTCCATGCATTTGTAAACAGCATCCCTATCTTTTTTACTGTATAAGAAAAATTCGCTCTGTTTAATTTTTCCTTTTGGACCGCCCAAACGGTGTAAGTAATCATATATTGTTACAATTTGTTCTGTGGTATATGGCACACGAGACTGCTGTCCATCACGAAATGACGTGTCCGTAATCCAAATGTCCTCCGGCATATTATGTGGAACAATACGATCATTAAATGCAATCTTCGGAATCTCATCGTATGGAAACAAATTACGAAATGTATGTGGTTCCGATACATCAACAAGCTGATAAAAGTGTTCCTCCAACTGTAATAAGTTGGTTTTCTGATTCATGTAAACGTCTCTCATAATATTCTCCCAATGCATATTATTTCTTTTCAGATGCATAACTATACATGTATGATTGTATACAATTATACGTCCTTTAAACTATACTATTGCTAACCTATCATTTTGTCAATGCATTGCCATATTTTTCTACTCTTTTCACTATTTTTCTTTTTTATATTTATTATAACCTAGCAAATTTACTTTCTAATATACAAGAAATTGACGTAGAATAAAATTTCATTTCATTTTTTTGTAACCAAAAGTTTTCCTCTGCATATCGTAGTATTGTATTAATTATTTGGAGGTTACGTATGAGTGATTTAGCAGCAGCAAACTGTGGTGGATGTAATGAAAGTGGATGTGGATATGGAAACAATAGTATCCTATGGTTAATTATCCTATGCAGTATTTGTAACAACGGAAATGGTTCACGCTTTGGATTTGGCGGAGGTTGCGGAGGCAACGATAGCTGTCTCCTTATTATTCTCCTTCTTCTTTGCTGCAACAATGGTTGTGGAAGCAATTTCTTCTAAACCATCCAAGAAGGCTGTGCAGATTCATGCACAGCCTTTTTGTTCTTTTATTTCTTTTGTTGAGACAATGTATTCTCATCCTTTTTCAAATTGGAATTGTGCCTTTTTCCTGCCTTTTTGTTATCAAGATATTCTTCCATCTTACAAGCATTTGGAATTTTTCGCCTTTTTATACATTCTTCATCTATCTCAAACACATCATGGCCGTCGACAACAAGCATGCTTTTTCCTCCTGTCCCATTGTATATCTATTAACATATGAAAAACTGGAATATAGGTTCCTATTGCTGCATAAAATGAAAGAAAAAGCATTAGGTGTTGTTGTGACGAAATATGATAAATGTACACAAAAAGAAAATATCAATGTTCTAAAGACTTTTTTACCTTACTTGAATCCCAATTATCAAAAGATGGTTTCCATGATTATCCCCTATTTAGAATATCAGGAAGTGCAAAAATCTTTAAATGGAGCAGGTGAACTTATGGCATGTCAGTTAGACCAAGAAAGCAAAAAAGAAGCCCTAAAAAAAGAGCTTCTCGAACTATGTTCTCCAAAAGAACGTGAACTATTTCAAAATCTTCAACTTTTATTTAATCAATCCACCCCTACCACCAAGCAAGATATGGATCAACTCACTTCCTCGCTTTTTCATAGTCTTTCCCATGAAGACCAGGAAAAAGCGAAGCAGATGATGCAATTATTTCAAAATGGAGTCCATTGAAATCACTAATATCTTATCAAGGGGGCATATGCTTGTCCCCTTTCCGTCTGTTCCAAGATAATATTTATTTCCTGCCGATTCAAACACACAATAGATTTGATGATTTGCATAATCAACCTCCTCCGATCCTGGAGGCATTTCAATCTGTATCAAAGGCCGATTCGGTTTGGCAGATAATTCTACTGTAGATCGATAAATCTTGAGATACGAAGATCTGGTTCTACCATAGGAGGTGCTTAAAATCACCTCACCCTTTTCTGAGAATGTAATTCCTTGTACCTGCCTTGGAATCGTGTATTCATTCAAAGCCTTTAAAGAATTGCTATTGGCATCATAATAATAGGCAATCATTTTAGAATTCATCACGATAGTATGTGTGGCTACCCATAATCGTCCATGATTATAAGTAATGCAGGAGGGAACATTTTCCACTGGCAAAGTGTCAACCATACTACGTGCATCAATTACTTTCCCTTTGTTTTTGTGTGCCATAAGCTGAATAAAATCATAGGATATTCTCTCCAAAGTGCGATTTTTCGAATTACAAATCCACACATTCTTCCCATCGTAAGCAATGCCACCCAGATGACTCTGTTCATCCATTCCAAGCGTCACAAGAATTTCCCCTGTAAATCTGTCAAATACAAGCAACTCTCCCATGCGGTCTTCTTCCTGTGAATAGGACGTCATAAGATAGAACTCTTCGGTTATACATAGCCCTTGCGGACACTGTGATGCACTAAATATAAAGCTATTCAAAATTGAGTCATTTTGTGTGGAAGGCATTCCTGGAATATTCACATCCTCACAAAAATCATAGACACAGTCCTTCAGTCGTATTGTTTGGCCTTGGTTGGTACCGCTTGAACTATACGGATAATCCTGCACATTTCCACGATTATCAATTCCGTCATTCCACTTGGCATATAAACGAATGTAACCAACCTGCCACGGATAAATTCTCGAAACACTTCGTTTAAAGCTAGAATCAAGATACCAGCCTTCAAATGAAAATCCATTGCGATGCGGCTTATGAAGCAGCAGCTCCTCATTTCCATCTAAAAACGTGACATTCATCCAACTATTTTCTCCACCGTTCAATTGATATAAAATCATTAAACGATGTCCGCTGTAAAAAGAAAAGGCGCCAGAAGTATTTCTTCCCTCTGGCACCTCAGCTATACAGTTTGTTGGATTTATCCAAATCAAAACTACAACCAATAGTACTGTCCATAGTAGACAGACTTTCTTCAAAATTACTCCTTACTCTTCAATCTCGGTGAGCTTATTCTTGCGCTCCTCAATCTCTCTCTTTGCCACTTCCTCTGGTGCCTGCTCATATCGGGCAAATTCATACGAGAACTGACCGCTACCACTTGTCATAGATCGAAGCTGTGTATTATAACCATATAATTCGAGATATGGAATATCAGCAACAATTTCTGTCGCACCATTGTCTGTTGGGTTCATACCCATAACACGTCCACGTCTCTTATTTAAATCACCCATTACATCGCCCGTATATTGCTCTTCTACAACAACCTTTAATGTAGCAATCGGCTCAAGTAGTACAGGGCTAGCCTCTAAGAAACCTTTCTTAAATGCCTGCTGTGTTGCTACCTTAAATGCCATCTCCGACGAATCTACCGGATGATAGGAACCATCATATAAAACTGCTTTTACACCAGTAACCGGGTATGCTGCTAAAGGTCCCTTTTTAACAGATTCTGCTACGCCCTTTTCCACTGCTGGGAAAAAGTTCTTTGGAACCGCGCCACCTACGACACACTGATCAAAAACATATGGAGTATCTACATCTCCAGATGGTTCAAATGTCATTTTAACATGACCATACTGTCCATGTCCACCTGACTGCTTTTTATATTTATACTCCACATCCGCTTTCTTGCGAAGTGTCTCACGAAATGCAACCTTTGGTTTCATCAATTCGATGTCCACTTTATACTTTTCGAGAAGCATACTTGCAACGATTTCTAGATGCTGTTCTCCCATACCATACAATAAAGTCTGTCCATTTTCACTATCATTTACGTGAGAAATTGTCAAATCTTCCTGTAGTATTTTTTGTAAAGCTTGGGAAATCTTGTCTTCATCCCCTTTATTCTTTGCTTTGTATCTTAGATTTACATATGGTTTCGAAATACTTGTTCTCAGATAGGCAACCGGATTTGCTTTCGTTGACAAGGAATCCGTAGTTACTGTTTTCTGAAGCTTTGCCAAAGCCCCGATATCACCTGCATGCAATTCTGATACTTCTTCGGCTTTATTTCCCTTCAATACATAAAGATGGCCGATTTTCTCTTCAAAATCCTGATGGTAATTATACAATAGGTCATCGGATTTAATTACACCAGAATTGACTTTAATCAGTGAATACTTACCAATAAATGGATCCACAATTGTTTTAAAAACATATGCAGATTTTGGTTTTGAAAAATCGTAGTCTGCCTGATAAACCTCATTGGATTTCGTATTAATACCTGCGCACTCACGTTTATCTGGACTTGGAAAATACTTTCCTATATCAACCATCAAAGTATACATACCTCTTGCTAATGTATTGCTACCCATTAATACTGGCACAATAGAGCCATCAATTACATTTACTCGCAAAGCCTGACGAATCTCATCCTCAGAGAACTCATCACCGTTAAAATAGCGATCCATAAATTCTTCGCTTGTTTCTGCAACTGCTTCCATTAATGCTTCTCTACATATTTCAAGATTTGCCTTCGAATACTCTGGCACATCAAAATGTTCTACTTCACCGTTCTCTTTCCAACGTTTTGCCTTCTGCTGTACTACATTAACATAACCAACAAACTGTTCATTCTCTCGAACTGGCAAATGGAAAGGTGCTATCTTTTTTCCATATAATTCCTGAAGTTTTTCAACCACTTCACGATAGCTAGCATTATCTATATCCATCTCCGTCACAAAGAACATACGTGGGAGCTTATATTTTTCACAGATTTCCCATGCTCGCTTTGTTCCTGTTTCAACGCCTGCCTTACCAGACACCACAATAATTGCTGCATCTGCAGCTGAAACCGCCTCTTCTACTTCTCCCACAAAATCAAAATAACCTGGAGTATCAAGAATGTTAATTTTTAAATCCTGCCATGCGATTGGAATCACAGAAGTTCGAATAGAGAAGCCTCTTTTTACTTCTTCTTTGTCATAATCGCTTATTGTATTTCCGTCCTCAACCTTACCCATACGCGTTGTCATACCGGCCAGGTAGCACATTGCCTCAACTAACGAAGTCTTGCCCGCGCCACCGTGACCGAGAAGCACGACATTTCTTATCTTGTCCGTTGTGTAAACATTCATAGTAAAATACCTCCTGTAAGCTTTTTGATGTAAATCCCCTTTCTGCACCTCTGCAGATTATAGTTATATTCTACTAATCTTCTATCAAATTTACAACTATTTTATGCAACTATTACAATATTTCTTGTAAGTTTTTTGAAAATGCGCCGTTTTTCTGCGAATACACTGATATTTTCAAAATTAACGCCTTTTTCCAATTACAAAATTCACTTTAACGTTTTAAACAAATATAGTAAAATGGAAAAAGAAAAAAATATGGGAGACCTATTATGAACTATAACAAAGTGGGCTTTATTGGACTTGGACTAATTGGTGGCTCCATCGCAAAAAAAATGAAAAACAATCATCCTGAGGTTTCTATCATTGCAACCGCAGGTCATTTAGATACTCTTGAGAAAGCGCATCAACTGGGATTAATTGAAAACAAAACAATGCTTCCTCTTGATGCATTTAAAGACTGCGACCTTATTTTTTTGTGCGCACCGGTTCAAAAAAATATAGAATATCTAAAAGAACTAGCCAATATCATTTCAACGAATACTTTTATCACAGATGTTGGTAGTACCAAGGCGCAAATACACGAAGTCGCCTCTTCCTTGGGATTGAATGCGCAGTTTATTGGTGGACATCCTATGACAGGCTCTGAGAAGACCGGAATCCAAAATGCCGATGAATATCTTTTAGAAAATGCATACTATATCATCACCCCGACAAAGGACACACCAGAGCAGACTATTGATGACTTCTATCAGCTTGTTAAAGAGTTGGGCTCCATTCCGCTTGTCATGAACTATGAGGAACATGATTATGCGACTGCATCTATCAGCCATCTTCCTCACATGATAGCCTTCGCACTTGTTAACCTCATCAAGAAATCCGATGACCCAAAAGAGACAATGAAAACAATTGCTGCAGGTGGCTTTCGTGACATAACACGTATCGCCTCCTCTTCACCTGTTATGTGGGAGCATATTTGTCTGTCCAACCAACGGCAGCTTTTGTCTTTGATTGACAACTACAAAAAAGAAATTCAATTGGTAGAAGAAATGATACAGGAAAAAGATTCCCAAGGATTACTTTCTTATTTCCAATCTGCCAAAGATTATCGCGATTCCCTCAGCATTCCAAATAAGAATGCCACTGTTTTTGAGCTTTATCTTGACTTAATTGATGAGGCCGGAGGAATTGCTACAATTGCAACCATACTGGCAAAATCCAATATCAGCATTAAAAATATTGGCATTATCAATAACCGTGAATTTGAAGAAGGTGTCTTACGTATTGAGTTTTATGATGCAGATGCTTTGGCACATGCAATTTCACTCTTAGAGCAAGGAGAATATAAGTTATATATTCGATAAATCGTAAACTCATTTGCAAATTTACAATCCAGTTAACAAGAAAAACCATACAAAAGGAATTTCTCCTGATGTATGGTTTTATTTGTTTTAGTTATATAGCACTTTCTCAAACTCATCAAAATAATGTTCAAAGGTTTTACGGCAACACATCGGATTTTGAATTCGAATTCCATCCATTTCTATTCCCAGAAGCGAAAATGACATCGCAACACGATGATCCTCGAAGGAATCAATTTCTGCCGCATGCTTCTCTCCCGGAATAATTATGACTCCGCCTGTTAGCTCTTTTACCTCAATTCCTACCCGTTGCATATTATCTGTAATGGCTTTTATTCGGTCACACTCTTGAAAGCGAATATGAGAGATTCCCGTAATTGTAACCGGTTCCTTTGCATAGGTTCCCAGACATGCTAATGTCAACGCCTGATCAGAAAATGTTGACAAGCAAAAGGAGCCTCCCCTTAATTCATCCTTCGGTGGTTCCACCCAAAGTTGAGATTCCTCTACCCGAATACTACATCCCATTTTTTCTAAAACAGAAAGGAATTGAATATCTCCCTGTAACGAATCACGTGTCACGTTTTGTACACATGCTGGTATTTTTAAAATAGGCGCCATACTATAAAAATAACACGCAGCAGAAACATCAGGTTCAATCTGATAATCTCTCGTCTGATATTTTTGCCCACCAGGAATACGGTAACACTGGTCGCTTTCTTTGATTACCGTAACGCCAAAATCTGCCATCATTTTAATTGTCATTTCCACATAAGATAATCCATGCTTTCCAACCACTTCAATAAAGAAATCTTCGGAAAAAAGCGGAGCCAAAATCAGAAGTGCACTTAAAAACTGGCTACTCTTTTCGACATCGATAACTACCCGATTCCTCTTACGCTTTTTCATTCCGATTTGAAACGGGAAACAGTACTCCTCATTTTCATAAACAATTTCTGATCCCACCTGTGAAAGAGCCATCAATAGTTCCTTCATAGGTCGTTTTGACATTTGTTCAGATGCCGATATTCGATAATTCCCGTGCGACATTCCTAAAAAAGCTGTCAGAAAACGTGCAGCTGTTCCCGCACTTCCAACATAAATTTCTGGTGGGTTGAATTCGTGCAGATTCCGTGGTACATTTCCTCCGCATCCAATTATAGATACTCTACATGCCTGTTCGTCAATTTCCATTTTAAAGCCCAAATCTTGCAAAGCCTTAAGAAAATGCCTAGAGTCATCCGAAAACAAAACACCATCTAATGTACATTTTCCCTCACACATAGCAGAAATTAGCAATGCACGATTCGTAATGCTCTTTGACCCAGGCACGTTAGCAACAATTGCTTTGGGTGGATTCAGCACCCGTTTCACTTCATAAGTTTCATTCAATAACATAATTTCCTCTTCAAAAAAAGGGATGCCGAAGCATCCCATGATTATAAGTCATTAAAAATCTGGTAAATATCAATCTTAAGTGCATCCGTGTCTGTCATACCAATAAAAACACAGCCACAATGGTATCGATCTCCATCCTTACTACAACGGACAACTTCAATTACTGCATCCACAACCTCTTTGGTCCAAATCTGAATTTTCGTGTCGTAAAAGGTTCCTATTTCAAGCTCCTGCTTTGCATTAAATCCTAATCCGCTTCTCGAAATGTCTGTAACCTCAACATCCATATATTTGTACGTAGTAACCCCATCTTCATTCAACTTTTCCAATTGAATTGATACATTAAGATCAAGTCTTTTATGCTTTCTCTTTTCTTCCATATATGGTCTCTCCTTTTACCTTCTCGGTCTATCAAGTACATATATTGTATTACAAATGTACTAGATTTACAAGCACTAGTTCGATTGGTTCCCCCTATCTGCAATAAACATAGCATCACCGAAACTGAAAAAGCGATATTTTTCCTCTACAGCCTTTTGATATGCTGCCAGCACATGTTCACGCCCAGCCAAAGCAGACACAAGCATAACTAATGTAGACTCTGGAAGATGGAAGTTAGTAATCAATCCATCAATTACTTTAAATTGATATCCCGGATAAATAAAAATCTCTGTCCATCCGCTGGTTTCCTTCAGCATACCTTTTTCATCTGCAGCGGATTCCAAGGTTCTTGTGCTTGTGGTACCAACGGAAATCACACGATGTCCTGCCGCTTTCGTCGCGTTAATCATATCTGCAGCTTTTTGATCTATCATATAAAATTCAGAATGCATATGATGTTCTAGTATATTATCCACCTTAACTGGACGGAAGGTTCCAAGACCAACATGTAAGGTTACCTCCGCAATAGAAACTCCCATATCACGTACCTTTTGTAAAAGCTCTGGGGTGAAATGCAACCCTGCAGTTGGCGCAGCCGCAGATCCATCGTATTTTGCATATACAGTTTGATAACGATTCTTATCCTCTAGTTGATGCGTAATGTATGGCGGTAATGGCATCTGACCCAGTTGATCCAGTATTTCTTCAAAGATTCCCTCATAATGAAATTGTATCAAACGGTTACCATCTTCTACCACATCGATTACTTCACCGACAAGAAGGCCTTCACCAAATATAATTTTAGTTCCTGGTTTTGCCTTTTTCCCCGGTTTTACCAGAGTCTCCCAAACATCGTTCTCTTTTCGCTTTAGTAATAGAATCTCAATTTTTGCCTGCGTTCCTTCTCGTTCTCCGAAAAGGCGTGCTGGAATAACCTTTGTGTTATTCAGCACTAAGCAATCCCCTGGTTTTAAATATTCCGTGATATCCCTGAATACCTTATGCTCAATTTCACCTGTTGTTTTATCCAAGACCATAAGTCTTGAGCTTGAACGATCCTCCAGAGGATCCTGTGCAATCAGTTCCTCTGGAAGGTCATAATAAAAATCTTTTACGTCCATACTTTTTTCCTTACTATTATCTCTTTACGAACGGAGGGTTGCTCCAACCTTTTCTTCTAACGCTTTCAAAATGTTAGCAACATAGCCTTCCACTGTTTTTGCAGTAAATTCTTCATCTCTTGGCGTAAATACCACCTTAAATGCCATACTCTTCTTGTTTGGTGGAAGCTGAATGCCTTCGTATACATCAAACAAGCTTACTGCTGTTACATATTCACAAGCTCCCATAATGGCATTTTCAATTGCTTCACATGTAATCTCTTTATCAACTACAAATGCAAAATCACGTTTCTCCTCGTCGAATTTTGAAATTGGAGTAAAAATACGCTCTTTTCCATACCAATTTGATAATTCCTTCATATCCAATTCCATCACATATGCTGGAACACGCATATCTAACTCATCTTGAATTTCATAACGAAGTTTTCCAAGATATCCAATTTCTTTTCCCTCACACAAAACGGTAGCTGTCTGGTAAGGATGCAAGAAGGTTTTCTCACTGCTTTGATATGTAAATTTCACATCCAAAGCTTCTGCTACGGTCTCAGCTAAGCCTTTCAAGGTAAAGAAAGATTCATTTTCTCCAAATACACCAACACAAAGTGTCTCTCTCTCATCCGGATACTCTTTTAAGGGAAGTTCTTTCGCAATGAAACGATTGCCCAACTCAAAAATTCTTCCCTCTAAAATTGCCTTCTTCTGATTTCGAACAATTGCGTGAAGCATTTGTGGAACTAAGGTTGTTCTCATTAACGACAAATCAATATTAATTGGATTTATCAATGAAATTGCATGTCTTTCACTTGCATCCTCTGGCAAACGAAGCAAATCCAAATCCGCTGGTGAAAAGAAGGAATAATGAATTCCTTCAAATGCTCCTGCAGCACATAATGCATTCTTTACCTTCATCTCTGTCTTCTGTCTTAAGTTTAATCCTCCAGCTGTTACTTTTGCGGTAGGCATAAAGGTAGGAATTACGTGCTCATATCCATACATACGAATAATTTCCTCTGCAATATCTTGATAAGACTCCATGTCTTCACGATATGCTGGCACCTGAATCGTAAGGGTGTCTCCATCAATGGAAGGTGCAAAATTTAAGTTCGATAAGATTCGAAGTACCTCTTCCTCTGGAACCTCAATACCAAGTACGCCGTTTACCTGCTTCAAGCTTGCTTTCATTTCAACTGGTTCAATGGAATTTCCTGCAGTAACTTCAACATGTGTTTTTGAGACTTTACCTGCACCTAATTCTTCCATCAAATGTAGCGCTCTCTTCATACCGATAACAGTATTGTACTCATATACCCCCTTAGAATACATGGCACTGGAATCCGAAGACTGGCCGAGTGCTCGAGAGCTTTTACGTACATTATCACGTGCAAATTTTGCAGACTCAAATAATACTGCAGTGGTATCCTCTTTAATTTCAGAATTCAAGCCTCCCATGATTCCAGCTAAAGCAACTGGCTTAACACCATCACAAATTACCAAATTGTTATTTGTTAATGTAAACTCTTTTTCATCTAGGGTAACAATTTTCTCGCCTTCCTTTGCTCGACGAACCTGAATTGCATTGCCCTCTAAGTAGTTATAGTCAAACGCATGCATTGGCTGTCCAATTTCTTTTAAGACATAGTTTGTAATATCCACAACATTGGAAATCGAATTAATTCCAACCAATGCCAATCTACGTTTCATCCATACTGGAGATTCTGCAAGCTTCACGTCATGCACATAGTGCGCACTGTATCTTGGACACAAATCCTTAGCTTCTACCGAAACTTCAAATCCATCCAAAGTAACGTCTGTCTCATGGTAATCAAGAGCAAGTGGTTTGCACTCTTTTCCTAATACTGCAGCTACTTCTCTTGCAATACCATAAATACTCTGACAGTCTGGTCTATTTGCTGTGATTGCAATGTCAAAAATATAATCATTCATTCCAAGAATTGGTTTTACATCTGCTCCAACCTCAGCATCCTCTGGTAAAACAAGAAGTCCATTATATCCAGCTCCTGGATATAAATCTTCATTTAGTCCAATTTCAACACCAGAACAAAGCATACCAAAAGAATCATATCCTCTTAATTTTCCCTGTTTGATTTCCATTACTCCCTCAACGGTAACATGATCCTTTGCTGTTGCATAAACGGTTGCTCCGATTAATGCAAGTGGGAACTTTCCTCCCGCTTTAACATTATCTGCTCCACAGCAAATCTGGAAGGTTCCGTGTGTTCCTGCATTCACTTTACACAAATTTAAGTGTGTATCTGGGATTGGTTCACACGCTTCTACATATCCGACAACTACGTTGCTGATATCTTTTCCGACCTCAATTAATTCCTCTACTTCAAATCCACAGGAAAAAAGCTTCTCCTCTAATTCCTTTGGAGTTACATCAATATCTACATATTCTTTCAACCAACTTAATGGTGCTAACATAATTCTTCCTCCTTACCTTCTTTTAGTTGTCGTCAATCTGTCCTAATACGCGAAGATCTGACTCAAATAAATGTTTGATGTTATTAATACCGTATTTAAGCATTGCAATACGCTCTACACCGATTCCAAAAGCAAATCCACTATATTCATCGGTATCAATATCACAGCCCTCTAATACCTTTTTATTAACAACACCAGCACCTAATACTTCAATCCATCCGGTACCCTTGCAAAGCTTGCAGCCTTTTCCGCCACACTGGAAACAGCTCACATCAACCTCAACAGAAGGCTCCGTAAATGGAAAATAAGAAGGTCTAAGACGTGTCGTTGTATCTTTTCCAAAAATCTTCTTTACAAATACTTCTAGCATACCCTTTAAGTCACAAAGAGTGATTCCTTTGTCTACCACCAAGCCTTCCATCTGGGTAAACATTGGTGAATGTGTTGCATCATCATCGGAACGGAACACTTTACCAGGTGAAATAATTTTAATTGGTGGTTTCTTTGCTTCCATAACATGAATCTGACCAGCAGAGGTCTGTGTACGGAGTAAAAACTCTGGTGACAAGTAGAAAGTATCCTGCATATCGCGCGCTGGATGATCATCTGGTGTATTCAATGCTGTAAAGTTATAATGATCCGTCTCTATTTCTGTTCCTTCATAGATTTCAAATCCCATAGAACCAAAAATATCAATCAATTGATTACGAACCTGAGTAACTGGATGCAAATATCCCCTGCTTACTTGATTTGCAGGCATTGTAACGTCAATTTTCTCGCTCTCATATTTTCTTCTTAATTCTTCTGCTTCAAATTTAGCAATTTTTTCTTCCAAAACCTCTTCGATTGCTGCACGGGTTTCATTTACCCACTGTCCAACCTTAGGTCTATCCTCTGGAGCCACATCCTTCATACCTTTTAGTACAGCTGTCAGCTCACCTTTTTTGCCTAAAATGTTATTACGCACATCGTTCAATTTTGCCAAATCAACCGATTCCTGAATTTCGCGTAATGCATTTTCTTTGATTAACTGCAATTTTTCTTTCATATCGATTCTCCTTTGATAATATTTTGTCTAGGGACGAATTGAAGTTTGACAGAAGAATATTTTCAACAATCAAAAAAAGTTCCGACCCTATTAAACTAATAGGGACGAAACTAATCCGCGATACCACCCTGATTCCCGATATAACACATCGGACACTCATTGCTGCGTAACGTGCAGTAGACGTCTTACACTACTAACCTATCGGCTTTCCCATAAGCAGCTCCTGTGAGAATTTCAAACACTATTTGAACTTAAGGAAGCTCACAGCCGATGGCCCCCTCTCTCTGAAAGAAAATCGTGTTCTACTTACACATTCTTCGCTTTTATCTTGAACAATTTTAGCACACCACATGAAAACAATCAACCCATATTTATTTCAAAGTTTTGATAATAAAAATGTAGAATTTCCAGATAATCTTTCCCTTGTTTTGCCATTCCATTGGCTCCAAACTGGCTCAGTCCAATTCCATGTCCAAATCCGCCACCACATAACTGAAAATCACCATTGCCTCCCGCTTCGATAACAAAGCAACTACTTGGCAGCATCTTCATATCCGCTCTTTCAGTTCCATTTGAAAGCGTTAGTTTTGTTAAAAACTGTCCAAGATATTGTCGAATTGCCAATTCCCCCTCTACCATTTTACTCTCTTTCGAACCGTAAATGCATAGCTTACTCACATAGCCTCCACTCTCACGGCGTATTACGTCAATCCTTTTTATCTTTCCTAACGTCTCATCTGTAGCACTTTCCAACTCAGCCTTCCAGCGAAAATATGGCGACTCCTCATCGTAGCAATTGGGTGCTTCCTTCAAATATTTTGTCATCGCCTCCTCCGATTGAAAATCAATATTTCCAATTGGATTTGCACTTGCAATGTACGAGTATTCATTTTCATCCATCTGTTTTCCGCTCTGATTTTCCCACACTCCCATATCTGTCGTCACCCCAGCCGACGTGGAAAAGAAAAAGCAGGTAATGTACGCATTGTTTTGCATCAAAGTCTGCCCCTGTGTGCTCTTAGAAGCCTCCAGTATTTTTTCGTTCACCGGGCTCTTATTATAAACCTGAAAAGAGGTTGTGTCATCCATATTGGCTCCATACTCTGCGTAACTCGTATTATGTATTTGGGAAAGAGCGTAGGTTCGCGCGCATACCGCCTGCGCTTTCAATGCTTCCACTTCAAATTTGGATGGCATTTCGGACGGAATCACTCGTTTTACATATTCCTCCAAGCTTGTTTCATTGATAACAAGATATCCTTCTCCGTATTTTTTTATTTTCAATACATTGGGATATGGTTGTGTCTCCTTTCCATCCTGCAATTTCAATTTGCAGCCCTCTATTCCTGCATCAATCACTACTTCATTTACCCCTTCTGAAAAAAGCGATTCTATAGCTATATCTCCTGCAGCATATTCCGTTGTCACTTGATTTTGCGTCACAAATGCTTTCGTGACAACAGCAAGTGTGAAATTGGAGAAGGTATCCTCTGTGCCATTCTTAATGAGTACACGGATTTTTTCAGGAATTGTTTTTTCCGTTACCAGAATAGAGACGATACAATTGTCCTGCATGACATAACTAAGAAGACTTTCTCCCAAAACAAAATCGGAAAATCCCCCTTCCGTTGGCACCGTATCAAAAACATGGTAGACAGGCAAATTCGGTATTCTTTTCACCATTCCATAGTTTTCGACTTCCATTACCTCGTCCGTGTAGGAAAGCAGATTGCCAGATATCAAATCTGGCTTTTGTACCATGGAATACACCTTCTGATTCTTTACCGATATATCCGCGATTCCTTTATAACTTTCGGAATAATCACTTTCGAATGCATACTGCTCTGCTCCATGGCAAAAATAAACTTGCCCGTCTTCCACTTGATAAACATAAGCATTTTCAAAATAGGCACTTGCCATATCCGTCTGTGATTCCGTATCTTCTTTGTTACGAGTGAGATTTGCTACAATCCCAGCTGTAATCAACACACAAGCGATAATTACAGCTAAAATTGCAATAATCAATCGTTTGTCTTCCCCATTTATCTGTCTTTCTTTTCTTCTCACGCAAATTTCTCCAATCCCATCGATTGTTTTTTATGGAAAAAAGAAGCTGCTAACACTAGCAGCTTCTTACTCTTTTGTATCTTATTCTTTTATCTTTTGTATCTCAATCACTCTGTTGTAATTCAAAATCTTCTGTGTATTGAAATCATATCTTTTGTATCCCAAAAATTTATCTTTTGTAATAACCCAAAATGCCGGTTCCTGTAATTTAGACTCCTAGCTAAAGCTAGGTGGGTAACCGCAGCTTGCGTTCTGCCTTCCACTGATACGAGGCGGCCTGACATAGAGCAATTCATATAGGAATCCCGTTGAAAGTAAATGTAGGTTCTAAATAACAAGAGTTATCGTACACCCCAGGCTTTTTTGTAAGCTTATTATACTTTAATTTTGCGCATTTTTCAATCTATGATTCGAGGTACTTTCTCCCAAAATTTCCATAAATCTTCGTGCAAACTAACGAACATATTTTTCTTGACACACCATATCCTAACAAATTCTATTACAGATTTTTAAGCAAATCGGCAAAACTGGTTTTTGCATTTTCGTTTATCAATTTTGGAACACTTTATCTTTACCATGCAATTTGTCGCCTTTTTCAAATACAAAATCAGCACATACAACCAATTACAGTTGCATGTGCTGACTATTGTTCTTATTTGTTACTTTAAATTAAAGAGTATCAATCTCATCAACAAGTTTCTTTAATGCCTCTAAAGCCTCATCAGGAAGTTTATCATATCCCTCTTTCTTTGTTGCGAATCCTTCTACCGCATTTACACGTGTCTGCATTGCGTTCTTGAGTTCAGCAACGTAAGCTTTATCATTAAGATTTGGAGTGAAATCACCAGTCTTTCCAGACCAATCATTCATGATTTCGATATCTTCGAATGGTCCCCATTTCTCAAACTTAGCTTTGCCTTCTACGATTGTCTCAAGGATTCCTAATGTATCCTCTTTCTGACATTTGTGGCCCATGAAGTCACCAGTGTTTACGATGTAGCAAGCTACGTTCTTCTCTTCTACTAACTTTTTGAACTTCTCATAGTCATTTACTAATGGATAAGTTCTAAATGGGTTAGCATATGGTACGATACGGATTGCATTTAAGTCTGTTCCTGCAGCAACACGCTCAGCAGTAGATGTCTTTGTTGCAAGTGTAGCACCCATAACAGAAGCTAAAGCAGATCCTTTCAATTTTACTACTGGTGGAATTGTAGGATCTTTCATAATCCAGAAGATTGCGTTAACAGGAGCATCAATCTTATCTACACGGTTTGGAGACCATAATTTAGATTTAATTGCACGTCCGTTACCATTACGGATATCCTCTGTTACTAACTGAATCTTACCTTCGCTATCTAATGTAGCAGAACAGTTCTGAGCAGATAATAAGTACTCGTTATCTGGACATCCTGTTGGATAATCAGCTGTTTTATCAAAGTATGTTGGCTCTAAAGCAATAGATGCACATGTATCTGTGTTGATAATGAAAGCATCATCATGAAGAACCTTGATTGCTGGATATTTTCCATCATGTTTTGCATGTGTAAGAGTAGATTTACCAGATCCTGATAATCCGTATACAGAAGCAACGAATTTATCTCCGTTATCTAATGTGTACTCTTTCTGTCCACCGTGGCATGAAGCGTATCCATTTCTGTTTGCAAGAGCCCAAGCCATTGTTAATGTACCTTTTTTGTGCTCTCCGAAATATCTCATACCAAGAATTGCTGCGCAGTTCTCATTTGTATCAAAATAGCAAAGTGTAAGTGGATCACTTAAACAGCTATAGTCAACATCTGGAGCTTCGTGTGGTGCCCACTGTGGATCTGAGAAGATATAGATATCTGGCTCTTTTCCATCGCCAACTGCTTTTGAATTCTTGTACATTTTAACATATTCATCTGACATATACTGGAAGTTAATCATCCAGTTGTAAAGGATGTTCTCTTCTCCTTCTGGAATAAGAAGGTGAGCTTTAACCATGAACTCTGGATCAAGACCTACATAACACTCAGCATGATACATAGTTTTCCAACGTGTCTCATAGATTGCATCCATAACCACTTTATCAAGTTTAACCTCATCAACACCTGGCTCTCCTTTAATACGGCGAGCTGCTGCGTAACGACCAGTTACAGCACCATCGTTGAATAATAAAACTTTTGCATCTTTCTCAAGACCAAATGTTTCACCATCTTTTACAGGCATATCGGTAACGATTGTTCCTGGAGAGTTTTTTGCTAATTCATATGCTTCCTTTAATGTATTAACTTTTACTACATTATTTCCGTAGAAAGCAGCCTCGATGATAGAACGGGTTTTAGAAAAACCTGGCTTTCCAGCACCGATTTCATTCAACTCATAATAAGCTTTAGTTGACATATATATATTTCCTCCTTTAAAAAAATATGATTATACATAAATAGCATGAAACACACTACCTACACTATACACTATGTTATTTTTTTGTCAATCTGTTTTTCACAAAAAAATGTAAGAAATCCCTTCCTTTTTCTTACGATTTTCTAGCGAATTCCCTTCTGCATCTCTTCATTGGTAAACGCACCTGGAAGCAATTCGCCCAACGTAAAAATCTTGTACTCCATATTCGGTTTTACCAAGATAACTTGAAACGTTTTCGTGTCGCAAAATTCAGCCATAACCTGTCTACAAACTCCACACGGATAAAGGAAATCTTCTGCATCTCCACTAATTGCAATTGCTTTAAATTTTAATTCCCCCTCTGAAACTGCTTTAAAAAATGCAGTACGTTCAGCACAATTCGTTGGTGTAAATGCTGCATTCTCAATATTGCACCCTTGATATATTTTATCGTCCTCCGTAAGAAGTGCCGCCCCCACTCTAAAATGCGAATATGGAACATACGCATGCTCCTTTGCTTGTATCGCTTGTCTGCATAATTCATCTACATTTATCATGCTATATCTTCTACCTTTCCACTTTTATAGAAAAACTTTTCAGACTGTAAAATTTACATACTTCTCTCTCACAATCTGCCCTATCATTTTACCATCTTTTTCCCAGTTTGGGAATTCATTTTTTGTTACCACAGACCTAAAACGCACTTTATATTATTAAAAATATATAAATATTTATGCAAATCTCTGAATATTCCTTGTTTTCTATTTCACATACTGTTAAAATCACTTTAGCACGTTAAAGGAGGCAATTATGGGAGAAAATCCGTACAGCGAAATCACACCTGAAATTATTCGTTTATCAAACATGTGTCAAAGCACTGCCACCATTAATCCAGAGGACTACACCAAGTTTGACGTCAAACGTGGTTTACGTGACTTAAATGGAAAAGGCGTACTTGTTGGACTCACACAGATTTCTGATGTGTGTGCAACTAAAATGGAAAACGGGAAACTTGTTCCTGCACATGGTCAGCTCTATTATCGTGGATATAACGTATCTGATTTAATAAAGGGAATTGGGGAAGATAATCATTTCGGTTTTGAAGAATGTACCTATTTACTATTGTTTGGAAAGCTTCCAACCAAGGATGAGTTAACACATTTCTGTGAATTACTTAGTAGCTATCGTACATTACCAACCAACTTTGTCAGGGATATCATTATGAAGGCACCAAGTCATGATATGATGAATACACTTGCCAAAAGTGTTCTTAATCTTTATGGTTATGACGATAATGCTGACGATATCTCACTGCCAAATGTTTTAAGACAGTGTATGCAATTAATAAGCTTATTCCCAGAGTTATCGGTTTATGGATATCAGGCCTATAGCCATTATAAGGAAGGAAATAGTTTCTTCATCCATAATCCAAATCCTGAATATTCCACTGCAGAAAACATTTTACACATGTTACGTCCCAACTCAAAATTTACACCACTCGAAGCAAAGCTTCTTGACATTGCTCTCATCCTTCATATGGAGCATGGTGGCGGAAATAACTCAAGTTTCACTACTCATTTAGTAAGTAGTTCTGGAACCGATACCTATTCTGCAATTGCAGCCGCAATTGGTTCCCTAAAGGGACCTCGACACGGTGGTGCCAACATAAAGGTCATGAAAATGTTCGATGACTTAAAAGAAAATGTAAAGGACTGGAATGATGACGATGAATTAAGTCATTACCTGAAAGCTCTATTGAACAAGGAAGCCTTTGACCATTCTGGACTTATCTATGGTATGGGGCATGCGGTATATTCACTTTCCGATCCTCGTGCAGTTCTTTTCCGCGGCTTTGTGGAACGACTTTCTGCGGAAAAGCATCGCGAAGACGAATTCGCACTCTATTCCAACGTAGAACGTTTAGCACCTCAGATTATTGCAGCAGAACGTAAAATTTATAAAGGCGTAAGTCCTAATGTGGATTTCTTTAGTGGATTTGCCTACAACATGTTGGGACTTCCTGTGGAGCTATATACACCAATTTTTGCAATTGCGCGAATTTCTGGCTGGAGTGCACATCGCCTGGAAGAATTATCATATAACAGTAAAATTATGCGTCCTGCATACAAATATGATGGTACCCATCAGCAATATATTCCAATGGATGAACGCTAACACTAAGAGAAGCACAGTGAAAATTCATTTTTCACTGTGCTTCCTCAAATCAGAAAAACTTATTTTTGGCTTCTCGCATCTGGATTTGATATACAGCAAACATAATTAAAAACATAATTAAAATCACAAAACGATAACGCAAAAATAATTTTGTAATTTGCGAAACAATTTCTAAAACGCCTACCAGACTAATCGTTGTTCCGAAAATGACCATCTTTGGTGTTACAAACGCGATATATCCTTTCTCATCTTTACAACGAACTCTTTCTTCCTGCGACATCACCATATTATGAATGGTTCCAGTTTTTTTCATTTTTGTTGCCATTGCAACTAAGTACAGCCCAAAGATAATAAATACAACGTTTAAAATCAGCATCACTTCCATTTTTTTCTACCTCTTTTCCTATCGCTTTTCCCATTATAGGTACAATCCGTATGGGAAGCAACCTATTTATTTTTCTTCCTATTTTATTTCACAGAAATATCACCAAAAAGCAATCCACTTATCGATAATTCAACCGCATATATATAATAAAAAAATAATTCAAAGAAATCATATAAACTGTTGTACAATTTCCCAAAATGATATAAAATAGTACTAAATACACAAGCAGTAAAGGAGTCCTAATATGAATATCGAATCAAAAACTGTGTTAGTATGTGACGATTCCATTCTCGCACGCAAACAAATCAAAGACATTGTTTCAACAGTAGGCACTCCTCGTTTTATTGAGGCAGCAAATGGCGAGGAAGCAATTTCACTTTACAAAGAAGAAAACCCAGATTTAGTCTTCTTGGACATTGTTATGCCTAAAAAAGATGGAAATATTGTAATTAAAGAGATAATTGCATATGATCCATGTGCAACCATTATTATTGCTTCGTCTGTAGGTACCAAATCTCAACTAAAGGCTGCTATTGAATCTGGTGCTCGCGACTTTATTCAAAAGCCACTTGAATCAGCTCAAGTAGTATCTATTGTGGAGCGTTATTTGGGAGGACAGTAGTATGTATGGTCAATTTTTTGGAAATTACTTACTCTCCAACTCACTTGTGACACCCGAGCAATTGTTTGAAGCCATTCATGCCCAGTCTTCTATCCATCTTAAACTTGGAACACTGGCAATTCACGAAGGTTTGATGACCGCTGATGAAGTTGAGGAAGTAATCTTACAGCAAACACATGAAGACAAGAAATTTGGTGAAATTGCAGTAGAACAAGGTTATCTTACCAATGATCAAGTAATTCACCTACTCAAAGCACAAAGTCCTGACTTCCTTTTGCTTGGACAAGCACTTGTCGAGCAGGGTGTCTTCAGCAACTCGGATTTAGAGAATATTATTGCAGATTATCGTGTCAAGAATGAAATATTCGATTTGGATATTTCTGAGGAATATGGTGACTTTCAAAAGTTATTTGATAACTTCTTCCTTGTTTCAGAAACACCAGTCAGTAAATGTGGAAAGATGTATATGAAATTACTTTTCAATAATTTCATTCGATTTATTGGAGAGGATTTCACACCAATTTCTGTCTCCGAATGTCTTGAATATCCAACCGACCGATGTGTTTTCCAAAGAGTAAACGGCGCATATTCTGTTGTCACCTATTTGGATATGAGCAGTGAAACTGCCATCGAATTCGCTTCCCGCTATACCGGGGATGAATATAATGAATATGATGATTTTGTCAAGGCAGCGATGGAGGATTTTGTCAATCTACATAACGGTCTTTTTGCAGTGAATGTTTCTAATGATACAGCACATGAACTCACCTTAGATGCTCCAGAGTCACTCGATGAAGGACTTCTAACCTTTGAAGGTTTAAATACCTATCACTTTACCGTATTGTATTCCTTCGGAACCGTTCATATGGTTTTAGAAATTATACAGACTTGTTAATGTAACATAAGCAAGAGGCTAACGCGACAGCGTTAGCCTCTTTTTCACGAAAAAGCGTTCGTCAGCACTCCTTTTCCCGCTCTTCTATTTCAAGAAATCTCGAACAACTTGTGGCATCTCTTCAATTTCACATACTGTATTATGTAATACTTCAGCTTCACGTATTTCTTCGATTGCCTGTGGAACTTTCACATTTGCAATTTTACTCAATTCATCCACAAGTGCAAAGTCTCCCATTTCTTCATACGTTTTATCAATTGCCGTCATAACACTTCTCGTAAATTTAAATGGGCTTGCTGTACTTGCAATTACGGTTTTCGTCAAATCCTTTGTTTTTGTCTTATACTTTTCATAAACCTTTGCTGCAACTGCTGTATGAGTATCAATTACATATCCTGTTTTTTCATAAAGTTCACGAATAATCGACGCCGTCTCCTCTTGAGACGCATAATTTCCGTAGAAGTCTCCCAATTGTTCTTTCATTTCAGGCGCAATTTTGTATACCCCCTCAGACTGCAATGCAGCCATAAGTGCTCGGTTTTTATCCACGTCATTTCCTGCAATACGATAAATTAATCGCTCCAGGTTAGAGGAAATTAAAATATCCATAGATGGAGAACTCGTAAGTAAAAATTCACGATTCTTGTTATACTCTCCAGTCTCGAAGAAATCAAATAATACTTTATTTTCATTTGAAGCACAGATTAGTTTACCAATCGGTAATCCCATGTTCTTTGCATAGAATGCAGCTAGTATATTGCCAAAATTGCCAGTTGGAACTACTACATTTATTGGTTCGCCTTCAGATATTTCTCCATTGGCATATAATTTTGCATAAGCATATACATAATAAACCACCTGTGGAATCAACCTTCCGATATTAATGGAATTTGCTGATGAGAACTGATACCCTTTCCCATCTAATTCTTTTGCCAATTCCACATCATTAAACATTTGTTTTACTCCAGATTGTGCCTGGTCAAAATTCCCATGAATTCCAACAACCAGCGTATTATCACCTTTTTGTGTAACCATCTGTTTTTCCTGAATTGGGCTAACTCCATTCTTTGGATAGAACACAATAATTTTGGTACCAGCTACACCAGCAAAACCAGCCAAAGCAGCTTTTCCTGTATCTCCACTTGTAGCAGTTAAAATCACAATATCATTTTTCACTTGATTTTTCCTTGCACTGGTAATCATCAAATGAGGCAAAATAGAAAGAGCCATATCCTTAAATGCAATCGTTGCACCATGGAATAATTCAAGATAATAGGCATCATTCGCTTTTACCAATGGTGCAATCTCTGTTGTATCAAATTTGCTGTCATAAGCGCTTTGAATGCAATGTTTCAATTCTTCTTCTGTGAAATCCGTAAAAAACTGTTTCATTACCACATATGCGGTCTCTTGATAGCTCATCTGTGCCAATTGTTCTACGCTAACATCAAGTGAAGGAATATGATCCGGAACAAACAAACCTCCATCATCTGCAAGTCCTTTCAAAATTGCTTGTGATGCACTATATTTCACATTGTCACTTCTTGTACTTGAATACATTAAACCCATTTCTCTTACCTCGTTTTTTTCTTTTATTCCTTTTTCATTTTTACCAACCATTATAATGAAAACCCTTGTTCATGTCAATCTTTTGCGTACACTTGTCCGTGACAGAAAAACCATTCTAGATATAATACACTATTTATCATTTTTTCTCTTTGCATTACCATCCATAAATGCTACAATAATAGTATCAAAAGTACCAAAGGAGAATCTATGTTACCAGGCGTATATACAGCAACCAAAAAGGATGGAACTCTCTATTATCGTTCCAGCATTACTTTTCATAGCAAACATATTAGCCTTGGAAGCTATTCCACAGAAGAATTGGCTAACCAAGCCTATAAAGAGGCAGACCATGTTCTTTCCTCTTCCAAATATACATTGGCAAGCTATAACAAAAAGCAGATACTCCCCTTTGAAAAAGTGGTTTCCCTTGTAAATTTTAGAGATAATAAGCTCTATATAAATAATCCGATTTATTTGCGAAAAGGCTATTTTAGCTACTACTTTTCCAAACACGAAGAATACAAATTTGATATCGATGATCTTTTTTATTATTCCAGCCACAAGATTCTACGTCGGAATGGACACTTATTTGTAAACGATTATGGAATGCAAGTTACCATTTTAAATCGTTACGGAATCAAAAGCTATGCTGTGCGAGACCGTGATTACAAGTTTGCCAATGGCGATTGTTGTGATTTCCGTTACGCGAACATCATCGTTATAAATCCATACGTAGGCGTGTCCGAGGTAACAAAAGCTGGAGTAACCAAGTACATCACCCGTATTCACATTAATGGCAATTATAAAATCGGTACCTATATTTCAGAAATCAAAGCCGCAATTGCTTATAACAAAGCCGTGGACCTAGCTCGCGATTATGGTATTAATCGCAATTTTTCTGAAAACTATATTGAAGATATTAGTGCAAAGGAATATGCCGATATCTATACGCGAATTAAAATCTCACAAAAATATATTACATATTTAAAAGAGCTTCCTCAGGGTTCATGAGGAAGCTTTTTTGTACTTACTTTTGATTAATATAATTCACAAGGCCTTCACAGTCTATTATTTTCTGCATAAATGGCGGAAAGGCCTGCCCCTCAAACGTTTCTCCTGTTGTAAGATTCGTAATGATTCCTGTATCAAAATCAACCTTTACCTCGTCCCCTGCCTGAATCCGCTGTGCTGCAGCCGGACACTCAATAATCGGCAATCCAATGTTAATCGCATTACGGTAAAATATTCTCGCAAATGTTTCTGCGATTACACAGCTTATACCTGCAGCCTTAATGGATATTGGAGCATGCTCTCGTGATGAACCACAGCCGAAATTCTTATTGGCCACCATGATATCTCCTTCTTTTACCCTCTGAACAAATTCTTTATCGATATCTTCCATACAGTGTGTTGCAAGCTCCTTTGGATCCGAAGAATTCAAATAACGTGCCGGAATAATAACATCCGTATCCACATTGTCTCCATATTTAAATACATGACCACATGCTGCTTTCATGATATTCCTCCTAATCTATACCCTCACTCTAATTCGTTAAATAATTGATGCAGGATCCGTAATCACCCCTGTAATTGCGGATGCAGCTGCAACTGCTGGACTTGCAAGGTATACTTCTGAATCTACATGTCCCATTCTTCCTACAAAGTTACGATTTGTGGTAGAGATACACTTTTCTCCTGCAGCAAGTACCCCCATATATCCGCCAAGACAAGGTCCACAGGTAGGAGTACTCACAATTGCTCCTGCTTCCACAAATATTTTCAGCAACCCTTGCTCCATTGCATCCAGATATATCTGTTGTGTCGCTGGAATTACAATGGTTCTTACATTTTTTGCAACTTTCTTTCCTTTTAAAATAGATGCCGCAATCTGCAAGTCTTCCATTCGGCCATTGGTACAGGAACCAATTACAACCTGATCCACTTTAACCGTTCCAACCTCATCTATCGTATGCGTATTTTCCGGCAAATGCGGGAAGGAAACCGTAGGACGTAATGTAGACAAATCTATCGTATAACATGCATCGTATACTGCGTCTGAATCAGCCTCATACTCCACAAAGGCACGCTTGCTATGCTCTTTCATATATGCCCTTGTCAAATCATCCACTGGGAAAATTCCATTTTTGCCCCCTGCCTCAATTGCCATATTCGCGATTGTAAAACGGTCATCCATAGAAAGATACTGAATGCCATCCCCCACGAACTCCATTGATTTATAAAGAGCCCCATCAACTCCTATCATTCCGATAATATGTAAAATAATGTCCTTGCCACTTACCCACTCTGCTGGCTTTCCTACAAGCTCAAATTTAATAGCCGAAGGAACCTTAAACCACGCCTTTCCAGTTGCCATTCCCGCGGCCATATCCGTCGAACCCACACCTGTAGAAAAAGCGCCCAGTGCTCCATACGTGCAAGTATGCGAATCCGCTCCAATAATCACATCTCCTGCAACCGTCAGACCTTTCTCTGGAAGCAAGGCATGTTCAATTCCCATTTCACCCACATCATAAAAATTAGAAATCTCGTGCCGCATCGCAAATTCTCTCACACACTTGCAATGTTCTGCCGATTTAATATCTTTATTTGGAACAAAATGGTCCATTACCAAAGCAATCTTATCCCTATGAAAAACTCCATCTGTTTTCATTTTTTCAATCTCATGAATTGCAACCGGAGAAGTTATATCATTCCCGAGTACAAGATCAAGATCAGCCTCAATTAACTGACCTGCCACCACTTTTTCGAGTCCTGCATGTGCCGCAAGGATTTTTTGCGTCATTGTCATTCCCATGCTGCATCCTCCTTTATTCAATCTCTTCTTATTCGATTCTGAAAAAATTCTAGCATACCGCATTCCATAAAACTAATACATAATAAATATGTTTAACATAACTTGCTTTTATGCTATTATTATAGCATAATATATCTATTAGGAAAGAAAGATAAAGTGAAATTTTCCGCTTTTTTTCTGGATTATATTCACTTTAGCAGGAATTAAGAAAGAGGAATTTATTATGAATCAAAACTTATCATCCTATCGTATTTTCTATACGGTAGCTAACGCAGGAAATATTTCAAAAGCTGCAAAAGAACTATATATTTCGCAGCCTGCCATTAGTAAATCCATTCAAAAACTAGAAGAAAGCTTAGGCTGTAAGCTTTTTCAAAGAAGCTCTCGTGGTGTCATTCTAACAGAAGAAGGCTCTCTTTTGTATGGACACGTAAAGGAAGCTTTTGAGACACTTTCTCTTGGCGAAGACAAATTAAAGCGCTCCATTGAGCTAGGCGTCGGACATATTCGCATTGGTGTCAGCAGTACACTATGCAAATACATGTTGCTTCCATACCTAAAAGAATTTATTCAAAGGAATCCACATATCAGCATATCCATTAGTTGCCAATCTACCAATGACACACTTCGTCTTCTCGATAACAACAAAATTGACATCGGACTAATCGGGAAGCCCGATACGCTACGTAATATTGACTTCTTTTATTTAGACAATATTGAGGATATTTTTGTTGCAACAGAGGACTATTTAAATCATCTAAAGGAACGCGGCATCGCGAATAGCGATATTTTAGAGAATTCCACTCTCATGCTGTTGGATAAAAATAATATGACACGACAGTATATCGACGATTATCTCCAGACGAACCAAATCTCCGTTGGAGACTCCATCGACATCTCGAACATGGATTTGCTTATTGATTTTGCAAAGATTGGAGTCGGTGTAGCATGTGTCATCAAACGCTTTGTAAAAGAGGAGCTTGCTTCCGGTGCGTTAATTGAAATTCCTCTTGGAATTCCAATTCATAAACGAGAAGTTGGATTTGCCTATAAAAATAATGCAAAGCCATCCAAATCATTGCAAACATTTATTGACTTTTTTGAATCGTATCAACCAGAACAATAATTAGAGACTCGATACCAATTATTAAAATACATTTACAGAAAAGAGAGTTATTATGAAACAACAATTACATACCATTCCTATTCATGAAGCAATGGAAAATGCCTGTGAATGCCCATTTTGCTATATTGAAAGAAAAACGGAAGAACATGCGCTAGACTTTGTTTTAGGACATGGTGCCTCATATATGGAAGCGGATATTCGCGCCATGACAGATCAGGCCGGATTTTGCCGGACACATTTCAAAAAAATGTTCGACTATGGTAACGCACTTGGAAATGCATGGATTCTCAAAACCCATTATCGAAAAACCATCGATGATTTGCAAAAGGAGTTCAAAGGCTTCTCTCCAGCCAAAAGTAATTCCAAATTAAAATTTTGGGACAAAAAGGATATAGATTCTACCAATTCCATTGTATCCTTTATCAAAAAGAAAGAGGCAAGTTGCTTTATATGCGACAGCGTACAAAAAACCTTTGAAGATTACATGGATACCTTTTTCCATCTATATCGCAAAGAAGAAGAATTTCGTCAAAGTGTGAAGAATTCAAAAGGATTTTGCCTCTCTCACTTTGCGCTATTATGTGAAAAAGCGGATAGCACCTTATCTCAAGCAGATTTGGAGGCCTTTTATTCTGTTGTAATCCCTCAAATGAAGGACAATCTAGAACGAATTTATGAAGATATTTCCTGGTTCATTGAAAAATATGATTATCGAAATAAGGATGCAGACTGGAAGGATTCCAAAGATGCCATTCAGCGTGGTATGCAAAAAATGAAAGGGGCTGATCCATCCCTTCCAGTACATCAGTTAAAGAAATAGTCTAACGTACACTTATTAGAAATATATGAATTAGAAACACTTGAATCAATTTAAAAAACTGTTACAAAGATTTCATTCATCTTTGTAACAGTTTTTCTTTTATCAATCAATTATTGACTTCATTAGTAGTTCAAAATTATTTTCTTTGGACACTTTGTAGCGCAAGTTCCACAGTGTGTACATTTTGTCTGATCAATATATGCCACATTGTCAACTACATGTACCGCATCACTTGGACAATTCTTTTCACAAAGATGACAAGCAATACATCCTACCGAACATGCTTTCATTACAGCAGGTCCTTTGTCCTTTGAGCTACACTGAACAACCTGTGTTGCATCATATGGAGTAAGTTCAATCAAATGCTTTGGACATGCAGCAACACATTTGCCACATGCTTTACATGTTTCTTTGTCTACAACAGCAACACCATCTACTACATGAATTGCATCAAACGGACATGCTTTTACGCAAGAACCATATCCTAAACATCCAAAATTACATGATTTTGGACCACCATTTGGAACAAATGCCATAGCTGCACAGTCCTCAATTCCTGTATATTCGTAATCTGTATTTGCTTTCTCACATGTTCCAGCACACTTTACGAATGCTACCTTCTTTGCTCCTTCTTCTGCAGCAATTCCCATAATCTCTCCAACCTGAGCAGCAACAGGAGCTCCACCAACTGGACACTGATTTACAGGTGCTTCGCCTTTTACAATTGCAGCCGCAAGCCCTGAACAACCTGCATAACCGCAACCACCACAGTTATTTCCTGGAAGCACTCCAATGATAGCTTCCTCTCTCTCATCAACTTCTACTTTAAATTTTTCTCCGGAGATTCCGAGGAAAAATCCAATGATGATACCGACAACGCCAACCACAAGAGCGGCAACAATAATCGCAGTAAAATTCATTTTGTTTACCTCCTAAATCATTCCTGAGAATCCCATGAATGCAATAGACATCAAACAAGCAGTAACCAAAACGATTGCTGTTCCTTTGAAAGCTTCTGGGATGTCATTATATTCAATTTTTTCACGAATACCAGCCATAAGAACAATTGCAATAAAGAAACCAACTGCTGTAGCCAATCCATATACAACGCTCTCTAATACTGAATATTCATATGTTACTGCATTGATTGCAACACCAAGAACAGCACAGTTTGATGTAATAAGTGGTAAGTACACACCAAGTGATTGATATAAAGGTGGCATACATTTTTTCAAGAACATTTCTACAAACTGTACCAATGCTGCAATTACAAGAATAAACACAATTGTCTTAAGGTATGTAAGATCAATTCCCTTGCTCATCAAATATGGATTTGCAAGAATTCCTTTATAAATCAAGCTTGTGATAAGTGAAGCGATACCAATAACAAAGATAACCGCACCACCCATACCAGCTGCTGTATTAGTCTTTTTAGATACTCCGAGGAAAGGACAAATTCCAAGGAACTGACTTAATACAACGTTATTTACGATTGCAGAGCTAACTGCGATAAGTAATAATGTTTTCATTCCTTTCTTTCCTCCTATTTCTCAGCTTCTGTCTCTGTATTTGCTTTCTCTGTACAGCTTCCTGCCTGACCGCAATGTGCACAGTCACCAGAAATACATCCAGAAGGTTTTGCAAGTGGTTTTCCAGCATTTTCCATCTGTACACGGATAATATTCATAGTTGCAACAAGGAATGCAAGCACTAAGAACGCACCAGGTGCCATAATGAAAATTGTAATGCTAGTAAATGCCTCTCCCAAAAATCCAATAAATCCAACAACTGCAAGAATTGCAAATACAACATAAGCCAAAGTTACATACGCCTGCTGGCGAATTGTTTTTCCTTTTAAAGCAAGAAGAACAATTGCAAGAATAGCAACTACACAAACAACTAATCCGATAACAGAGAAATTGTATGCGCCAAATCTTGGACCAGCCATTGCACTCATTGGTGCATTGAATGCTGTTCCTGCACCAAGAATCTCACGTACCAATCCGATTAATGTAAGACCTAATGTAAATCCAAGTCCCATACCGATTCCATCGAAAATAGATGGTAATACGCTATTTTTTGAAGCATAACTTTCTGCACGTCCTAAAATGATACAGTTTACAACAATAAGTGGAATATATACACCTAATGCGCTTGAAAGTGCTGGTACATAAGCTTCCAATACAAACTGAACAATTGTAACCAAGGAAGCTACGATAACAATGTATGCTGGCATACGAACTCCACTTGGAATCACTTTACGAAAAGCTGAAATCAAAAGGTTTGAGAAAATCAAAACTACCGTTGTAGAAAGTCCCATACCAAGTCCATTAATTGCACTTGAAGTTACTGCAAGTGTTGGACACATACCTAACATTAATACAAATGTTGGATTCTCTTTTATTATACCGTTATATAAACGCTCTAAATATTTGTTCATTAATTTGCACCTCCCTGTAATGAATTCTGGAAGTAACAAATTGCAGCATTACATCCATTTGCCATAGCTTTTGATGTAATTGTAGATCCTGAAATTGCTTCAATTTCGTTGTCTGCTGCTGGTGCCTGTTTTACAACTGTGAAAGCGTCAACTTTCTTATTCTCAAACTGGCTATAGAATTCCTCGTCTTTTGCTTTCAAACCAAGACCAGGTGTTTCGGAAATCTCTGTAATCGAATATCCATTCACAGTACCCTCGTTGGTAATTCCAACGGAGAAGGTAATACTTCCCTGTGAACCATCCTTTGCAGTTACGGTAATAACATAACCTAAAGTCTTTCCACTTCCATCAAGTGCTTCCTGAATATCATCAATTGTGTCTGAAAAACCAGCATCTGTAACTACTTTCGTAGCTTCCGCTTTATCAAATCCAGCCAATGCTTCAAAGGATTTTGCATCAGCAAAAACAGCCTCATAGGCCTTCTGTGCTGCTTCTTTCTTTGCTTTATCAATTGGATCCTTGGTTACACCATATACAAGTGCAAGAATAAATCCAAGCACCAAGGTAAAGGCCATTAAAATCAAAGCGTCATGTACAATCTTCTTATTCATTCTTCTTTGCCTCCTTTACCATACCAAATGCCATTGGTACTGTATATTTCTCGATAATTGGTACAAGAAGGTTGCTTAAAATAATTGCAAAGCTTACGCCCTCTGCATTTGCACCAAAAATACGGAATAAACCAGTTAAGATACCACAGCAGATACCAAAAATAATTTTGCCCACTGGTGTAATTGGTGATGTAACATAATCGGTTGCCATAAAGAATGCACCAAGCATAAGACCACCACCACAAAGCTGAGCAACAAGATAATCAACAGAAAATCCATGTCCGCCAAACAGTAAAATAAATACTGCAAATGTAAGAATATATGCGCCTGGAATTTTTAAATCAATTACATCGAAAATAATTAAAATAATGGCACCAATCAGAATCGCAATAACAGAGGTTTCACCAATGGTACCTGCAGTCTTTCCAACTAACATATCCATTACGTTTACAGCTGTAAGACCCTCGTTGCGAATAAGCGCAAGTGGAGTTGCTCCTGTGTAAGCATCACAATTGAAATTTGTCATATCTGCAGCAAAAGCGATAAGTAAGAAACATCTTGCTCCAAGAGCTGGATTCATGAAGTTCTGACCTAATCCACCAAACAGCATCTTAACAATCACAATTGCAAATACACCTCCGAGAACTGCTTCCCACCATGGAAGTGAAACCGGAAGGTTCAATGCAAGAAGAAGTCCTGTTACGACAGCACTAAAGTCATCAATGGTATTCTTCTTATGCACAATACGATTAAATATGTATTCAGAAGCAACACAGCTTCCAATTGTCAATAAAATTAAAATTAAAGCCTTATATCCAAAATTGTAGATTCCAAATAAACTTGCAGGAAGTAATGCAAGAACCACGATTAACATAATTCTGCTTGTAGAACTGCTAAATCCATTGGAACGCACATGTGGAGATGAGGATACATGAAATTTACTCACAATAATCTACCTCTTTCCTTTTATTTTTTTCTCTTTTCAGCTAATACAAGTTTCTTCATTGTTTTAATAGACTGTGCAACCTGTCTGCGCGAAGGACATGCAAACGTGCAGCTTCCGCATTCAATACACTCAAGTCCATGCCACTGTTCGAACTCTTCCATAAGTCCTTTATCACCAAATTTAGCTAAGCGACTTGGAATTAATTGTTCCGGACATGCACCTACACAACGTCCACAGTTGATACATGCAAGAGGCTCATATTTTGCAACTTCATCTTCTGTAAAACAAAGAATAGAGGAAGAAGTCTTTGTTGTAGGAATATCTAATGAGAACATAGAAAATCCCATCATAGGTCCACCAGAAATAATTTTCTGTGGTCCTTCTTCTGTTTTAAATCCACCAGCTGCTTCTACAAGCTCTGCATAACTTGTTCCCATGCTATATAGGAAGTTACCAGGGTTCTTAATTGCATCACCTGTTACGGTTGAAACCCTCTTCATAACTGGAATTCCAAGCTTAACCGCATTATGTACTGCAATCAAGGTCTCCACATTGTCAACGATGCAACCAGCATCCGCTGGAAGTTTCTTTGAATTAATGTCTCTTCCTGTGACTGCATGAATCAACTGACGCTCTCCACCCTGTGGATACTTTGTTTCTAATTCGCATACTTCAAGACGAGGCTCATCCTTAACAAGCTCTTTCATCTTTGCGATACAATCTGGCTTATTATTCTCAATACCAAATACACCTTTTGCATGATCAAATAACTGAAGAACAATTTTCATACCAGAAATTAACTCTTCTGGATTCTCTAACATTCTTCGATAATCTGCAGTAAGGTATGGCTCACACTCTGCACAGTTTGCAATAACATAGTCAATCTTATCTGGTTCCTTTGGAGAAAGTTTTACATGAGTTGGGAAACCAGCACCACCCATACCGACTACACCTGCAGTCTTAACTTTATCAATAATCTCCTCTTTCGAAAGTGCTGTCACATCATCTACTGCTGTGTACTCCACTTCCTTAAACTCTCCATCGTTTTCAATCACGATAGAATTCACCATATCGCCTACCGCTACACGACGTGGTTCAATTGCCTTAACTGTTCCAGATACAGACGAATAAATTGGTGAAGAGAGAAATGCATTTGCATTTGCCTCCGCAATCATCTGTCCCTTCAATACTGCATCTCCCACAGCTACAATTGGAGTTGCTGGTGCACCAATATGCTGTGACATTGGATAAACCATTTCTCCTTTGGGTAAAACTTCTTTGATTGGCGAATCCTTAGCTAATTCTTTTCCTTCGTAAGGATGAACGCCGCCTTTAAATGTTTTATAACCCATTTTAGCGCCCCGCTTTCTTATTATATTTGCATAACTATGCATTGATACACAATCATACTTTAGTAAAATTATATCATAAAATGCTCTTTGTGAAGTGCTGATTCTTGTACTTTTTTAGATACTTATAGTAATTGCGAAACCCTTGAAAAATGGTATAATTAGAGCAACCAGAAAACAAATAAGAATGACATTTTTTTGACAATCTTTTTGTCATTTCCGTCCTTCGATTTTTGTTCAAACGGACTGAGAAAGAATACACAAAGAGGCAGCATATGAGAGAAATTATACGTCGCGAAATTATTTGCACAAAAGATCCCATTACCGATGTCATCTTCGATGAAGACACACTTTTTTTTGATATCGAGACAACCGGATTCTCGCCGAAGCATTCGCAACTATACATGATAGGTTGTGCAACGCGTGAGGCAAATGAAATAATTGTTCACCAGTATTTAGCAGAAAGCATGGAGGAAGAACCTGAGCTTCTTGTCGCCTTTTCTAAACAATTGCAAAAACACACCCGCGTAATCTCCTACAATGGTGTTGGATTTGATATCCCCTATTTAAATGGAAAAAGCGAACAATTGAATCAAACAAATTTATTCGAAAAACTTACCATTCTAGACTTGTATAAATACGTTACAGATATGAAGCGGTTTCTTGGTCTCTCAAATTATAAGCAGAAATCAATAGAAAATTTTTTAGGTATCGTAAGAAATGATCAATTTTCGGGTGGCGAACTTATCAATGTATATAAAAACTATGTTAAAACAAAGGATTCATCACATGAGCAGGCACTTCTTCTACACAATTATGAAGATGTACTTGGAATGATTGACTTGCTTCCGATCTTATCCTATGCTCTACTTCTACAGGGACGTTATCAGATACAAAAATCCGAAATTTACGATTATAATGATTATCATGGAGACGCCCGCAAGGAATTAGTACTATCATTAAAGCCTGATTATCCTTATCCCAAAACCCATGCATGCCACATAAATGGGTTTCACTTTACCTTTGGGGAAAAAGGCGTAAAGCTTCGAATTCCGATTCTTATTTCAGAACTAAAATTCTTCTTTCCGAATCCAAAGGATTATTATTATCTTCCGAAAGAAGATATCGCCGTACATAAAAGTGTTGCTAGCTATGTTGACCGCCAATATCGAATTCAGGCAAAAGCAAGCAATTGCTACACAAAAAAGAACGGGATGTTTCTCCCCCAGTTAGAAGAACTCTACACGCCATGCTTTCGTAAAGACTTTGCAGACAAAGAACTTTTCTTTGAAGTATCTGATGCCTTTTTGAACTCCTCCGAGCAATTACAAGCTTATATTTCACATATTATCGGAGGTTTCTATCATCCAAAGGATTTACTTTCCATTTAAAAATTCCCCAACCGCCTCACAATTTTTTGAGATGGTTGGGGAATTTTATCATAAATTTTCCACACGTAAAACGCTATTCTTTTTCAAAGAAGAAAGAACTTCTTCTCGCAAAGCCAATTTCTTTGTAATCCATAATCTGTTCCGTGCTTCCAATAAAGAGCACACCCGTTTTCTTCAGAGATTGATAAAACTTGCGATAAATCTCATCTTTCGCTTCATCCGTAAAATAGATAACAACATTTCGACATACAATTAAGTTGCAGTCAGATGGATATGGGTCTTTCAGCAAATTGTGTTCTTTAAATTGTACACACTTTTTTATTTCGTCTGAAATCTGATAAGAATTTCCGACCTTTGTAAAGTATTTCTTTTTCAAATCCTCCGGAACTGCAGCAATACTCTTTTCATTGTAGAGTCCCATCTGTGCATGCGCCAATACCTGCTTATCAATATCCGTTGCAATAATCTTAATATTGCTTAACGGAACATGACGTGAAAGTGCCATAACTAAAGAATATGGCTCATCACCAGTGGAACATGCCGCACTCCACACCTTTAAATTCTTGCCGTTTTTCTGAATTAGGTAAGGAATAATTTCCTTGTCCATCAGGTTCCATTGATCAGGATTTCTATAAAACTCAGAAACATTAATTGTCAGGAAATTGACAAATTGCTCAAATTTCTCTGTATCCTTTTTGATGAGTTCTACATACTGGTCATATGTTGATACCTTATTTTTTGTAATAAGCGTATCAATTCTACGTCTCATCTGTTTCTCTTTGTAACAATTCAAATCAATTTTAGTCAAACGAAATACATCACTTTTAAATTTCTCGTAATTATCTAACATGCAGCCCCTCCAAAATTCGTCTATTATCTAGAGTTTTGTTACTTTCTTACATTATACACCATTTTTCAAAAATAGGAAAGAAGTACTTATTTATTTTTGCTTTTATTGTAAAAAAAGAAGCTACATTTCTGTAGCCTCTTCTTATTTTTAATCGTTGTCTAATCTTACTCTTCCTCAGAAACAACTTCCTCAGTTTCTTCTGGAGCCAATAATGCTTTCATGCTAAGACTGATTTTCTTATCTGCAGAATTGAAATCAACGATTTTAGCTTCTACTTCCTGACCAACCTTTAAGATGTCAGTAGGTTTCTCGATATGATCTTTAGAAATCTGTGATACATGAAGTAATGCATCAACCCCTGGAGCTAACTCAACGAAGGCACCAAAGTCTGTCATACGAGCAATCTTACCAGTAACAACGTTACCTACAGCAAATTTCTCTTCTGCACCGTTCCATGGGTTTTCCTCAGGGAATTTCATACTAAGAGCAATCTTTGCCTCGTTAATCTCTTTGATAAATACTTTAACACTCTGTCCAACAGTAAATACTTTCTTAGGATTCTCAACTCTTCCCCAAGACATCTCTGAAATGTGAAGTAATCCGTCAAGACCACCTAAATCAATGAAAGCACCAAAATCTGTTACATTCTTAATTGTTCCCTCGATTACATCGCCAACTTTGATGCTTCCAAGAAGCTCTTTCTGAAGCTCTGCTTTCTTAGCAACAAGTAATGTTTTTCTATTTCCGATAATTCTTCTGCGTTTTGGATCAAACTCAGTAATAACGAACTCGATTTCCTGATTTTTGAATTTTGTTAAATCTTTCTCGAATGTATCTGATACAAGACTTGCTGGAATAAATACTCTTGTCTCATCTACATTTACACATACACCGCCATCTAATACCTGGCTAACTTTAGCTGTAAGAACTTCTTTGTTCTCGAAAGCTTCCTGTAATCTCTTGCTTCCTTTCTCAGCTGCAAGACGTTTGTATGAAAGAAGAACCTGTCCTTCTCCATCATTTACCTTTACAACCTTAGCTTCAAGAGTATCGCCAACAGATACTACTGTTGTAAGGTCAACGTTAGCTTCGTTTGTATACTCGCTACGAGTAATAATACCATCTGATTTGTATCCGATGTTCAAAACGATCTCGTCTGGTTTAACATCAATAACGGTACCCTCTACCACTTCTCCATTTCTTATTGTTTTAAATGATTCCTCTAGCATTTGTTCAAAGCTCATTTCTGACATTCTTTGAAACCTCCTCAATAATATTGTTTGGGGTCGATGCCCCTGCGGTAATACCTACGTTATTGATGGATTTCAATTTGCTGTAATCCATATCGTTACTCGTTTGTATATAGTAAGTATTTTCACATTCTTTTTTGCATATTTCAAATAACTTCTGCGTATTTGAGCTACTCTTTCCACCAATTACAATCATGGCTTCCGACTCTCTTGCAATACGTCTTGCTTCCGTTTGTCTTTCCTCAGTAGCATTGCAGATTGTATTTAAAACACTTATATCATAACCTTTTTCATTCACAATTTCAACTAATTCTTGAAATTTATTATAGTTAAATGTGGTTTGCGCTACTAGGCAAATCGGCATGTCGTTTTCACAAGAAAAATTACGTGCTTCTTCGATTCCATTCATGATGGTAACTGGTGCATTTTCTGCCACCCATCCTCGAATTCCCTGCACCTCAGGATGGTTTTCGTTTCCAACAATCACAACATGATATCCCTTATTGCTATATTCCTCCACGATGCGATGTATTTTTAAAACAAATGGGCAAGTGCAATCAACAATCGTAAGTCCACGCTCTTCCATTTTATTCTTCTCTATTCGGCTAATTCCATGAGAACGAATGATTATGGTACCTTCCGAAATTTTGTCAAGCTCATCGTATGAATGGATGACCGTTACTCCCTTATTTTCCAAGTCGCTCACAACCTCTTCATTGTGAATAATTGGGCCATACGTATAGATTTTGTCTCCATTCGCCTTGTCGATTTCATCGTATACATTTTTCATTGCACGCTTAACGCCGAAGCAAAAGCCTGCCGATTCTGCTAATACAACCTTCATTTTTTACGCCTGTTCCTTTTTTCGAATAATCTCTTTCATTGCATCTACTACTCCATCAATGTCAAGCTCTGAAGAGTCTAATAATACAGCGTCTTCGGCCTGTTGCAGTGGAGAAGTCTCTCTATGCATATCACGATAATCACGATCAATAATATCCTGCTCAATTTCTTTCAAGTCACAGATAACTCCCTTAGCTGTCAATTCCTCATATCGTCTTTTTGCGCGCACTGCCGAACTTGCAGTAAGGAAGATTTTAACATTTGCATTTGGAAGAACAACGGTTCCAATATCTCTTCCGTCCATGATAACGCTTTCTTTCTGCGCAAGCTGACGCTGCAATTCTACTAATTTGGTACGAACCACCGGATACACGCTTGTGGCAGATGCCATATTTCCAACCTCTTCATTGCGAATCACACCGTTTACATTTTCCCCATTGAGAATCACTTGCTGCTCGCCATCTTTATATTCAATAGTAACGGATACATTCTTACAAGCCTTAGCAATTGCATCCTCATCCTCTGCTGAAATATTATTTTGAATAAAAAAGTATGCCATTGCACGATACATAGCCCCTGTATCCACATAAATATATCCCAAATCCGCCGCAAGCTTTTTGGCGATTGTGCTTTTTCCTGCACCTGCAGGTCCATCAATTGCAATATTATAAATCATTTTTTCTCTCCTTATCGTATATTCATCCCTGCCAAATATCCAGTTGACCACGCAATTTGTAAATTGTAGCCTCCTGTTAAAGCGTCCAAGTCCAATACTTCGCCACAAAAATATAGATTTTGGCAGATTTTTGATTCCATTGTGGATGGATTCACGTCCTTAACAGAAACCCCACCCTTTGTTATAATTGCTTCTTTAAAATCTCGAAGTCCCGTAATCGTAAGTGGTAGTTTCTTAATCAATCGAACAAACTGTAATCTTTCTTCTTTTGAAATCTCATTCACTTTTTTGTCTGGATCAATACCACTAAGCATAATCATAACCGAAACCATTTTATTTGGAAAAAGCTTTTGCACAGAATTCTTAAACTGCTTGTTCTTTGCCTCTTCAAAGTCTCTGAGCACACGCTTATCTAGTTCCTCCTCTGACATTGCTGGTTTCAAATCAATATAACAGGTTAGCTCCTCTTTAAAATACTTCGGTGTAATGGTTCCACTTGCTGAAAGAATCATTGGTCCACTGACTCCAAAATGCGTAAAAAGCATCTCACCAAAATCATCATATAATTTTTTCTTTCCGTGATAAATAGAAAGCGCTGTATTCTTCAAAGACAAGCCCATTAATTCCTTTGCCCAAGGCTCCTTCACTTCAAACGGAACAAGACTCGGCGAAACCTCAACAACTCGATGACCACTTTCCTCGGCAAAACGATATCCATCTCCCGTTGAGCCTGTACTCTGGTAAGAAAAACCGCCTGTTGCAACAATTATCGCATCTGCCTGCATAGCTGTGCAATCCTTTAACACAACCCCTTTTGCCACCGTTCCTTCCTCTGTCGTCTCTGTAAGAAGCCGGCTCACCTCATGATGAAGCATAACGTTTACATGAAGTTCTCTCATAGCACGGTTCAAACACGCAATCACATCCGAAGAATGATCCGAAACCGGAAAAACTCGATTGCCTCGTTCGATTTTTGTGGCACAACCATTTTCCTCAAAAAATTGAATTACCTGCTGATTATCTAAGGTATAAAAGGCGCTGTATAAAAACTTGCGATTAGTCATTACATTTTGAAAAATCACATCCATGTCACTTGCATTGGTGATATTACAACGGCCTTTTCCCGTGATATATAGTTTCTTTCCAATTTTTTCGTTTTTTTCCAAAAGGGTAACCTGATGTCCTGCTTTCGCTGCAGAAATTGCTGCAAAACAGCCGGCCGGTCCACCTCCTATTACAATAACTTTACTCATTTAATCTGCTTCCTCTAACTTTGCATATCGCATCTTAATAGAATCATCGATATAATTTATCTCATCACTTTCATATACCTGATATTCATCCCATATCTCTTCAAGTGTCGTTAATGTCTTCGCAACTTCTTTTTGATTCTTCATGCAGAGTGCAACAACCAATGCATTAATAACACTAAGCGGTGCCACCAAGGAATCTACAATGGATGCCATATCACTATCTGCAATCAAATTGCAGGAAGAATACAAATTCATAGGTGAATGGATACTATCTGTAATCGTAATCACCTTTGCATTGCGATTATTGGCAAATTCAAGAGCCTTCAAGGTTCTCATTGAATATCGAGGAAAACTGATTCCGATAATAACATCCTCTTCATCAATACGAACCATCTGCTCAAACAATTCACTTGAACTATTGGTAGTCAAAAGATGCACATCTTCAAACATGAGATTTAGATAAAAAGCGAGAAAGCTTGCAAGACTTGCACAGCTTCGAATTCCTACAACATAGATGTGTTTCGCAGAAAGAATGGTATCCACTGCAAGTTCAAATGCGTTATGGTCTATTTTTTCTAAGGTTGTTTTTATCTTGTCCTGATCCGATTGTAATATCGTCTCTAAAATTTGTGACTGGCTAATTCTTCCGTAGGTAACTTCCATGCGTTCCACAGAATTCAATTTATTACGCACCAATTCTTCCAATGCATTTTGGAATTCTGGATATCCCTTGTACCCCAAGTGCGTCGCAAAACGAACAACCGTCGATTCACTTACGCCAACCGTTTCTCCCATTTTCGCTGCGGTAAGAAACACTGCCTTATCATAATTATCTGTTATATAGGTTGCCAAAAGTTTTTGGCCTTTACTCATCCCACTGTATGCATTATTAATTCGATTCAACAATTCGTTCGTGTTGCTCATTCTTCACCTCATGCCCTAGTAGTTCTATCTCACCAATTTCGTCGCCATTTTTCTTATAAAAAATCCAACGTTATTATAACAGTTTTCTTTCATTTTTTCCAATAGTGCACTATGAAATGCACTATATTATGAATAATTTCCTGCATTTTTAATCCTTGTCACTTTTTTTCGATGCCACCCAGCCCAACACCAATGCAGGAAACAGCAAAAGTGTCGCATACCATTCCATGTATCTTACTCCAAGCCATGCATAGGCAACGCCAAGATGAAACCATAATAGGCTGCCCATAAAGAATAGAGAACGATGTAACTTAGCTCTATCCTTAGAAAGAATGTATTCTACCATAGAGATGGTCGCTTGCTTGGTATTGTTCGTAGAAAAAATAGTTGAACTGATATATCCATAATTTCCCGGAAAAGCATTCCATTGAAAAGACATGGCAAATGCAATTGGATATAACGTTACAATGATTGGAAGTTCTCTAGGCATATAAATTAAAAGCACGGCACAAATCGCATCAATTCCGACCGCAATTCGCTTCACATTCCAATTTGTCCTATGTACCATGAGTGTATAAAGTGCAGTGCCAAAAATATAAAGTAACAAACAAAATATCCGACATAGCACTTCCTTTGCATTCCGCCCTGTAATAGCAAGCGTTAACCCTATCAAATTGGCAGTTTGAGCATTTCCAAACACATCAGCTCTTGTCAAAATAGCGTATCCGCCGAAAAAACCACCCGTAAATGCCATAATTCTATGCTGTATTGTAATAATCTGTTCTGCTTTCATTTTCATCCAACCCTCTTTTTCTTTCACCGCATGCGATTATACCACTTTCTTGCAGATATGCCTAGCTAATTTCCTTAGCCCCCTACAAAAACTTTTCCGAATATACTATTTTCACAGAACAACGAGTACTTTGCACTTTAGCACGAAAAACTGCCATATAAGTATCTCTACTCATATGGCAGTCCTCTCATTCTGTTTTATTGTTTTCTCAATACAAATTTGCCAATGCGCTCTTGGCTATACCGGATAAGCTCCATTTTTTGTATCTGCAACTTTTGCGTCAACCTTTGTCTGTTGTGCCTCACGATATTTGAAGAAGTCTGTAGCAACCTGTGGGAACAATGCATAAGAAAGCACATCCTCATCCTGCTGTTTATACTGCTTCATTTCAGCCTCAATTTTATCCAATTCAGGCTCTAACAAATCAGCTGGTCTGCATGTGATTGCTGCAGCCTTTTCTTCATCAGTAAGCACCTTGTCAACCACTTCCTGATTAAATGGTTTAACAGTCTGTCCGTATTTGCCCATCAAGATTCCCTTTGTTTCCTGTGTAGCAACTTTATAGCGCTCACCCATAAGAACGTTAAATACAGCCTGTGTACCTACAATCTGAGAAGAAGGTGTTACTAGAGGTGGCTCACCAAGGTCTTTACGAACTCTTGGAACCTCTTTTAATACTTCCTCGTATTTATCCTCTGCACCCTGTTCTTTTAACTGGGAAATCATGTTGGATAACATACCACCTGGTACCTGATAACGTAATGTCTGAATGTTTACACCAAGAACCTTTGGATTTAAAAGTCCGCTCTTTAAAGCCTCTTCTCTCATTGGAGCAAAATAATCTGCAATTTCAGAAAGAAGATTCTGATCTAAACCTGTATCATATGGTGTTCCACGGAATGTTTCCACCATTACCTCTGTTGCAGGCTGACTCGTTCCAAGTGCAAATGGAGACATTGCAGAATCGATAATGTCACAACCTGCCTCTACAGCTTTCATATACGTCATAGATGCAACACCTGATGTATAGTGTGTATGAAGTTCGATTGGAATCTCAACAACTTCCTTCAACGCATGCACCAATTCATCTGCCTTATATGGAACAAGAAGACCAGCCATGTCCTTGATACATAAAGAGTTTGCTCCCATCTCCTGAACACGTTTTGCCATGTCAGTCCAATATTCCAAAGTATATGCATCACCCAATGTATAAGATAATGCAACCTGTGCATGTCCATTCTCTTTATTTGTAGCAGTTACAGCTGTCTGAAGGTTACGAAGATCATTCAAGCAGTCAAAAATTCGAATGATATCGATACCATTTGCAATTGATTTCTGTACAAAATACTCTACTACGTCATCCGCATATGGACGATATCCAAGAATATTCTGTCCACGGAATAACATCTGTAATTTTGTGTTTTTAAATCCATCTCTCAATTTGCGAAGACGATCCCATGGATCTTCCTTCAAGAAACGAAGTGATGCATCAAAAGTAGCTCCACCCCAGCACTCTACTGCATGATATCCTACTTTATCCATTTTATCTATGATTGGAAGCATCTGCTCTGTTGTCATACGTGTTGCAATCATTGACTGATGTGCATCACGAAGAATTGTTTCGGTTATTTTAACCGGTCTTGTCTCTACTGACATTGTTTATTCCTCCTAAATATACACTAAATTCCAAAGATTGCCATGAAACATCCTGCAGCAACTGCTGTTCCAATAACACCAGCTACGTTAGGTCCCATAGCATGCATGAGTAAGAAGTTTGTTGGATCTTCATCAACTCCAACCTTCTGTGAAACACGCGCAGCCATTGGTACAGCAGAAACACCTGCCGAACCAATAAGTGGATTGATTTTCCCCTTGGTAATATAGCATAAAAGTTTTCCGAAAAGTACACCAGTTGCAGTTCCCACCATGAATGCAACAAGACCTAATACAACAATCTTGATTGTACTGATGTTAAGAAATGCCTCTGCACTAGTTGTAGCACCAACTGAAGTTCCAAGTAAAATAACTACAATGTACATCAAAGCATTTGATGCAGTCACCTGAAGCTGACGAACAACACCAGATTCACGGAAAAGGTTACCAAGCATCAACATACCAACCAATGGGGCTGTTGTTGGAAGTAATGTACATACGATAATTGTAACAATAATTGGGAATAAGATTCTTTCCAATTTGCTTACTGGACGAAGGTTTGCCATCTTAATCTGACGCTCTTTTTTCGTTGTAAGAGCCTTCATAATTGGTGGCTGAATAATTGGAACTAACGCCATGTAAGAATAAGCTGCTACTGCGATTGGTCCCATAAGTCCAGTCTGTCCTAGCTTTCCTGCCAAGAAAATAGAGGTAGGTCCATCTGCGCCACCAATAATGGATACGGCAGCTGCAGCTTTGTCATTAAATCCAAGAGCAATAGCCAAGAAGTATGCAGAGAAAATACCGAACTGTGCGGCAGCTCCCAAAAGGAAACTAATTGGATTTGCAATCAATGGACCAAAGTCTGTCATTGCGCCTACACCCATGAAAATCAAGGATGGAAGAATTGACCATTCATCTAAAGTATAAAAATAATAAAGTAAACCGCCTACGCCATTACTTGTAGTCTCTGGACTTGCAATAATATCTGGATAGATATTTACAAGAAGCATACCGAATGCGATTGGAACTAATAATAATGGTTCGTATCCTTTTTTAATTGCAAGATATAGGAAAAAGCATGCAACTGCAATCATCACATAATTTCCCCAAGTCAGGTTAAAAAAGGCTGTCTGATGTAGGAGGTTTAGAAATGTTTCACCTACGTAACTCACTATATATATCCTCCTTGGATTAGTTTAATGATGCAAGTAAAGCACCTGCTTCCACCTGATCTCCAACTGCTACATTGATACTTGCTACTGTACCATCTTCTGGTGCAACAACAGGTGTCTCCATTTTCATAATCTCAAGTACTAATACAGTATCACCCTTCTTTACTGCGTCACCAACATTTTTCTCGATTTTAAATACTTTTCCTGCAGCTCCTGCCTCAATCTTTACACTTCCTGCAGAACCTGATGCAGCTGGTGCTGCCACCTTTGCTGGTGCTACTGGTGCTGCCGCTCTTCTTGGTGTAGCTGCTGTTGAAGCAGCGCCTGTATTCTCTTCTACTGTAACATCATAAACAGTTCCATTTACTGTAATTGTATAGCTTTTCATGTGATTATATCCTCCTGATTATCTTCTATTTATTGAACGAACAACAAAGTCTGTTGTTGATTGTCCTGTACTTGCAGCAATTGCAGCAGCAATAACCGCAACCAATTCTGTATCATCGGTAAGTAACTCTTCTTTTGCTTCAATTTGAGATACCACCGATTCCTTTGCAGGAGCATTTGCCTGCTTCTGTGCTTTCTTCTTGGCCTCAAGATAAGGGAAGATATTAAAGCAACTAATAATTAATGAAATAAGAATCAGTACACCAAAAACCGTAGTCATAGAAATAAGTGTATTAATTCCTGCCTTCTGCATCTTCTCGCCTAAAGAATACACTGGTTCTACTGTGTATCCTATCACTTCCATATTGTAATATGAATATACAATTTGGAAATCTACTTCTCTTTCTTCAAATACTAAGCGTTCTGTTGTAGTGAGCGTATTACCAGATTTTTCTACTGTAAACTCTCCGATAGAAACAAACTCTCCCAGGTCCCTTACTGCAGAAATCCCACTTTCAAATAATTCAACCTGAATGCGCTGCTCCTCTGTAAGCTTCTGCCCTGCAACACCATCAATGGCACTCTGAACATCGTCTACAGTATGTCCTGCTAAAACGGCAACCCACCCCTCACTTGCTTGATACAAATCATCATAGGATTTACCATTGTAATCTTCCGATTTTGGATCTGTTCCACAGGCAACGAGCATGAGCATCATACAGCAAACGCTAAGTAATAATGCAATTTTCTTTCTCATATTGTCACCTTTCTTATTTTGTGCCATGTTTCTTTTCTGGCTCATTTACATATTTTGTATAAAGCATCTCGAATGCAGCAACAAGATATTTTCTTGTATCTACTGGATCAATAATAAGGTCAACATAACCTCTTCTAGCAGCACTTGTTACGCTTGACTGAAGTTCTTCATACTCTTTTGCTTTTGCACTAAGTTCGTTTGCATCGGCTTCTGGATACATAATCTTAGCTGCAAGTTTAGAATCCATCATTCCTACCTTTGCCTCTGGCCATGCATAAACCAAATCAGCTCCGATTGATTTTGAATTCATGGTTACATATGCAGTACCAAATGCTTCTCCTGTAATGAGATTAACCTTTGCAGTTGTTGCATTTGCAAACGCATAGGTAAGTCTTGCAAGTGCTTTTGCAAGTCTTTTCTCAGAACATACACATGGGCAGAAGCCATTTGCACTAGAAAGAGTAAGAACTGGAATTGAGAATGCATCACAGAACTGAACAAACTCAGCAGCCTTCTCACAACCTTTTGCCGTAAGTGTGCTATCATATTCTTCAACTTTATTTCCTTCTTCATCATATTTTGCAGTTGCATTGGCAATTGCACCAACGGTCATACCATTTAACTTGATAAACCCAGTAACCATCTCTTTTGCATACGCACTCTTTGTCTCAAAAAATACATTGCTATCTGAAATTTCTGAAAGAAGATATCTTGGATCTGCCTTCATTTCAGCCATGCTATTGCAAACACGGTTCAAGTCGTCCATACACTCATCCGTGTATACGTCACCGTCATTATTTGTTGGAAGAATCATAAGCAATTCGCGCATCTGTGCAATCACTTCATCCTCTGAGCCAACACCATCAATACAACCATTTTCTTCACTCTGGAAAGTAGCCGCACTTGTATCGCATTTTTCCACGCGATTTCCTGTAATTGCGTCTGGTGAATTTAAGAACATTTTTCCCTTAGACTCTTCCATAAAAGCGAAATCACAAAGAGCAGGTACTACAGCAAGTCCACCACCACAGTTTCCAAACACGCCACAAATCTGTGGAACAATGCCGGATGCTGCAACTTCTTTTGCATAAATCTGTCCAAAGCCATCTAACGCATCCACAGACTCCTGTAAACGAAGTCCTCCACAATCGATAAATCCAACAACAGGTGCCCCCATTTTCATTGCCATGTCATAAACGGAAGCAATTTTCTTCGCATGCATTTCGCCGATAGTTCCGCCTAAAACAGAAGCATCCTGACTATAAATGAATACTAAATTTCCATCTACTAATCCATGTCCAATGATTACACCATCAGAAGGGGTATCAGTAGCTTTCAGATTAAAATCTGTACTACGTGCAGTTACGAGAGAACCAATTTCCATAAAGCTGTTCTCATCGACGAGCTTAGCAATACGCTGCATTGCTAAGTTTTGATTGTTACTACTCATTTTTTTCCTCCATCTATAAAAAAATAAAATTTTTCGCTATTGTGATTATATAATTGTTTGGTTACAATTTCAATATAGTTGGAAGAATTTGTTAAATTTTTCACTATTTATTTTGTTTTAGTTTCCCATCCCATATAATGATAAAAAATGGATTTCCACAGTTTTTGAAATGTCCAGTATTCCACTTCTGTTTCGCTCCTAATCTTATACTCTCGTTTCCAGTTCTCTCCCTGATAGGTTAGTGCTCCTATCACCTGTCCTTTCGCAATTGGATACTGCATTTGTCTCATATATGAATGTGTCTGAATATCCTGTCCCTTCTTATGTAATCCCTCCATCACGGCATCATCAACTTCTATTTTTACCGGTAAGTGAAATGTTGTCTGCCAGGTTTTCAATCCCATTCCTTGTACATATCCATTTTCTAGTTCAATCATGCCATGCGTCGGCACTTCTTTTTGATAGAATTCGTATTCCTCCTCCATTTTCGCACTTATTTTTTCAACATCCGCATTTCGAATTTTACGATTTGGCGGCCATCCCGCTCCAAGCACAGCTGCTGTATAACGCAAATTTTCCTTGTTACATGCATATACATAGCAATAGCCAGCAGCATTGGTAAATCCCGTTTTTCCTGCACATATTCCATCCAGAGTCTGTAAAAACGGATTTTGATTCGTGACCTGATAAAGCTTTCCCTGCATATTTTGAAATTGATACTGTTTTGTCTGCGACATTTCGACAAATTCTGTCGCTTTTTCTGATTCAAAGCAACAATATTTCATGATTCTACACAAATCAGCTGCCGACGCGTGATGCCACAACTCACCTTTTGTTGCATCTAATCCATTTGGTGTAATAAAATAGCTATCCGTACAGCCAATTTTTGCTGCCATTGCATTCATCTCTTCAGAAAAAGAGTCAACGCTCCCTGCAATATGCTCAGCGATTGCCACAGCACAATCATTGTAGGATTCTAAAAGCATAGCATAGAGCAAATCACGTAATATAAATTGTTCTCCTGCTTTCGCTTCTAGTGCTACTTTAGGAGCGATTGCCGCTTTGGGAGAAAACGTAACTTCTTCTTCCAAGCGACCTGTCTCCAACACCAAAATGCACGTCAAAATCTTTGTTGTGCTTGCATTAGACAATGGAGCTGTTGCTTCTTTTCCATAAAGTATTTGTCCCGTATACCCATCCATCACGCAGTATCCACTTGCGTTAACTCCGGGGATTTCTTCCAAAATTGCTTCCTGTTGATTTCCATTTTCTTGCAATTCTTCCGCACATATTTGTACACAATTGGCTGATGTCAATATATGTCCAACAAAAAGCAACACACATATTTCTATTTTCACACGATAATTCCTGCTTTTTCTCCACATAAAAAAGTCACATACCTTCACTTTCTTCGTAAAAGTATATGACTTACATTTTCTTTCTATGCTCTATATATTAAGTTGTACCTGCATCTCAGCTTCTGCCTCTTGCTTAAACTCTTCAATCTGAACTGCATTTAATACCGGAAGGTCATCTACAGACTGAACACCAAAGCTTCTCAAAAATTCTTCTGTTGTTCCAAAGAGAAGCGGTCTTCCCGGAGCATCTAAACGCCCCACTTCACACACCAGGTTATACTCTATCAATTTACTCACTGCATGGTCGCAGGATACGCCACGAATTTTTTCAATTTCCACACGGGTTACCGGCTGTTTGTACGCAATGATGGAAAGAGTCTCCAAAAGTACATCCGTAAGAACTCTTTTTTTTGGTTGCTTCGCAATTCGAATCAAATATTCATACATACTTGTTTTAGTGCATAACTGATATGCTCCATCCAATTCAATCAAATTTATCCCACGTTCTTCATTCTGATAGTGTTCCATCATTCTTGTGAGAATTTCTTTTGTTTCCTTTTTATCCAATTCGATTGCACTTGCAATTCTCTCTAATTCTACCGATTCTCCCATGGTAAATAGAATTGCTTCAATAATCGCTTCGTAATTCTTGCTCTCTTCCATCTATACCTCTATCTTCTACGCAGCAATCTTAGAATCAATCTTAATATCATCAAAGATATTCTCCTGTGAAATATGTATCTTTCCAGTTTTCATCAATTCTAATATTGCTAAAAACGTAACTATAATTTCCATCTTTGTTGACTGCGCTTCCAAAAGGCTTCGGAAACTGAAATGTGCATGTGTAGCCGCAAAATTTTCCAAGGCTACCATACGGTCTTCCAAAGATACTTCTTCTTTTTCAATCTTTCCAAATTTTGAACGCACCGGGTCAATCTTGTCCACCTGCTTTTTCATAATACTCTTGAAGATATCATTTAATTTTGCAAGCGTAAGATCCGAAACCAACTCTTCCAAGTCCACTGGTTCTTCATACTGTAGCACTTCCTGTGGAATGGTTGGCTCCTTAAACATAACACGCTCCGCATCCAATTGGCGATCACGCAATTCATATGCCATACACTTATACATCTTATACTCAAGCAATTGCTGCACCAATTCTGCACGTGGATCCTCTTCTTCCTCTTCCTCCGCATCTGGATTTCTAGGTAGAAGCATCTTTGATTTGATGTCAATCAAGGTTGCAGCCATTACAAGGAATTCGCTTACCACATTAAGATCTCTACGCTTCATCTCTGCAATATACGCCATGTATTGACTCGTAATCTCCACAATCGGTATATCATATATATTCACTTTATTCTTGTCCAAAAGGTGAAGCAAAAGGTCCAATGGTCCTTCAAACACCTGCAATTTTACTGTCAAATCCATGATTTAGTACCTCAAAGTCAAATTTTACCTATTTCGTACCTACATATTGTACCTTGATATGTGTCAAAACGCAAGTACTAAATACAAGATTTAGTGTATGAATCGCCTTTTTAACCAATACTTTGTATATTTAGATAAGTGGTGCGAACAAATGCAACACACATTGTACTAAACGCACAAATATATTTCGGTTTTTACAAAATTCCATCGTAATATGTTCACTTTGTTCAATCGTTCGATAGACATCTTTTTCTAACATTGGAATTGCCTGGCAATGATACATCCAAACTCCACATTCGAAATGATGATACAGGCTTCGGTAGTCTAAATTGATAGAGCCCACCGTTGCATACTCCCCATCTGCAATAAAGCATTTTGCATGTAGAAACCCTGGGGTAAACTGATAGATTTTAACCCCTCCTCTAATCAACTTTTCATAATAGGCCTGGGTCAGTAAAAATACCACTTTTTTATCCGGTATTCCTGGCGTCACAATGCGCACATCCACACCAGATTTTGCCGCATTAATCAGGCATGTACACATGGTGTCGTCAATGATTAGATATGGAGTATAAATGTACACATATTTTCTTGCATGAGAAATCATATTGAGATAAACATTCTCACCAACATTCTCATGATCTAATGGTGTGTCGCTAAACGGGACCAAAAAGCCTCTGTTCTCTTCTATCTCCTCTTGCTGGTGCACCAAAAATGCACTTCCATCCTCATCGCCTTTTACAATATAATTCCACATTTGCAAAAACATAATAGTGAAGGAGTTTACCCCTTCTCCTGTCATACGGATTCCGGCATCCTTCCAATAGCCGAATCGTTCAATCGCATTGATATATTCATCCGCCAGATTAAATCCTCCCGTGTAAGCCACTTTACCATCTATCACCACAATCTTGCGATGGTCTCTGTTGTTCATCGTAATGGAAAGAATTGGTTTAAATGGATTAAAGCAGGCACAGCGTATTCCCAGCTCTTGTAGTCGTCTATAATATTTCGGTGGTAATGTGTTAATACATCCCACATCATCGTATATGATTCGAACCACAACGCCTGCTTTCACCTTTTCTCCTAAAATTGTAACAATTTCGTCCAGCATTTTCCCCGGCTGCATAATGAAAAACTCAAGAAAGATAAATTCCTTGGCTGCCTTCAAATCTTTGATTAATTCAACATATGTTTCCTCACCACTTGCAAAGTATTTTGAATCCTGCTCCCTGCAAAGAGGATAATGTGCATAATCAGACAAATAATTTGCCTGTAAGCATGCGCTTTTGCTTTCTCCTGCAAGTTGCTCCTTACGCACTTTTTCCAGTGGATTCCGTGGAACAATGCGTTCATATACGACCTCCATCTCTCTTCTGGTTCTTCTGCTAAGTTCAGAACGCCCAAACAAATAGTAGCAGGTTACCCCAACAACCGGCATCCATAAAATAATAAACACCCATGAAAGCTTACTATTGGGTTCCATATTTCGATTTACCAGATATAACGCAAGTACAAACGTTAACACCGACAATGTCATATTAAAGTTCGTGGAATTCTCAGAAGCAAAATAAACCAGAAATATAAACCAAAGAACTTGCAATAATATTGCAACTGCAAAAATTACAAGCTTACTAAAAATGCCATGTGATACTCTCTTCATCCAACTTCCTTCCCTATCAAAAATCAATTTAACCCTTTTATAACAAACTCATTTTATGACAATTCCAAAAGATTATCAACATGAAGAATTCCCCAACATTTTCTTCTTCCTTCTCCCCGTGTTACACTGACAGATTGAAAAAGGCGAAGCTTCCACTCTTCGGGTAGATACCCTGGATGTTTTTCCATCCCAAGAGCAATGGCTCCGCTTACCATTGGTGCCGCCATTGAAGTTCCACTGCGCATTCGATAGCCCCCACTTTTATTGTCACAGCTCAGAATATCACTCCCGGGTGCTAAAATCTCAGGCTTTACAATACAACATCGTGTCGGTCCTTCTCCACTGTATGTTTCGTTTTCATAATTCATAACATCACAAGCACCTACAGTAATCACTTTCCTAGATATTCCCGGTATGGTCACGGTATTTTCTCCCGGTCCCATGTTTCCTGCAGCAGTTACAATTACGATTCCATCATCCCACATGCTTTCGAAGGCCTCCAAGAGTCTTGTTTGCTCTCTCCTTGCGGCTCCCGGAACAAATCCTACCGAAAAATTCACAATGCGAATGTTATATCTACTTTGGTTTTTCTTTATCCATTCAAGCGCCTCTAAAACGTGTCTTGTTTTTCCATTTCCATCTTGATCTAACACCTTGAGAGAAACGTAATTGGCACCGGGTGCAATTCCTTGTCGCCCACAGCAAATTCCTGTCACATGGGTTCCATGTCCATGATCATCATAAGGATTCTGTCTTTGATTTACAAAATCATGAAAAGCCATTCTATTTTCTTCCAAGTCCTTATGTATACTTACTCCAGAGTCTAATATTGCAATGGTTACTCCTTTGCCCGAATACCCATACTCGTATACTTTTTTTGCATGTATCACCTGTTTTGCACGATTCATGACGCTCTTTGCCTTTTTTCACAGTATATGAGTGCGTCCTCGTCCATGTGAAAAAAAGAGCGCTGCTTTTGCAACGCTCTTTCCCAACATCATTATTTGTTCTCTGGAACATCCTTGATAGAGAAGCTAATTCTTCCCATCTTATCTTTTCCAAGGCAGATAACGGTTACCCTATCACCTAATGTAAGAACATCCTCTACATGATTAATTCTCTCTTTTGCAATTTTAGAAATGTGTACCATTCCCTCTTTTCCTGGTGCAAATTCAATGAACGCACCGAATTCCTTGATAGAGGTTACCACACCTGAGAAAATCTGACCTTCCTCGAATTCTGTAGTAATCATCTTAATCATATCGATTGCTTTGTTAATAAGCTCTCTGTCTGTTCCACAAACAGAAACAGCACCATCATCTGTAATGTCAATCTTAACTCCTGTGCGAGCGATGATTTCATTGATTGTTTTACCCTTCTGTCCAACAACATCACCAATCTTTGCAGGATCAATCTGAATCTGCTCAATCTTTGGAGCCCATTCATTTACAGTCTTACGAGGCTCAGCAATTGCCTTACTCATAACCTCATCCATGATGTAGAGACGTGCTTCTCTTGTGCGGGCAATTGCCTCTTCTACGATTGGACGAGTCAATCCGTGAATCTTAATATCCATCTGGATAGCAGTAATTCCTTCATGTGTACCAGTTACCTTGAAGTCCATATCTCCGAAGAAATCTTCGAGTCCCTGAATATCTGTAAGTACAACATAATCATCATCTGTCTCTCCAGTTACAAGACCACAAGAGATTCCTGCAACCATAGCTTTTATTGGAACACCAGCTGCCATAAGTGACATACAAGATGCACATGTTGAAGCCATGGATGTAGATCCATTTGACTCAAATGTTTCAGATACTGCACGGATTGCATATGGGAATTCCTCAACACTTGGAAGTACAGGAATCAATGCTCTCTCTGCCAAAGCTCCATGTCCAATTTCACGACGTCCTGGACCTCTTGAAACTTTTGTCTCACCAACTGAGTATGCAGGGAAATTGTAGTGGTGCATATATCTCTTTGTTGTTACATTTGCATCCAAACCATCAATCTTTTGAACTTCTGATAATGGAGCAAGTGTTACAACGTCACAAATCTGTGTTTGTCCACGTGTAAACATTGCAGAACCATGTACTCTTGGAATCAAATCTACTTCTGAAGCAAGTGGACGAATCTGATTGATTGCACGACCGTCTGGACGTTTGTGATCTTTTAAAATCATTTTACGTACTGTCTTCTTCTGATACTGATATACAGCCTCTCCTAATACAGCCAACCACTCTTCATTCTCAGCAAATGCTTCTTCAAATTTTGCAGTTACTTCTTTAATATTTTCTTCACGTTTCTGCTTTTCATCTGTAAATACAGCCTCTTCCATCTGCTCTGGAGTAACAATTTCTCTCATTGCAGCGAACATTTCCTCTGGAATTGCGCAGCTTGTATACTCATGCTTTGCTTTTCCAACTTCTGAAGCAATTTTCTCAATGAAAGCAATAATTGTCTGGTTTACTTCATGACATTTGTAGATTGCTTCTAACATTTTTGCTTCTGGAACAATATTTGCTCCAGCTTCAATCATGATAACCTTCTCTTTCGTTGATGCAACAGTAAGCATCAAATCTCCATTATCCCACTGCTCCTGTGATGGATTAACAATAAGCTCTCCGTCTACAAGTCCCATCTGTGTCATTGCACATGGTCCATCAAAAGGAATATCTGAAATTGTAGTTGCAAGTGCTGCACCAATCATTGCTACAAGCTCTGGTCTGCACTCTGGATCAACTGCCATAACCATATTATTAAGGGTTACATCATTACGATAATCCTTAGGGAATAATGGTCTCATTGGTCGGTCAATAACACGTGATGTAAGGATTGCATTCTCAGATGCCTTTCCTTCACGTTTATTAAATCCTCCAGGAATTTTTCCTACGGCATACATTTTCTCTTCGTATTCTACGCTAAGTGGAAAGAAATCAATTCCATCACGTGGCTTATCGCTAGCTGTTGCTGTTGATAAAACAGTAGTCTCCCCATACTTTAATAATGCTGCTCCATTTGCCTGTGCACATACTCTACCGATATCTACCGTAAGAGTTCTGCCAGCAAGCTCCATCGAATAACTTTTGTACATGTCTCTTATCTCCTTCTCTTTAACCACCTTGGTCATTCTTTTAACAGAAAACCCCGAAACTACTGAAAAAATCACAAGGCAACTTCCTTGCATTCTCTTCAGTGGCTTCGGCATAGATTTCTGTTTCTCTCTTTTTTGAATACTTGCATTTCGCACTTATTCTTTTCGCAAAAATAGAGCGGAATTTGCACCCCGCTCTATAATAGCAACTATTTTCTGAGTCCTAAACGCTCGATTAATGAACGATATCTCTCGATATCTGTCTCTTTTAAGTATGCTAATAATCCACGTCTCTGACCGATCATCTTGAACATACCTCTTCTTGAGTGGTGATCCTTTGGGTTCTCTTTTAAGTGCTCAGTTAACTCTTCAATTCTAGCTGAAAGAATAGCTACCTGTACCTCTGGAGATCCTGTATCTCCTGGTGTTCTACCATACTCTGCGATAATTGCCTGTTTCTTTTCTTTTGCGATCATGTGTTGATCCTCCTTTTCTTTAATAAACGCCCGATATTTCATATACTCAGATGAAGGTCGGAGTGTCCATCAACCGAATATGGGCTAATTTCATACTTCGCTAGTATAACATAGCGACTTTATAATGTAAACTACTTTTGCAAGATTTACTTGCAAAAGAGCTTCATTCTGGAATCAAAATAAAATGAATTTCCTATTACTCTGCTTCATTTCATGCTTAGTCTAATAGACGTGTTACACATATTGGAGAACGGAAATATGCATTGGATATAATAATTCCGGTTCTAGGTGTACTTGCGTGAACAATCTGACCATTTCCAATATAAATCGCAACATGGTTAATTGATTTTCCACTTCCATAGAAGAATAAATCACCCGGCTGTGCTTCCGAAGCCTTAATACGTGTTCCACAATTTGCCTGTGCACCCGAATAGTGTGGAAGTGAAATTCCATATTGGCGATAAATTGCAAGAACAAAGCCGGAACAATCTGCACCCTTTGTAAGGGATGTTCCACCCCATACATATGGATTTCCTACATACTGACATGCGTTGGATACCAAATCCACACGCACATTGCTAACTCCGGCGCCATAGCGTAATTCTGAAATTGTTTTTGCTGTTGGAACCTTTTCACCAAGTTCTACAAACTCAGCCGACACATAACCTGTCAAATCACCCACAGCAACTTTTATCCAACCATTTTCCACCTGTGAAAGAGCCTCTAAATCTTCGCCATTTCCCACACGCTCAATTACATTGGCATCGGTAGATGGTGTTTCACGCATACGCAGTCCATCTGTTTTAACCGTTGCTACCAGCTTTTTCTGACTAAGTGCAATTTGGCGTGCTTCCGCTCCTGTTTTAATATAAGAACTAAGCACGTAACCACTTACATTTCCAGAAGAAATCTGTGTCCACTCTCCCTGTGTGCTTACTACCTCACACACTGCATGGTTTGTCAGCTTTCCAACAACGCTCGTGTCTGTTGACGCCCCTTCACGGATATTTAGATTTCCCTCTTCTACAATGGCAACACCAACATTGTTGAAACCGCAAATACTCTGCCCGTTGTCTTCCACGGATTGTCCCTGTGCCACATTTTGGATTTCTCCATTTGAAACCTGCATATCGGTTCCCTCAAAATTATTTAAAACACTTCCGACACCAGAAGATGTCATCCAAGCCTCTGATGTATCAATTTCTGAAGTAAATCTGGCGTTCTCTTGGCTTGTCCACACTTTATATGGACTCACCCCAGCTGAGACGGATAGACTCACCGCAACCAATCCAACTACCCCCGAACGCAAATACTTCACTTTTTTATTATTCATGGAATCCTCCCATTCATTGCATTTTTTTCTAAAGTATAACAATATGTTACTTAGTTGTCAACTTCTTGTAACATTTCTGTAATATTTTTCTTTTTCTACACTAATCCTCTGTAGAAAGAATCGAATATGCAATATTTGTTGAGTGATCTCCCACACGCTCCAATCCTGTCACAATATCTGTAAATAGCATTCCAGCCTGTGGCGTACATTTTCCTTTTGCCATACGCTTTACATGATTCTTTTGTAGCATACGCTCCATATGGTCGATTTCTTCTTCATTGTTAGAAACCTGTGAAATCAAATGCTGGTTCTTAGTAGCAAATGCTTCTAAAGAAAGGCGAAGATTGTTGTCTACCATGTCCACCATCTCGCGAAGCTCTTTCATTGCTTTTTTTGTGAACTCGACATTATCTTTCGATCTTGTAACTGCAGAATCTGCAATATTTTCCGCGTGATCGCCAATTCGCTCAATATCATTCACGACATGGAATAAACCACCCATTCGCTCAGTGTCTGTCGTTGGAAGCTCATACTGAATCAATTCCACAAGAAATTCTGTAATTTCTTTACTTAAATAGTCAATTAACTTCTCTTGCTCATACACCTGTTTAATTTTATTTTCATCCATTTCTTCAAATGCATCCATAGCCAAAAGAAGATTCTCTGCAGCTAAATCTCCCATTCTGGAAACCTCATGCACCACCTCGAGCGTTGCAGTTGCAGGTACGATTTTTGCTTTTCGATTAATAAACTGCAAATGAAGTGCACTCTGTTCCGAATCATCACCTGGAATCAAAATATAGGATAGCTTCATAAACCATCCAGATAACGGGAAGAAAATAATGGTCTGGAAAATCTTGAATAAGGTATCTGCATTTGCAACACAACGATGGATACTTGCTCCAGAAATTGCATGTAATAATGCAATTACCTGATCCATTCCAATAGCAAGAATAATTCCAAGAACCACCATACCAAAGACGTTAAACATTACATGAATGGAAGCAGCACGTTTGGATTCTTTGTTTCCATTTAAACTAGCAAGTACTGCTGGTGTACAAGAACCAATGTTACATCCAAGGATAAAGAATAAACAAATTGGTAATCCAATTAATCCTTGTCCTGCCATCATCAAGATGATGCTGACCGTTACAGATGAGCTCTGTAGTATCACTGTAATTGCACATCCCAGTAAAATACCCAAAAGTGGGTTATCTAATTTAGCTAAGGTATCAATGACCGCTGGAAATTCTTTTAAGGAATCCATCGCCTGAGTCATAAGTGAAATTCCCATAAAAAGACAACCAAATCCGAGTACAATTTCTCCGATTTGTTTTACCATCTGCTTTTTGAAAAAGACCATCATAATAGCGCCCAGCAACAGAATATATGGTGCAATTGCTGTAAGCTTTAATGAAACAAGCTGTGCTGTAATGGTAGTACCAATATTGGCACCAAAAATAATTCCTACGGATTGTTCCAGTGTCATAAGTCCTGCATTCACAAAGCTGACTACCATAACCGTAGTAGCACCTGATGACTGGATTACTGCCGTAAACAATGCTCCAAACAAAATTGCTATCACCTTGTTCTTTGTCATTGCATTAATCAAGCCTCGCATTTTGCTTCCTGCAGATTTCTGCATTCCCTGACTCATAAAATTCATTCCAAACAGGAACAATCCTAATCCTGCCGCCAAATTAATAAATAAATCCATTTTAATTCTCCCTATTCGCAAAATATTGTTTTGTGCGCTCTATATCACAATTCATTTGACGTTGCAAAGCCTCAATGCTATCAAATTTCTGCTCAAATCTCAGAAACTCTAAAAAATCAACTTGTATCATTTCTCCATAGAGATCTTGCTCAAATGAAATAATATGCGTTTCAATTCCCATCGGATTATTCTTTCCTACGGTAGGTTTTCTCCCTACATTGGTTACCCCTAAGTATGTTCTTCCATCTATTGTTACACTTGTAGCATATACCCCATTCGGTGGTAAAATTTTATCACTTGGTACAACCATATTAATGGTTGGAATTCCAATCGTTCTTCCCAGCTTTCTTCCATGAACAACGGTACTCTTTATGAAGTAAGGATACCCTAAAAGATGATTTGCTTTCGAAATATTTCCTTTGGCAATTTCTTCCCTCACATAAGTACTACTGATGTCTCGTCCATCCTCCTGCATCTTTTGAAAAACTACCGTCTCATAACCATACTTCTTTTCAAATTTTTGAAGTAGCTTATAATCGCCTGCCCTCTTATGACCAAAATGAAAGTCCTCTCCTACCACAAAACACTTAACCTGCATTTTATCAACGAGCCATACTATGAAATCTTCCGGCTCCATATGCATAATTTCGTCCGTGAAAGGACACTCTATTAAATAGTCTAAACCAGTCTGCGAAAATATCAACTCTTTTTCTTCATTCGATGTCAACACGCATGGTGTGCTATTTTCCACCCGTGCTTTCGGTGGCATATCAAAGGTAAATACAACCGTCTGATAGCCATGTTCTTTTTTTTGTTTAAACACCTCTTCCAAAAGAAGCTCGTGTCCTCTATGTAATCCATCGAACTTTCCAATCGTAATTACCGTCGGATGCTCAATGTTAAATTCCAGTGTATTCTTAAAGTATTTCATATTATTCTATAAATAGTTTTCGTGGCTTGTAGTCATGAGTTTCTTCCTCAAACGTATACAACCCTACAAACTTATTATTCCAATCATATAATCTTACCGTTTCCCCATTTAAAAAGGCGTTTTCTTTTATCCATTCCATCGGAACACGGTTTCCATTCAAAACAAATTTTAATGCTTCTACCGAAACATCCACTCTTGGATATTTCATAAATACAGAGTCTACCGAAGCAATCGCCTTTGCTACTGCCTCATCCCCCTCATCAATAAGGGCCTGTAAATCTTGCAAACGATAAGCATTTTCCAATGTAAAATTGGAAACTCTTGTTCGCGTCAAAGCCTTCATGCAGCCATAGGTTCCAAGCTTTTCGCCAATATCCTGGCATAATGTACGAATATATGTCCCTTTGGAACAATGTACCCGCATCGTTACCTCCGGCAAATTCACGGATAGAATTTCAATGTCAAAAATTGTAATCTTTCTTGCCTTACGCTCTACTGTAATCCCTTGTCTCGCCAAATCGCACAGCTTCTGTCCGTTTACCTTCAAAGCTGAATACATTGGCGGAATCTGTTCCATCTCACCAATAAAAGAGGCTATCGTCTCACGCACTTCTTTCTCCGACACTCGAACTTCGCTGGTGTGAAGAACTTGTCCAGAAATATCCTGCGTATCAGTTTCTTGTCCTAACAACAAAACTGCCACATATTCTTTATCCTTATCGGTTAACAATTCGCACACTCGAGTTGCTTTTCCTAGGCAGACAGGAAGAACTCCCTCCGCATCCGGATCAAGAGTTCCTGTGTGTCCAATTTTCTTTTGGTGAAACATACCACGCATTTTTGCCACCACATCAAAACTCGTGAAGCCCTTTTCTTTGTATACGTTAATAATTCCATTCACCATTTCTTATTTAACCTGCCTATAATTGTTTTTTGATTTCCTCTGTAATTTGGAAAATAATTTTCTCAGAAGTTCCTACCATAGAAACTCCTGCCGCTTTTGCATGGCCTCCTCCACCGTAAAGCATGGCAATTTTTGCCACATCCACATCTCCGGAAGAGCGCATGCTTACTTTAAATTCACCATCTTCAAGTTCATACAAAAAGATTGCGACCTCTACATCTTTGGTAACGCGAAGTTGACTCACAATACCGTCTAAATGCTTTGGAAGCACCTCGTAGCGAGCCATGGTTTCCTTTGTCACTGCACTTGCAATCACTTTGCCCTCTAAGAAAAGGCGACTGTCAATGAGAGCCTGTCCTAAGATTCGATTTTGATTAAAGGTCTTTGTATAAAAGGTTTCATCAATAATCTTTGGATAATCTATTCCCTTATCCATCAATTTTCCAGCAATGTTCATTGTCTTAGAAGAGGTACAGGAATACTGAAACACACCTGTGTCATGCACCATTCCTGTGTAGAGACATTCTGCGATTTCCTTTGTAATCTTATCTTCTTCTAATAGCTCAAACACTAATTCACAGGTAGAACTTGCCAATGGGAAAATATAATTCTTCTCTGCAAAGGCTTGATTGCTAACATGATGATCGATACAAAATGTATGCTTTGCGTTTGCAAAATACTTTGCTGCATCACCTAAACGTCCTGCATCACCACAGTCCTGCGCAATAAACAAATCAAATTCCATTTCTTCGTCTGCCATACGAATCTCTTCTGAACGCTTTAGGAATTTAAATATATTTGGAATTGGCTCTAAATAAATACGCACATCCACATTGGGATAATACGTTTTAATATAATTGTAAGTTGCGAGGCATGAGCCCACACAGTCACCGTCTGGACGTACATGTCCAGCGATGCCTATGGAGCTCTTTCCCTCAATCACTTGATCAAGCTTCATCATTTTCCTCTTTCAAATCCTTTGTTACGTCATCTATCATTCGAGACATCGTAACACCATATTCAATCGATTGATCCAAGATAAATTTGATTTCTGGTGTGTTGCGAAGATTAATTGCTTTCGCAAGACAACGGCGAATATATCCTTCTGCACTGCGAAGTCCCGCAATGGTATCTTGCTGAGATTTCTCATCTCCAAGTACACTAATATATGCCTTAGCTGTCTTTAAATCTGGCGCCACTTCCACAGCAACCACACTTGTCATTGGATTAATTCGTGGGTCTTTGATTTCTCCACGAATAATATTACTAAGTTCATGATGAACTTCTTCATTAATTCTAATGTTTTTTATACTGTTTTTTCTCATATATACCGCCTCTTAACGTGGTACCTCAACCATCTTATAAGCTTCAACAATATCAAGCTCTTCGATTTCGTTAAATCCGTCAAATACAAGACCACACTCGTATCCTGCTTTTACTTCCTTAACATCATCCTTGAAACGTTTTAAGGATCCAAGTGCACCTTCGAAAATTTGCTCGCCAGCACGTGTAATACGTACGCTACATCCACGCTCAAACTTACCATCTAATACATAAGAACCTGCAATATTTCCAACTCCAGATGCTTTGAAAATCTGACGAATTTCAGCATGACCGATAACCTTCTCCTCAAATACAGGATCCAACATACCCTTCATTGCCGCTTCTACATCTTCAATTGCATTGTAGATAACTTTGTAAAGTCGAACATCTACGCCTTCACGATCTGCAGTAGCTTTTGCAACTGGATCTGGACGAACGTTAAATCCAATGATAATTGCATTACTTGCAGATGCAAGAATAACATCGGATTCATTGATTGCACCTACACCACCATGAATAACTTTAACAACAACTTCCTCGTTAGAAAGCTTAACAAGTGACTGTTTCACCGCTTCTACAGAACCTTGTACATCAGCTTTTACAATGATATCCAACTCTTTGGTATTACCAGACTGAATCTGTGAGAAGAGATCATCCAAGGACATTTTTGCTTTTGTCTCTTCGATAAGCTTATTCTTTCCTTCGGAAATGTAAGTATCTGCAAACGCTTTTGCTTCCTTATCGGAATCACAACATACAAAGGTTTCACCCGCATCAGGAACATTGTTAAGTCCAAGAATCTCAACAGGAGTTGATGGACCAGCTTCCTTCACACGACGACCCTTGTCATCAATCATGGCACGCACTTTACCGTAGCTGCTACCGCATGCAATTGAGTCACCTACGTGAAGTGTTCCCTTCTGTACAAGAACAGTTGCAACCGATCCACGACCTTTATCAAGCTGTGCCTCGATGACAAGACCTCTTGCATTACGGTTTGGATTTGCTTTTAGTTCTAATACCTCAGAGGTAAGAAGAATCATCTCAAGAAGGTTCTCAATTCCCTCTCCTGTATGTGCAGAAACAGGACAAAATACTGTGCTTCCACCCCAATCTTCTGGAATTAATTCATACTCAGATAACTCCTGTTTTACTTTATCAATATTTGCACTTGGTTTATCAATCTTGTTAATTGCAACAATAATTTCAACCTCGGCAGCTCTTGCATGGTTAATTGCCTCAACCGTCTGTGGCATAACACCATCGTCAGCTGCAACTACAAGGATTGCAATATCTGTAGATTTTGCACCACGCATACGCATTGCAGTAAATGCCTCATGACCTGGTGTATCAAGGAACGTAATGTTCTGATCATTGATTGATACTACCGATGCACCGATGTGCTGTGTAATTCCACCTGCCTCACGATCGGTTACTCTTGTTGAACGAATTGCATCAAGAAGAGAAGTTTTACCATGGTCAACGTGTCCCATTACACAAACAACTGGTGCACGGCTTACCATATCTTCTGCAACTTCCTCATCCTCTTTTAACAGTTCCGCAATAACGTCAATTTTCTCTTCTGGTTCACAGATAAAGTTAAACTCCAATGCAATTTCTTCTGCAGTCTCATAGTCGACCTCATGGTTAACCGTTACCATTTGTCCTTTTAAGAATAATTTCTTAACAATTGCAGAAGGTTGAACCTTCATTTTATCTGCCAAATCACGAATAACAATTTTCTCTGGAAGAGAAATTGTCTTAATCTCATTTGGATCTTCCTTAGGCTGCTGTGGCTGCTGTGTTTTTTTCTTTCCACCATGCTTCTCCAAGTTGATGTAATTTTCCTGGCGTTTACCAAGCTTGTCGTGCTCCTGACGACGATTGTTGTTATTATTTCCGCGGTTGTTATTACGCTCGCGACTTTCCTTTCCTCTTACATCATCTGCAGGAACAGCTACATCCATACCTCTTGAGCCAGAATTTCTATCATTATTGAAACGGTTGTTTCTGTCGCCACGATCATTTCTATCTCCACGGTTGTCATTTCTGTCTCCGCGGTTATTGTTGAAGCGATTATTTTTATCCCCGCGCTCATTGTTGAAACGATTGTTTCTATCGCCACGGTCATTTCTGTCCCCACGATTATCGTTTCTGCGATCGTTTCTATTTCCGCGGTCGTTTCTGTCTCCACGATTGTCTTCTCTGCGCTCAGAGTTTTCTCTCTGTGGGCGATCTGCAAATATGTTGCGCTCTACACGTGGGCGGATTGGGCGTTCAGTCTGTGTACGTTCCACACGTTCTGTCTGTACGCTTTCATTGGATGCTACATTAGCTGAACGATTTTCCACCTGTTTTGCCGAACGTACTTCCATAGACTCCTCGTGGTTTGCTGTACGCTCACTAATTGGACGCATTGCACGTTCTCCAACTGGACGTGGACGAATAATGCTATGTTTCTCCTGTTTCTGCGCATTATTAAATCCGCCATCTCTTCTTGGTCCACGATCATTTCTGTCTCCACGGTTATCGTTTCTACGCTCTCCACGGTTGTCGTTTCTACGCTCTCCATTGTTTCCATTTGGACGTCTTTGTGGCTGCTGTTTGCTGTACTGTGCATTGTAAACAGCAGTAATGCTAGACTTCTTCTTTGGTCTTTCATGTTTTTCTTCTGCTGGAGCCTCTGCTTTTGGAGCCTCTGCTTTTGGAGTCTCCGCTTTTGGAGCTTCTGCCTTTTGAGCTTCCGCCTTTGGAGCTTCTGCCTTTTGAGCTTCTGCCTTTTGAGCTTCTGCCTTCTTATATTTATTTCTTACAAGTGCAACTGCAGCATCCTCCACACCACTTGTTGCGCCTTTTACCGCATACTCTGTTGTGCTAAGCATTTCTACAATGTCTTGTGATTTTATATCTAATTCTTTTGCAAGTTCATGAACTCTCATTTTTGCCATGTAATAATTTCCTCCATTATTCAGTTTTTTCGGTTACCAAATTCCTTTCTACCGCCTTTGCCAAATTTTCATCGGTAATGGCAAGGGATGCACGAAACTGTTTTCCAATGCAACGTCCCAATTCTTCCTTAGTTCCATAAACATACATAGGAACCTCATAGAATTCTGTCATGTTTGTAAACATTTTCTTGGTGTTATCAGATGCTTCCTCTGAAACAATTACCAAATATGCTCTTCCTTTTTTTACCGCCTGTTCGGTAGAAAATTCTCCACTGGCAACGTTTCCTGATTTTGCTGCTATACCCAGCATGGATAATACTTTATTTTGCAAGTGCGTTCATCTCCTTTTCCAGGTTATCATACACTTCCTCTGGGATGGCAGTTTTCAAGGAACGTTCCAATCCCTTGGACTTTCTTGCTGCTTTCAGACAATCCGGATTCAAACAAATATATGCGCCGCGACCATTCTTTCTTCCAGTCGCATCCAAAAGAACCTCTTCTTCCGGTGTCTTAATCACACGAATTAAATCCTTCTTTGCCTTCATTTCAGCGCATCCAACACACATACGCATAGGAATTTTCTTATTTGACATACTTATTCCTCATCTAATGCTACATCAGCATCTTCTGTCTCATTCTCTGTGTATTCCTCGTCTTCGTAGTACTCTTCATCTTCGTAATCATTTTCATAATCCATGAAGTCTCCTGCCTCACGAGCCTGTGTTTCACTCTTAATATCAATCTTAAATCCTGTTAAACGAGCAGCAAGTCTTGCGTTCTGTCCTTCTTTACCGATTGCAAGTGAAAGCTGATAATCTGGAACAACAACCTTTGCTGTCTTCTCGTCTGCATCTGCAATAACGGAAATAACTTTTGCTGGGCTAAGTGCATTCTGAATTAAGATTGCAGGATTCTCATCCCATGTAATAATATCAATCTTTTCTCCACGAAGCTCTGATACAATTGCATTTACACGTGCACCATTCATACCTACACATGCACCAACCGGATCAACATCTGGATCATTAGACCATACAGCAATCTTTGTTCTGCTTCCTGCCTCACGGGAGATTGCTTTAATTTCAACGATTCCCTCTTTCACCTCTGTTACTTCCGATTCGAAAAGGCGTTTTACAAGCTCTGGATGTGTTCTTGACACAAGAATCTTAGCACCCTTTGGAGTATCTTTTACTTCTACAATATACACTTTAATTCTCTCAGTTGGCTGGAATGTCTCTCCCTTAATCTGCTCACTTTCTGTAAGAAGGGCATCTGCCTTGCCAAGATTAATGCTAACATTCTTTCCAACATAACGCTGTACGATACCGGTTACCACATCTTTGGATTTGCTAAAGTATTCATTGTATACAACCTTTCGCTCTTCCTCACGAATTTTCTGCAAAATAACACTCTTTGCGTTCTGTGTTGCAATACGGCCAAATTCCTTCGATTTCACTTCAATCTGAACGATATCACCTAACTCATATTTCTTATCAATCATCTGTGCGTTTGGTAATGAAATCTCTGTTACGGTATCTTCCACATTTTCCACTACCGTTTTTTCCTGAATGCAATGGAATTCACATGTTTCTGGATCAATCGATACTTTAATGTTATCTGTTTTTCCAAAGTGAGTCTTACATGCTGAAAGCAATGAGTTTTCAATCGACTCAAGCAATGTATCTTTGCTGATATTTTTCTCCTGCTCTAATATATTTAACGCTTCAAATAACTCATTATTCATTATTATTATCCTCCTACTTTGTTATCTTACGCTAAAAATCAATAGCCTGACGTATCAGGGCAATATCCGCTTTTTCAAATGTCATTTCTTCCCCTTCTGGTACAGAAATGGTTACACTGTGATCATCGTAAGCAATCAATGCTCCGACAAATTCTTTCTCACGATTTATGGCACGATAGGTTCTAATCTCAACATCCTTGCCCATATTGCGCACATAATCTTTCTCTTTCTTAAGTGGTCTGCCAAGTCCTGGAGAACTCACCTCGAACACATAAGAATCTGCGATATAATCCTCTCGATCTAGAATTTCGTTCATCTCGCGAGCTACAGCTTCACAATCTAAGACGGTGATTCCACCTTCCTTATCGATGTATGCACGTAAATACCAGACGCTACCTTCTTTGACATATTCTACATCAACCAATTCAAAATTCATTCTTTCAAGTATTGGTAGGATGAGGCTCTCTGTCTTCTCTTCATAGACTTTTCCTTTGGACAATATCCACACCTCTTTTCTATATTTTGTTTTTAAACGTGAATTGAGAGAGGACTTTCGCCCTCTCTCAACCTAGTCACCTTGTTATCATGTGTATAATAGCACTATTTTCAAGGCTTTGCAAGGTTTTTAATCCCTTTTTTAAAATTTTTTAACTTTTTTTGTAAAAAAAGCTTGCATTCTTTCCATTCGCATGATATTATCATACACGGTTCGTTGGTCAAGCGGTTAACACGCCGCCCTCTCACGGCGGAAACACGGGTTCGATTCCCGTACGGACTGCTAAAAAGCACTGCGTTATGCAGTGCCTTTTTGTTATCTTAATTTCCAATTTTGTGATTCGAATTCACACCTTGTCATGTGTGACATATTTATCACATTTTAGTTCAAATCTGTCTCTCTCTCATCATCGTCATCCGTGTCATCTACCATCATCTCACGGTTCACAACGCGCTTTTTGTCTCGCATCTCTTCCACCAAATTGGAAAGCTGCTCCTTTACCGCCTTGGAATTCTTAATATTTTTGATTTCGAAATCTCCCATGGTTTTATCTGCCGACTTCACCTTAATGGTACCAAGGCCAAAAATTTTCTGTCCCAAGGATCTCGACAATTGTAAATCCAAAATACGATACAAGCGAACTTCATTTTCTACTGAATTAAAAAATCCCGTTTCAATAAACAAACGATCGTCTGTAAGGCAATACTTGGTAAAACTCAATGGCAATCCCAAAAATGTTCTCTTTCTATCTTTCCATAAGCATGTTTGATTTTCCATTTTCTTCCTCTAACCCTTTCCTCTTTTTATTTTCTTTCCCTTTCGCATACGCAAGGTTTATCTATGCATGATATTATTACAAAACCCCATTTTTAGCAAGAAAAAATCCCTTCCAAGGTCTACCTTTGTTTTCAGTAGCCTCAGAAGGGATTTTCTTTTTAGTTAACGATGGCGAAAATTAGTCCTCATATCCGTTTGGATTGTTTTTCTGCCATCTCCATGAGTCTGCACACATTTCTTTAATTCCGTACTGTGCTTCCCATCCAAGCTCCTCTTTTGCTTTTCCTGGATCACAGTAGCAGGTTGCAATATCTCCTGGTCTTCTTTCTTTGATAACATATGGAATCTTGATGTCATTTGCAGCTTCAAAATTCTTTACGATATCAAGAACACTATATCCGTGTCCTGTTCCAAGATTATAAATTTTAAGGCCTGCATTCTCTTCAATCTTCTTTAAGGCCTTTACATGGCCAATTGCTAAATCTACCACGTGAATATAATCACGTACGCCTGTACCATCTGGAGTATCATAATCATCTCCGAATACGCCTAACTCTTTCAATTTACCAACGGCAACCTGTGTAATGTATGGCATCAAATTGTTTGGAATACCATTAGGATTCTCTCCCATAGTTCCACTCTGATGTGCTCCGATTGGATTAAAGTAACGAAGTAAGATAACATTCCACTCATTGTCAGCTTTCTGAATGTCCATTAAGATTTGCTCTAACATTGATTTCGTCCATCCATATGGGTTCGTGCACTGTCCCTTTGGGCATTCCTCAGTAATTGGAATCTGTGCTGGATCTCCATAAACAGTTGCAGAAGAAGAGAAAATAATGTTCTTACAACCATTTTGTCTCATCACATCTACCAATGTAAGGGTTCCTGCAATATTATTCTGGTAATATTCCCAAGGTTTTGCAACAGATTCACCAACTGCTTTTAAACCTGCAAAGTGAATGCAGCTATCAATTTTCTCTTTTGCAAAGATTTCATTTAAGATAGTTCTATCAAGAATATCTCCTTTGTAGAAGGTCACTTCTTTTCCCGTAAGTGCTTTCACTCTTTCTAATGATTTCTCTGATGCATTGCTAAGATTATCTAAAACAACAACTTCATATCCTGCATTTAATAATTCAACGCAGGTATGACTTCCAATATAACCTGCTCCACCAGTTACTAAAATTGCCATGCTATTCTCTCCTTTTCATTCATTTGTTACAGATAGTGTATCCCTTTTTCTGTCTTTTGTATAGTTCAAAATGTAGAATATATATGTAATTTTGTTGCATGAGTTTCTCACAAACGTTATAATTACATTAAAAAAGCGACATTGCAATCGGTTGTTTACAAATATTTTCCACAAGAAATTATTGCCAAATTTAACCGCAAAGAACGCAAATACATACCATAAGGAGCATCTATTATGAATGAAAAATATAAAAATTCCTACATTGTAGAGGAAAAAGAGCTTGTTTCTCTTTCCGTATATAATGTTGGATTTCAAAAGTGCGACTCTCTCTACCAATGGGGACCCGGTATTCGTGACCATTATCTGATTCATTACGTAATATCCGGGAAAGGCTTTTATAAATGCGGAAATAACCTTATTTCTCTTCATGCAGGAGATGTTTTTCTTGTTTTTCCTAATACAGAGGTTACCTATTATGCTGACGAAAAGGATCCCTGGGAATATGCCTGGGTTGGTTTTACCGGCAGTGATGCTTCCATGATTATCAAGGCAACCGATTTTACATATGACACGCCTTTTCTACGAAATATAATCTATGGAGACGATGTTAAACGTCAGTTGCTTCACATCTACGATGCCAGAGGAAATGAATTCGAGCATGCTGTTGAAATGACCGGTCGACTCTATACCTTATTAGCAACCTTTATGCATGGAAGCACCAAACGTAATCTTCAAAATACCACCAACAGCTATGTACAAAAGGGAATTGAATATATTACTGCAAATTATTCCTACCCAATTACAGTAGAGGATATTGCTGCCTATGTCGGTCTAAGTCGCAGCCATCTCTTTCGCTCTTTTGAAAGTGTTATGGGTCTCTCTCCAAAAGAATATCTTACAGACTTCCGCATCAAGCAATCTTGCTACCTATTAGAGCACTCCTCTTTATCTATAACAGCAATTGCAAACTCTGTTGGTTTTGATAATAGCTTGTACTTTTCCAAAACCTTCCATAAAAATAAAGGACTGTCTCCAAAAGCATATCGACAATCCTTTGTGAAATAAAATGTATTTCTCAATTACAAATCATGTACTAAAATCAAAAAAGTTGGAATGCATCTAGCACTCCAACTTCTTTTTATGTTTCTTATTTTAAGTTTGCTTTAGCAACCTCAACTAATTTAGCAAATCCAGCTGCATCTGTTACAGCCATATCAGCTAATACTTTACGGTTAAGCTCAACACCAGCTAATTTTAATCCGTACATAAACTGGCTATATGAAAGTCCGTTTAATCTTGCTGCTGCATTGATACGAGCAATCCATAACTGACGGAACTGTCTCTTTCTCTCTTTACGTCCAGCATAAGAACTTGTTAAAGCTCTCATAACTGACTGTTTTGCTACACGATACTGTTTAGAGCGAGCTCCTCTGTATCCTTTTGCTAATTTTAATGTTCTATTATGTCTTTTCTTAGCGCCAACGCCGCCTTTAACTCTTGCCATCGGTTTTTGTCCTCCTTAAACTACTTCTTACAAATATGGTAAAATCTTCTTCATAGCTTTGATGTTTGTCTGATCCATCATAGCTGCTTTTCTGAGCTGTCTCTTATTCTTAGTTGTTTTCTTTGTTAAGATATGTCTTCTGTAAGCTTTGTTTCTTTTGAGTTTTCCTGAACCTGTTGCTTTGAAACGTTTTGCAGCTGCTCTGTTTGTTTTAATTTTTGGCATTGTTGTTTCCTCCTTAAAATGTTATCTCTTTTCTGCCAGCACCATACCGATGCTTCTGCCTTCGATTTTTGGTGCTTTCTCCACTACTGCTACATCTGAAAGTTGTTCCGCAAAGTCATCTAAGATGTGCTTACTGTTATTCATGTGAGCCATCTCTCTTCCACGGAAACGAAGTGTAATCTTCACCTTATTTCCTTTTGCAAGGAACTTTCTAGCTGAATTCATTTTGGTATTCAAATCGTTAGCTTCAATGTTTGGAGACAGACGAATCTCTTTCAGCTCTACTGTCTTCTGCTTCTTTTTTGCATCTTTCTCTTTACGAGCTAACTCGTAACGATACTTGCCGTAGTCAATCACCTTGCATACCGGTGGTTTCGCAGTTGGTGCAATCTTTACCAAATCAAGTCCAGCCTCGTCAGCAATCTTCTGCGCTTCTCTTGAAGACATTACTCCAAGCTGTTCTCCATTCTCTCCAATAAGTCGAACTTCCTTGTCTCGGATTTGTTCATTAATCATTAATTCGCTAATGGTCTTGTACCTCCATAAAAAAAGTGGATAGGCAGACTATCCACTAACATTTCTAAACATGAAATATGCTCGAAATATGAACTCTAAGTCGCCCTATTGCGCTTAGGTGAGAGTGGATACTCTACTTGTTTTTTCTAACAACTATGTTAATTTAACACGGAATCTCACATTTGTCAACCACCTTTCTACCATTATGACTCAAAAACTAGTAAAAAGCCTAGAAAGACATGTGTGTAAAATTCCATAGGCTATAGTACTATAAAACATAAATATGTGCAAGTACTTGTTTCTAAGCTCCATTTCTTTTCTTGTAAGTTCCATTTTTTTCTTATAAGCTCCATTTCTTTGTTAAATTTGCATTTTTTGTTTTACAATCTTCCATTTCTTTGTAAAATATATAACTAGAAAAAGGCGTTTAATCGCGCAGGAGGTTACTATGCAATTATCCAAATTTGTAGATTTACATGTTCACTCTACCTTTTCCGATGGAACCTTTACCCCAGAAGAGCTTGTACAGGAAGCTCTACGCATTCATATGCAAGCATTCGCCCTAACAGATCATGACACTTGCGAGGGTGTCCTTCGTGCTCAAAAATCCGCGGAGGGTTCCTCTTTAGAAATCATTCCCGGCATCGAACTCTCTACCGATTACCACGGACAAGAAATTCATGTTGTTGGTCTATATATTGATCCGCAAAATGAAACACTATGCTCTGCAATCCGTGACTTTCTTATCGCAAGGGACAATCGAAATCAAGAGATGATAGAAAGGCTCCAGCAAGAAGGATTTTCTATCACTTGGGAGGCTTTAGTTGCTGACAACCCAGAAGCTGTGATTACCAGAGCCAATATTGCCCGTTTCCTTGTGGATCATGGGCAAATCGGTTCCCTCACCCATGCTTTTGAACGCTATCTTGGAGATGATTGTTCTTGTTATGTTCCAAGAAGAAAAATCTCTCCGCAAGAAGCCTGTAATCTCATTCACGCCGCAGGTGGAATTGCAATCCTTGCACATCCTCTTCTATACAAAATGAAGCGCGCAGAACTCGAGGAACTCATTATTTCCATGAAGGAAGCTCACCTAGATGGCATCGAAGCCATCTATTCAACCTATGATCATGGACAAGAAATAGAAATGAAAGCACTTGCCCAGAAGCACCATTTGCTCATCAGTGGCGGTTCTGATTTTCATGGTTCCAATAAACCCTATATTCATTTAGGAAAAGGGCGTGGAAATTTATTCATCCCTTACTCGATTTTAGAAAAAGTAAAAGAAGCGGTCCCGGCGAAGCGTTTTATTCCATAAGAAAAGAATTCGATAAGAAAAGAATTCGATAAGAAAAGTATTCCATAGAAAAAGAATTCCATAAGAAAAGAATTTACCATGAAGTGAATTAAAAAACCTTCTAAGTAACTTGCATTTTTATAATTACTTAGAAGGATTTTTTATTCATTTAGGAATAAAGTAAAACTAATCTTCGCTTTTTTCCAAAATATATTTATGTATTAGCTTTGCGATTGCATCTTGATTATTGTCGGATAAAGTTACAACATCTGCGGCTTCTTTCACTTCTTCATGCGCATTTTTCATAGCAACACCAATATGTGCAGCTTGGATCATCGGTATGTCATTTCTCTCATCCCCTACTGCTATGGTATCCTCTAACGGAATATTCAAAAAGTCCGCCAAATACTTTACACCTGTTCCTTTATTTATATTCTTCGGAACATATTCCAAATACTCTTCACAGGAATATACGGTACTCATTCCATTCTGCGTCCATTCCAGATTACTAGCCTCAAACTCTTGTAGTTTTCCAGAATGCTCGGTATCAATCAGCAAAACCTTTTGCGGTTCATTCGTCAAAGAGTCGAATAAATTATCCACTACTTTATATGACATATTGGTACGTTCCATATAGTAGTCTAACTCCTCTGTATGCTTTAACGAAATAAT